>JALBVE010000004.1 GCA_025050575.1 Candidatus Devosia symbiotica
ATTATGGTGGCGGGCCTTCTCGTCGATGATGGACCCGATATTGGCCGTATCTGGCAGGATGATCTCATCATGCGGCCTGCCCGATAAGGATCATCGGCAGGCAGTTTTCGTCCTTTTTCCACGAGCACATCAAACAGCACCGGATCGTCATAGTCGAACATCTCGGCAATCGCCGCGTCGAGCTTGGCCCGGTTTGAACAGCGATTGATCATCACATCGCAGTCATGCATCGCTAGATTGGCTTCGTAAGTACCGTGCATGCCCAGCATACCTATCCACTGCTTGTTCGACGCTGGAACGCCCCGGGCCCATCAGGGCCGAGGTCACCGGAAAGCCCGTCAACTCGGCCAATTCGCGAAGGTGCGCGGAAGCCTGCGGGCTCACATTGATCACACCACCACCGGTATAAAAGATCGGCCGTTCGGCCTTAAGCATCAGATCGACTGCCGCTTCGATGGCAGCACTATCGCCGTCCATCTGGGGGCGATAGCTTTGGTGATGCAAGGTCTCGAGAGCAGATATGAGCACCACCTGTGCAATCAACTGGGGTAGCGTGCAACTAGGGGGTAGCCATTTGTACTGACAATGGTATTGCCCACCAAACACTTCATGTGACGGATATGTGACAATGGCAAAGCCCGCGCTGGATAAAGACCTCAAGCGGGTCTCCGGCCTCGAAGTCGTCACCCATGACCTTGCTCGCTCCTTGGCAGGTCCGGGCATTGCTCTGATATTCCTGCTAGCCGCTGCAGTCTGGGCCAATTTCGTGGTCGCCGACGGACCCACTAGCTATCTAGTGGTCATCGCTGCCGTGATCGCCGGCTATATGGCGCTCAATGTCGGTGCCAATGACGTTGCCAACAATATGGGCCCCGCGGTTGGTTCCAAGGCGCTGACCATGTTAGGCGCCCTCCTGATCGCAGGCACTTTCGAAGCCGCAGGCGCTATGCTTGCCGGTGGCGACGTGGTCAACACGGTGGCCTGCGACCTGCTGATCGGCGATCAACTCGACGGCAGCACCTTTGTTCTAGTGATGATGGCCGCCTTGCTCGCCTCCGCACTCTGGATCAATCTGGCCACCATTATCGACGCGCCCGTTTCAACCACACATGCGGTGGTCGGCGGTGTTGTCGGCGCCGGCGTTGCGTCAGCTGGCTTTAGTTTCGTCGCCTGGCCCGTCATCGGCACCATCGCGGCTAACTGGGTGATCTCCCCTGTGCTTGGCGGCATTTTTGCCGCTGTCCTGCTCACCATCATCCGCATCACCATCACCAATCGCATCGACAAAATTTCGGCAGCGCGCGTCTGGGTGCCAATTCTGGTAGCTCTGATGACAGGCGTTTTTGCCATGTACCTGGCCACCAAGGGCCTCAAGCGCATCTGGAAGCCGGATCTGCCACTGGTCGTATTGTTGGGTCTAGCTTTTGCGGCCTTGGGATGGATCATCGCCATGCCCATGGTGCGACGCCAGTCGCTGACCATCGAGAACCGCAAAAAACACATCGCCAAGCTGTTCCGCGTACCGCTGATCGTCGCGGCCGCCCTGCTTTCTTTTGCCCACGGCGCCAATGATGTCGCCAATGCGGTGGGGCCGTTCACGGCCATCGTCACCACAATCCAGACTGACCATATAGAGTCGGTCGGACTAGCCCTGCCACTATGGGTGCTGTTTATCGGTGCAGTCGGTATCGCCTTGGGGCTTGCCTTATTCGGGCCACGCCTTATCCGCAAAATTGGCGAACAGATTACCAAGCTCAACGAGATTCGCGCCTATTGCGTAGCACTGTCAGCCGCCTGCACCGTTCTGGCCGCCTCGGCGTTGGGCCTACCGGTGTCATCCACCCACATTGCCGTGGGCGCCATCTTTGGTGTGGGCTTCCTGCGCGAATACATTGCTCTGCGTGAAATGAAGGGCAATGCCGTCCCCGCCCAGGCACGTTTCGTGGACCCAACAATGCTCAATGCCACGCCCGAAGATGCGTTGGCCAAGGAGCGTCAGCAAGCAAGACGGCGTCTCGTTCGGCGTCAGCATGTGCTGGGAATCGCGGCGGCCTGGGTGATTACAGTTCCGGCGTCAGCGCTGCTGGCTGCACTGGTGTTTCTCAGCCTGAAACTAGTGATCGGCTAGGCTTACGCCTGCCGCCTGGCGAGCGATTTGGCGATGTGGCGCAAGGCTGGATCCACCAGCAGACGCTCCGCCTCGGACATCACAGCCCAATGCCGCAACCGCTGATTCTGTTCTTTCCAGCTCTCAAGCTGAGTCTCGACCAGCATGGGATAGATGTCGACATCCACCAGGGCCGAATCATCAATATCCGAATCAGTGCGATAGCTGCCGATCGGCGTTTCCTCGATCTTGCCAACGACCCCAGCTTCTTCTAGAGCTTCCATGGCTGCGCTTTGGCTGGGCGACATATTGGCTTCAATCGCCCCCTTGGGAAAAATCCAGCGCCCATTGCGGTGTGAGGTGATCAGCAAAACACTCAACCGCCCGTCGATCAGAGCATAGGGCAAGGCGCCAGCCTGGCGGTGCTCCGCCGGCGTTTCAACCTTGGAGCTCCAATTGCGCAGGAAATTCTTGAACATCGACGTCCCTTTGACTGAGAAGCCTTCTGCCGTCACATAACACACCACTATCGCAGGCAAAGCTCTCTGCGACCGAACGCCCACAAAAAGGGCCTCACAAAGGGCCCTTCCGTAAATCAAAGCAGCAGATATTAGCTGAGCAGAGTAAGGTTGGTTGCCGACTCTTTGCCGTCGCGACCGGTCTCGAGCTCATAGGTGACCTTGTCGCCTTCATACAAGCCCTGCAGGCCAGAACGCTGAACGGCCGAAATGTGCACAAAGGCGTCCTTGCTGCCATCTTCAGGAGAGATGAAGCCGAAGCCTTTGGTAGTATTGAAGAATTTTACGGTACCTGTGATAACAGCCATAGAACTTAGTCCTTACAAGTGGTCGCCGCTAGGGCGGCTAAGGGTTGAAAACGGATCCGAAGTCAGGTCCGGACTAACGATTCACAAATCAGGAGATAGCCAAGTTCCCGGATCAACCGGTCGATCAGATAGCGCGAGACAGTGTCGTAGGCATAACATATGCCGGCTATCTCTCGCAAATTCAAGGCTTTTCCTTGTCAATGAAAACGCTCGACCGCCAAACAAGTTGGGACTGGGCGTTCAACGCCGATCTGGCGCGTTGCAGCACGTGGCGATGCTGTAAGTTTAATTTAGCCCTTCGGACAAGTGTCGTAATAGCGGCTGCCATTGGCACGCTGATAAACGCACTGGTCGAAATAACCCGCACGCTTGCCAAGAAGATTGCTCGCAGCGGCGCCGACAACACCGCCAATACCGGCGCCAACAGCCGTGCCGACGACACTGCCCGTGGTGACTGCACCAACGACTGCGCCAGCACCCGCTCCTACAGCAGCACCCTGCTGGGTCATGGTGCAAGCCGCGAGCGACAGAACGATTGCGGCGATAATTAGAATCTTATGCATGGAATTCTCCGAGGAAATCTCAACTTGAGAATGCCCGAGCCAGCAAATGGTTCCAGTTCAATTTTAACCAGATTGCTGGGACCCCAGCGCACCCGCCACTGCTACGATCAACCAACCCAGAATCATCGCCACGCCGCCCAGCGGCGCAGTACCTGGAAATAGGCAATGCCCCAGCAAACCCAAGACCAGCAGTGCCGACCCATGCGCCAAAGAGATCGCAGCGATAGCCGCCAGATTGCGCGACCCCCCACCACGGGACACCGCGGCTAGCGCCATCACCCCGCTCATCCCAGCCAAGCCTACTGCCAGCACCAAGATACGTGCATCCATTTCGGTTTTCATATCCATGACTATGCTTCCGCAGAACCTGCGGCCCGCGCCCCTTCCGCCACTGGCCACTGGTAGTCACGCAATTGGCGCAAAATGCCCTGACGGCTACGGATGTCATCATGGCCGGTTGGCTTGGGCCAAACTTTCTGGCCACTGGCACATTGGCCACCACATTTCTAATGCCTTTTCTCGTGCTCGGTTTTGGCATTGTCGGCGCCGTCGCCCTGCTGATGGCCCAGGCACATTGCCTTGCATTCGCTGCTGTTTGCCTTTGACCCTACGCGCATCATCCTGTGAGTCACCCTGGGCGGGGTTGTCTTCAACGCCATGGCTAATTACGCCCTGATCTTTGGCAATTTTAGCTTCCCGCGCCTGGAACTGCGCGGCTCGGCTATCGCCACCGCATTAACCAATGTGCTAATGTTTGCCCTGATGCTGACCTACGTGCTGCGTTACTGCCGCTTCAAGCGTTTCAACCTGATGATCCGTTTCTGAAGGCCCGATTGGCCGCGCTTCCGCGAAATCTTCCGCATCGGCATCCCGATCAGCCTTACTGTAACTGTCCGAGGTCGGCTTGTTCACCGCCGCTGCCCTGCTGATGGGCTTGCTGGACACCGACGAGGTAGTCACCCATGCCGTTGCCCTGCAATGCACCTCCATGGCCTTCATGGTGCCGCTGGGCCTAGGAATTGCCGCCACTGCGTGCGTCGGCACGGCTTATGGCCGCAGTGACCCCGAAGGCGTGCGCAAGGCCGGCTGGACCGCCTTCGTCCTTGGCACCGGCTTCATGACGCTGAGCTGCATTCTGTTTCTCACTATGGGCCCGCTCATTGTCAGTTGGTTTCTTGATCCGCGCTCGGCAGCCAACGCTAATGCCCTAAGCCTGGCCGTCACTTTTCTAGCGGTCGCCGGCCTGTTTCAGATTGTTGATGGCGCTCAGATCGTGGCCGCTCATGCCCTGCGCAGCCTCAGCGACACAACAATCCCCATGATCATGGCCATTGTCAGCTATTAGTTCATTGGCTTGCCCGTAGCATACATCATAGGCTTTGTGCTCGAATAGCGCGGTCGGCATCTGACTAGGTCTGACTGCCAGCCTGGGCATTGTTGCCACCGTGATGCTAGTAACCCGCTTTGCTATGCGCGAACGGCTCCGCCTTCAGCACGCGACGCGGCCAGTCGCCAAACCGATTGCGAAACCAGGTGCGCTGACGCTTGGCATATTGGTGGGTGGCGATGGTAGCCAAGGTAATGGCGTCATCCTGCCCTCTAACGCCATCAAGCCAGTCGCCGATTTCGCGCACTCCGATCGCCTTGGTGATCGGCAGGCCAGGATCGAGATCGAGCGCTCGCAGGGCCTGCACTTCCTCAATGGCCCCACCGGTGAACATGGCCGCAAAGCGCCTGCCGATCCGATCACGCAACAGCTCGCGCTCAGGGTCTAGCACCATGCGTTCGATGTCAAAATCGTCGAGCGCACCAGGCTGCTTATCATCCTGAAAACTCGACAGCGTGCGGCCGGTGGCCCGCTTCACCGCCAGCGCTCGGATTAGGCGCTGCGGATCGGCCACCTTGAGCAGGGCCGCCGCCTCAGGGTCTTCGGCCTGCAACAGAGTCAGTCGCTGAGCGCCGTCCAGTGCTTGAATTTCTTGTTGAACTTGAACCGCGATATCTGCCGGCAGATCGGGTATGTCGGCGAATCCGTTCAGCAAGGCATCGAAGTAAAGCCCTGTTCCACCAATGAAAATCAACGGCATCTCGCCTGTATTGCCGATAACCTCACGCACCGCTGTCAGCCACTGACCAGTGGAGAACCGTGTCGTCGCCGGCACGATGCCATAGAGGCGATGGGGGGCCAGAGCCTCCTCCTCAACCCCCGGACGCGCAGTCACAACACGCAAGATGTCATAAACCTGCATAGAGTCGGCATTGACGATCACCCCGCCTTGAGCTTGCGCCATGGCGAGCGCCAGCGCCGACTTGCCACTGGCAGTCGGACCCGCTATTAGAATGGCGCGCCTGCGGCCCATCACGCGTATCCTCCCAGGAGCAATTCCTATGCCAGTTCTTTGCCTCATCGCCAATCCTACCGATTCCGAACTCGACCCAGCTCTCGCTGCCGCAGTGGCGCAGGAAACCGGCGGCGAACTCAACTGGCTAGATCATTCCATTGCTTGCGAGATCATCGAGCCCACTTCAACCCAAGCATTAGAATTGGCGCGCCAGATTATCGGCAAGGCCAAGGTTGATGCTGCACTGGTCCCCACCGAGGGTCGCCGCAAGCAGATCCTGATCGCCGACATGGATTCCACTATGATCAATGAGGAGTGCATCGACGAGCTCGCTGCGGCCCTAGGGATCAAGGATCAGGTCGCCGATATTACTGATCGCGCTATGCGCGGCGAACTCGACTTCGCCGCAGCGCTCGACACCCGCGTCGCCCTGCTCAAAGGGCTTGAGCGCAAGGTAATCGAAGAAGTACGTCGCGAACAGATCACCCTGACCCCCGGCGGTCGCGTCCTGATCCAAACCATAAAGGCCTATGGCGCTTACACAGCGCTGGTCTCGGGCGGGTTCACGTTCTTCGCCGATTTTTTTGCCAAGCGCATTGGCTTTGACGAAGCCGTCGCAAATGTGCTCGAGTTTGACGGCGATCGCCTCACGGGTACCGTGGCAAAGCCCATCGTCGACAAATCCACCAAGCGTGAGCGCCTGATGGCGCTGTCCAGCGAACGCAATGTCCCACTCAGCCGCACTATGGCCGTGGGCGATGGCGCCAACGACTTGGAGATGATCCGCGTAGCCGGTTTCGGCGTAGCGCTGCACGCCAAACCCGCAGTCGCTGCCAAAGCAGGTATCCGCATCGATCATGCAGACCTTACCGCCCTGCTCTACCTGCAGGGCTATACCGACGAAGACATCGTGCGGTAACGTTCGACCGACTTGTCGACCTGATCCCTAAATACAAAAGGCCGGCGCAGACGACTGCACCGGCAGAGACCGACTATTGCGCCGTCGTGGCAGCTGGTGCCGCCTCGGCGGGTTTTGGAACGTCCGTGCCGACTGTTAGAATCAGCTGCGAATCATCCTGCAAGGTCATGATGGGCGCTGGCGTCGGCTGGATCGGCGCCGCCGGATTGACGGTGGCCTCAGGCAGTGTGCCGTTAGAACCGAAATAGCTGAAGAACGCGCTGTCTGGCGACAGCACCATCGTCGTACCGGTGCCTGGCAGAGCCGTACGATAGGCCTGCATGGAGCGATAGAACTCGAAGAATTCCGGGTTCTGGCTATAGGCCGCCGCAAACAACCGGATGCGCTCGGCATCGCCCGTACCACGGATGATTTCCGCATCACGGGTTGCAGCTGCCACGATTTCCACCGACTGGCGATCTGCGATGGCGCGCAACGACTGGGCCTGTTCCTGGCCACGAGCCCGCAGCAGTGCGGCCTCGGCAAGACGTTCGGCTCGCATGCGTTCAAACGTAGTCGCCGACACATCGGAATCCAGATCGGTGCGCAGGATCCGTACATCGACAACGTCGATGCCCAGCTTGGCAAGGTCAGGACGGACCAGATCGCGCACTTCCTGCATCATCTGTGCCCGCTGTTCGGACAGCGCAGCATTGAATTCACGCAAGCCATAAACCTGGCGCAATGCAGAATCGAGACTGGCCCCGATACGATCTTCAGCAACCGATAATTGGCCAGTGGCCCGTTCACGGAACGGCCGCGGATCGGAGATCTTATAAGTCAGGAAGGCGTCAACCTGGTAGAAGGCATTGCCAGAAACCTGTACTCGCATATTGGCGATGTCATAACGCAGCAGCCGGCCTTCGATGACCTGCACGCTGTCTACAAAGTCGGTCGGAATCTTGAAGTATAGGCCCGGCTTGGTACGCACATCGGTGATCTGGCCAAAGCGCATCACGATGGCTTGCTGTCGCGTATCTACGATGTAGATCGAGGAAAACACAACATAGAGTGCCGCGAACACAATAGCGCCGAGTAAGATAAGACGGTTTTGCATGACTTAGTTTCCCGTCGTCGAAGTGGTCGCATCGGTCTTGTTGCCAGACCGCAATTCAGGCAGCGGCAGATAAGGCACCACTGGATTGCCATCGGCGCCGCTTTCGATCAGCACCTTTTCCGAGCCACCGAGCACCTGCTCCATGGTCTCCAAATACAGCCGCTTGCGTGTCACCTCGGGCGAATTGACGTATTCGGCATAAACGGCGTTGAAACGTTGGGATTCACCGGTTGCCTCCTGCACCACGCGATTAGTATAGGCTGCCGCATCTTCGCGCAGCGCTGCGGCGCGACCGCGGGCATCGCCCAGCAAGGTATTGGCATAAGAGCGCGCCTCTTCCTGCAGACGCGTCTCGTCCTGGCGCGCGCGCTGGACTTCGTTGAACGCATCAATCACTTCAGCCGGTGGGCCAGCATTCTCGATCAGCACCTGGCTAACATTCACACCCAGATCGTAATTTTGCAGAATGCCCTGCATGATCGACAGTACTTCGGCAGACACGCCACTGCGGTCATCGCTGTAAATGTCTTGCGCTGGACGGCGGCCAACCACTTCGCGCATCGCGCTTTCAGCAGCAAAACGCACCATAGATTCCTGATCGCGCACGTTGAACAGGTATTTCACCGGATCATCGATGGCCCAGAACACCGAGAACTGCACGCTGACAATGTTTTGATCGCCCGAGAGCATCAACCCTTCGCTTGAGTCCAAAGAACTATTGCGCGCCGAGCCGCTGGCATCCGAAGCACCAATCTGGGTCTGATTAACGGTTGTTACCGCACGCTCGACAGTTTCCACTGGCCACAGCAGGAAATGCAGGCCAGACATGGAAAGTTCGGCCTTGGGCGTACCAAAGCGCAGCTCGACGCCGACTTCCTGCGGATCAATCGTATAGACCGAATTGAGCCCCCAGAATACCAGCAGCGCCAGCGCCCCCCCGATCAACGCCTGGCGTCCGCCGGGCAACCCGTTGCGAAACTGGTCGCGGCTGCGGTTGAGAATATCCTCGAGATTGGGCGTGTTGCCACCCCCTGGACGGCGCAGACCACCGCCACTGCCGCCGGGTGCCTGCCCCCAGGGGCCGCCATTATTGCGGCTACCCTCGCCTCCGTTATTCTCCCACGGCATTACGTCCCTTTCGGATAATCAAATCGTCCTTGCTGCCTTATATAGGTAAACGCTCTGCGCGATCAATGCGTAGCGGCGATACGCCGCTCATACACGTTGATGTAGTAAGCCACCTCATCCTTGGGACTAGGGCTTGTCTCGGGCCGCTCCACCATTATCCAGATGGCTGGATCGATCACCGCGAACCGTACGTCACCGTCTGGCGCCAATGCAATGTGCGAGACATAGAGCCGGTCGGCTCGGTCCAGCATCTGGGCATAGATGTCACCACCGCCAATAATCATAATCTCTTCCACGCCATCCCGTTCAGCGATGCCATGCGCCGTTTGCACGGCTGTATCCAGACTGTCGACCACCACGACACCCTCGGGCTGATAGTCTCGTTGACGCGTCACCACGATATTGGTCCGCCCCGGCAGTGGCTTGCCCATCGTCTCAAATTGCTTACGTCCCATGATGATGGGCTTGCCCATCGTAGTTCGCCTGAAGAACGCCATATCGGATGGAATGCGCCAGGGAATAGTCTGGTCGCTGCCGATCACGCCATTCTCGGCCACGCCCACTATCATCGCAATGCGCACGCTCATACCGACCCCAGCTCCGCTAGAGCGACCCTATCGGGTCGCACCTTGGTCCATTCATCCTACATCACTCCACCCTGCGCCTTGTAAAAGACGATAGATGGCTCGTTCCAGTCGAGCACCCACCACTCGAACCGCTTCAACCCTTCGGCAACACAGCATTGGGCCAGATGGATCAGCAGCGCCTTGCCCAGACCTTTGCCCCGCAGAGCCGAGTCAACATAGAGATCTTCCAGCCATATCCTCATGCCGGCCCTGAAAGGCCGAGTAGATGTAAAACCAGAGCGCAAAGCTCACCAGCTTGTCCTCCCACTCAGCAATCTCGCAGAATACTTTTGGATCAGCGCTGAACAGGTCACGGGCGATGTCCACCTCGGTTGCCTGAGCCTCATGACTGAGCTTTTCATTTGCCGCCAAAACCTCAATAAACGCCACGATGGTCGCGGCGTTGGGGCCGTAGCTGGTCGGATTGTTAGGCCCATTATATGTCCGTTCGGCGATCGAGAATGAGGATATTGAGTTCCTGATCGGGCCAGAAATTGTCTTGCACCATCTCGAATATGGTCGGCCCGATCTTTTTTGACACCCTCGTCGCAAAACGACACCAGGTTCTGCGGATCGCCCTTGTCAACCACCAGACGGAATTTTTCGATGCCATTGCCAGCTTAATTATCGCCTGTGGTTAGGATATAGGAGATCCAGCTTTCGGTGAAGGGCACTGACCAGGGCTCATCAGGACTGCTCAGGGTCTTGCGCACGGGGCTGATGAAATCGGCATCGGTACAGTATTTCTGGGCGTAGTCGCGCGCCGGGTCATAGCCATCCGAGGATTCGGACAAAAAACTCACCCCCGCTGCGCCGCCGACGCTGGTCCGATAGCTATGGACAACCTCTACAGTCCACCCCGCCGGGAAATTAGCTTCCTAGGTATTAGGTGACCTTGCAGGTCTAGGCGGGAAAGCCATGCTCTTTAAATTCCGTCGCCTTCGTCATATTGATCAGGCATCAGCATGCCCAGGTGCAGTAACCTAGCCCGGGCATCGTCGTCTAGCGCATTGATAGCAGCGTTGGCGGCTGCGCTGATCGGCACCAGCGGCAGACCCATCTGGGTCAGCATTTTGGTTCGGTCCGCGCCAATCGCAAAGATGTATTGATGCAGCGCGGCATCGACCGGATACCCGTCAAATATCGTCTTGAATTCAAATAGATTGTCGTTTGTTCCCTGCCGGAACGCCGCCGGCTCATAATATCGATGGCACGATGTCGAGCATGGGGAAGGCCACCAGCACGCCCTGGTCCTCTGCCCCATCATTGCGGAACTGCATAGACCACGCGGATCTCGTCGACCGTAATAAACAGCTCTTCGCTGGCCATCACGATATCCGCATTGGTCACAAATTCCAAACCGCCAATGGTCAACACAGCCGATGTATCATTGCTCAAGGCTGGCAGCGTGGAGACCAGCAGCAGTCCGACTGTATGCAGCAATTTCATGAAACTCTCCCCCTAAATACCAAGAATTTCAGACGGTTGCGGCAAAAACCAGAAACTTTCCTAGCATATTAACCAGCACAGCCTATCTAAGCCTATCCCTTAGCCGTCAAGAAGGTGCTTAAACCATTTCCGGGCCAGTGCCGCATCGAGATCAATTCCATTGCGCCGCGCAAACAGCAACATAGCGAGCACATCGGCAGCCTCATCCTCGAGCGCCGTGCGAATGACCTCAGGCGTCGCGCCCTTGAGACGTCATCTTTCCAAAAGCTTGAGATATTCGGCCGTCAATTCCCCAAGCTCTTCATGCAGTTTGAGCAGATACCAGTCATCATCGCGCGCTATGCCATTGCGTTGTGCGTAGGCGTCGGACACTCGCGCCACCAGGTCGCTGAGTGACGATAGGCCCTGGCTCATACGGCAATCGGCGCCTTGATAGTCGGATGCGGATCATAGCCTTCAAAAGCAAAGTCCTCGAACACGAAATCCTCTAGCCGCGTCACGTTTGGATTGATCACCAATGTCGGCAGCGGGCGCGGTTCGCGGGTCAACTGCAATTGCGCCTGTTCGAAATGGTTCGCATACAGATGCATATCGCCAAACGAATGCACGAAATCGCCCACCTCGAGCCCGATCACCTGTGCCACCATATGGGTCAGTAGCGCATAGGAGGCGATGTTGAATGGCACGCCCAGAAAACTGTCGGCAGAACGCTGATAGAGTTGGCAGCTCAATTTGCCATTGGCCACATAGAACTGAAACAGGCAGTGACAGGGCGGCAGCGCCATATTATCGACCTCGGCCGGGTTCCAGGCCGACACGATATGCTGTCGTGAATCCGGCTTGTTTCTAATCGATTCAATCACATTGGCGAGCTGATCGATCTTGCGGCCATCGGGTGCCGACCAGCTGCGCCATTGGGAGCCATAGACCGGCCCGAGATCGCCATTCCCGTCGGCCCATTCGTCCCAGATTCTAACCCCGCGCTCCTGCAGCCAGCGCACATTGGTCTCACCGCGAATGAACCACAGAAGTTCATAAATAATTGACTTCAAATGCAGTTTCTTGGTGGTCAGCAGCGGAAACCCCTGCGTCAGATCGAAACGCATCTGATAGCCGAACAGGCTACGCGTCCCGGTGCCGGTACGGTCGGCCCTGTCAGTACCGCTTTCGAGGATGGTAGCGAGAAGCTTAAGATAGGATTGCATAGCTCATTTGATACGCCGATTCGGCGATGGCTTCGACTGATCTTCGCAGACCCCTTCGGTAAGTGAATACCGAATCAGGTCCTGACAGGGCTTGTCAACGGTGCTTAGAGATAGCCTGGGCTAACTCAAAATAGGGGGTCAGCGTGTCCATTGAATATCTCAATCCTGAGGGAATGTACAAAAGTCCGGTCTTTATCACAAGGCATCATCCTCCCGGCGGGCGCCCGAATACTGCTCATCGGTGGCCAGAATGGCGTCAACTCCAACGGAGAAATCGTCAGCAGAGGGGATGTTGCCAAGCAGGTGAAACCAGCCTTGATCAACTTGCAACTGGTTCTCACGACGGCAGACGGAACGCTTGAGGATCTGGTCAAGATGACCATCATCATGCAACAGAACTATTGACCTCAATGCTGCCTTTGGCGCGTGGATGGCTATACAGAGGAACAGGAATAATCCTCCGACAAGCAATAGCGCTGCGCGTCGCAGGCCTTACCAACCCCGACTTCCTGATCGAAATCGAACCCGAGGCCGTCTTGCGGTAAACTCTGCCCTGCATCCGCTGCGCAAACGCGAGGACATGCCCGATTTTGCGCAGGAGGCACTAGAGGCGCGCGGTCTATGATGCCCGTCCGCCCTATCAGTGCAATGACTACTGCTCTGGATCAACAAGGTAAAGCGGGAGGATACCAAGCGCAAACACCTCGAACAGATGCTGTCCGAACTCGAGACCGACGATGTCTATATGGGCATGGCCTGGAAGCGTCGGTGATCCAGGGGTAATTTAGCTTGCCGCGGCACCGCTCCTCCCTGACTTATTCAAATGCTCCTGCACCAGCTGGGTTAGCAGCGCGATTTACTCCTGCTGCTTGCCGAGCTGCCAGCATTGACAGCAGCAGGTTGAGAAAAATGAACGGATAGGGGGTCCGGCGCTTGTCCATGCGACACCAGATTGCCTATATACCTAGGTTAGAAACACCAGACCAAAAATGATCAGAAAGTCCAGGACCGCCAAAGGCCGCCACACCACCGGCCAGACGCTGCCCGAAGGTAGATCCCTCATGAAAGACCTCGCTGGTATCTTCTGCCAGGGTATGCCGGCCCAGGGTTCTTTCCAGCACTCGCCGCTTGCGCTCGTCGAGCGTCGACTTGCCCTTGCCCTTGCCCTTGCCCTTGCCCTTGCCCTTGCCCAGTAAAGCGTTCTGCCGCATGAATGAATTTGTCAATCCCGATATTTGCCATGCTAGCCTCACCATCACCTGTCCGACAGTGTACACCCAATCCTGGCCGCAACACCTCCGAGAAACAGCGGCTGCTGCATGGAAACCAGCTCAAGACATTGTCAGAATGACCGGATAATCTCGGCACTGGACAAGCATGCTTCTGTCCAGCCAGGAGCGGCGCAACGTCACCCTGTTAGTTCGCATCGCTTTGCGCAGCGCCCACAAGAACGTGACAGCATTTGCATCGAGCCTGCATCGAGCCTATATAGGGAGTGCTCGCAAGAGATATAGCGATAAATTGTCATCGTAATAAACCATTCGGACCCGGGGGCAGTACCCGGCGCCTCCACCATCTACTCTCGTCGGGAGCAGCCAATGGGGGCGAAACAGGATCGACGAGGGTGTAAAGGGTGTGCTTTTGCTCGGTGAGGTACCACCGTTACCGGTCCGAAACTTATAGTTGCAAATGACAACAATAAGGCTCCAGTCGCTCTCGCTGCGTAAGCAGTGCTAGGCATTGGGAAATTAAGTCCTCCACCCCTAGCCGGGTGACAGGCGGGGTTCGCAGGCACCTGGCAACAGAAGCCTGCACTTTCATAATCAAATGCTGAGTGACCAACATCTCTAGCCCTTGAAATCTCTGGGAACCTAAGGCTGATATGGGCCATTCGGGATTCTATAACTCTCAGTACCGGAAGGGTGATCATGGCCGAAGACCACATGCGCTACGATATTCTCGCTCAGGAAGCCCTGCGCGGCGTCATGCGCAAGGTACTAGCTGAAGTCGCCAAGACCGGCTTGCCAGGCGAGCACCATTTCTTCATCTCCTTTCTGACCCGCGCCCCGGGCGTGCGTCTGAGCGAAAAATTGTTTGACCAGTACGACAAGGAAATGACCATCGTCATTCAAAATCAGTATTGGGATCTCAAGGTGACCGAAACCGGTTTTGAGGTCGGCCTATTCTTTGACAGTATTCCCGAGACATTGGTAATCCCCTTCTCGGCTGTCAAAGGCTTCTTTGATCCCTCCGTCCAGTTCGGCCTGCAATTTGATCCGCAGACCGCCCCGGGAGCTGACAAGATTGAAGACGCCGACGACGATGCCGTTGAGGCTGCTTCCGGTGAAGATAGCGCCGATAGCGAAAAACTTGGCGAAAGAGTCGTCAGCCTCGACGCGTTCCGCAAGAAGCCATGATTGCCTGTGATGGACAAGCGTAGTCTATCCATCGCTGGTCACCGTACCTCAATCGCCCTGGAACTCGAATTCTGGGCGGCGCTTGAACAGATGGCCGCCGAAGCCGGACAAACCATGACAGCGCTGATCTGCGCCATCGACGCGGACCGGCAGACCGCAAATCTCTCATCGGCAGCACGCCTGGCCGTGCTGAACTGGTGTCAGCGCAGGGCCAGCATGCCCTCTAGTTGAGCTGCATCAGCAATGGCTGGTTGACGATAAGGCTGATTGGCTGATTGACCAATGGCGCCGGCAGACTCAGATCAATCGGCCCATTAACCGCTGGCGCGGCCTGCTGATCAAGCGCGATGGGCTGCTTCTTTCTCGGCCTGCTTGGCCGCTGCCTCGGCAGCCACCCGCGCCGCATTTTTGGCCGCCCACTGACGCTGTTCCGCAATCAACTTGTTGTGGGCTTCGTCCGTCGCCCGTTGCCGCTCGGCATCAGCGGCACGCAGCGCTTCGAGACTATCCACTTCCAACTCATTGGCCCGCACCTGAATTGCGGCCTCGATTTCATCGAGATCAAGCCAGGTTGTTGGCGCCAGCAGTGTGCCGCCAATCTGGTTGAAAATGCGCGAAGTATCGGTGCCGATTAGCCTGTTGGCGTAGTCAAAGCCGCTTGGCGTCAGAGCAAAATCACCGCTGAGCCCAAGATCGGCGAGATTGAGATTGAGATTGAGATCGCCAGCCAACCGCGCGCCCTCCGCTTCAACAATAAAAATTAGTCAGACGCAGCATACCACCGGCTATCGTAAAGACGCCAGCGGCGGTGGGGACCGAGAAGCGGCCCTGCTGCAGCAAGGCATCAGCATCCATGTTCAGGACGTCGTCGAGCCCAGCCAGCGTGGGAAATACTAACGACGACATCTGCTCAACGCCGAAATCGGACACCGTGGCATTGCCCCCCATTGGCCAGCGCCGTGAACACCTCGACAAGACTGGCGCCAGTGCTGTTGAACTGTACACCACCCGCCAGCGTCCCGAAAAGAACCCGAGCCAGCGCCGGTAGCGCAATCGATGCGGTAGCGGCATCGCTCAGGCTCAATCGCCCAGTAACGGTCTTGTCGGCTAGAGGTCTGGCACAGCACACAGCAGCACCCCCTCGCATTATCGCCCGGCGCGAGATCTACCAGCATCTCCGCCGGTGCCGAACGCTGCAGGAATGTCCGTCAGTCCTGCAGCATAGCCGCCAGATCATAAAGCGCCGCTAGTGCCGATCAGGCGCCGTCAGACTGCCGCCGATCTTCAGCGTCGCGTCAAAATTAACATCGCCCCAATCGCCGGCCCGACGGCCTGATGAAGCTCACCGCAGACGCGCTTCACTGTCCCTCGGCCACCAGCGCCGTGCTGTCATGGCAAAACACTCGGGCACTCTGACCGGTCAGCGAAAAGCTGCCCTCGGAAAAACTGATACCAAAGCGCGGCTCGGCTAACGCATCAGACAGCAGCCTCTCCAGCACAGCGCTGCCCTGGGCGCCCAGATCGGCAAAGTGTCCCATGACATCCAGCCGCTTCTCTTCGCCAAAACTAACCCGCACCTCGACGCCATGCGCTACCCCATTCAGCGTCAATTGACCTTCACTGACCCGCAGCGCATCGCCAGTCAACATGACATTACCGACCAGAGGCCCGGCCTAGTTGAACAGGGCATTGTCGTCATCCAACTTGCGCCAGATGATGCGCCAGACCGCCCATCCGCTCGCTGCTCATGGTGAGCTGGCCGCGGAACGCCGGATGATCGACCTCGCTGGTCAATTGTCCGGAGGCACACACCGTGGTGTCGCTCGGCAATTGACCGATAAACTGTTCGACCGTCCAGGCCTTGCCATCGGTGCTGGCATCAAGTCGCGTATCGCACAAGGCAAAGCCGCGCAGCCCGACTTCGGCCAGATCCAACCCGACCCGCCCTTGAATGGCAGGCATCAGCGGCGCCGGCAATTCGGCCAACAGCCGCATCGCCTCATAGGGCATAGTATTGGCATCTTCCTTGGCGTCGCGCGACGGCAAGGAAAACACCCTACCCGACACTACCACATCAAAACCCAGTCGCGCTCCCAACTGAATGCTCGCAGCACCGGTCAGGCGCGTACCGGCCTAGCTCTGATCGGGCTGCAGCGTATACCTGGTCAGCACGATGCGGTCCGTCGATCCGATCATCTTGCTCTCCAGCACTAGATCGCCGCGAATCTCGTCGGCATTGTCGGCTATTAGCGGCGTCTGCCGATAGGTCATCGTGCCATCGAATCTGGGCGCGGTTCCCGAGCTTAGCAGGCCTTCGATACGCAACGAAGTCACCCCGACTGCATCGACCAGCGATGAGTTCAGCCGCAAGGCATATCACTCATCGTGATAGACACCGCTTCCCTGAAACTGAAACGGTCTAGCAAAGCTCGATAGCTGCAACTCGCCATCAACGTCAGCGGCAACAAAACTCTGCCCGACCTGGCGATCCATCGGCCTTATCGTGTTATCGACAATGCTAACCTGGGCCAGGGCAACGCCGCCGCCAGCCCCCGATACACTGATCCCGCTGCCGAACCGCCGACTTTCATCAATACTAAAGTCGATCACCAGCCCGCGCAGCACCAGCTTGGTCATATCGTAATTATCGCGCAGGAAGTCCATCAGCGAGAATTCGGCCTTAACACTGTCCATCGTCGCCGCCGGTTCCTCGGCGGAGCCGACCAGCACATCGGTGAAATTTAGTCGTGGCTAGGGCAGTAGCGCAAAGGCGATGTTGCCGCGAATGGTCACCAGCGTGCCCAGAACCCCGCTCGCTAGCGTTTCCATGCGAGCGCGGTAATCATCCCAACGGATCAGGCATGGCGCGACGAAAGCACCATCGAGCACGATGATCATTAGCATACCAAAAACGATATAGATGCGGTTCAGCACAGCACATAGATCATCCGGATTGTTGCGCCAGAGTGCAGGCAAGAGTACCCCCGGCGCAACCCCGCTATTGTCCGAATACACGCAACGACTTGCCGATCACCGCCACTTAGTGGCTGCCCGCCATCTCGATGTTAGACTCCACCCGCTCGACGATCCATTAGTGAAGCCGGGGCGTATACAAGGATCGCGCTCCTTCCTATATTCGCAGGAGAACAAATCAAGATTCGTCAATCGCCGCGCTGTTGCGCCTGGACTGGCGCGCAGCGATGGAAAGGCTATAAATGCCGGGTGAAGACCACAAGGAGCGCCCCGTTGCGGGCGCCATCACCAGCCAGTTCAAGCGCCAGCAGGTGCCAGACTATCTGCAGTGCCTCAACGAGGAACAGCGCGACACTGTGGAAAGCATCGACGGCCCGCTATTGGTGCTGGCCGGTGCCGGTACCGGCAAGACACGCGTGCTGACCACGCGCATTGCCCACATGATCAATATCAACCGCGCCTCGCCTTCTCAGATCTTGTCGGTGACCTTCACCAACAAGGCCGCACGAGAAATGAAGGAGCGCATCGAAAAATTGGTGCCTCGCCTCGAATCCATGCCGTGGATGGGCACATTTCATTCCATCGGCGCGCGTATCCTGCGCGGTCGTGCTGGCCTCGTGGGCCTAACCAATTCCTTCACTATTCTGGATACCGACGATCAGATCCGGCTGATCAAGCAATTACTCGAAGCCGAAAACATCGACGAGAAGCATTGGCCCGCCAAACTCTTCGCCTCGATGATGAATAGCTGGAAGAACAAAGGCCTGCTGCCTAAGGACATCTCGCCGGCCGATAGTGGCAGCTATGCTAATGGCATGGGTGGCAAGCTCTATTATGATTATCAGGCGCGCCTGAAATCCCTCAACGCCGCCGATTTCGGCGATCTTCTGCTCGAATGCATCCGTCTGTTCAAGGAACATCCGGACGTCCTCTCCGAATATCACCGCAAGTTCAAATATATACTGGTCGACGAATATCAGGACAGTAACACCGCCCAATATCTCTGGCTGCGGCTATTGGCGCAAGGTAAGCCCGCGTCCGAGGCCAATATCTGCGTCGTCGGCGACGACGATCAGTCGATCTATGGCTGGCGCGGTGCCGAAGTCGACAACATCCTGCGCTTCGAAAAGGATTTTCCCGGCGCCAAGGTGATTAAGCTTGAACGCAATTACCGCTCGACCGGCAACATCCTGAAGGCCGCATCTAACATCATCGCCTTCAACGAAAGCCGCCTCGGCAAGACGCTGCAGACCGATGTCGCCGAAAAGGGCGAGCCAGTAGCCGTCACTCAGCTATGGGATAGCGAGGAAGAGGCGCGCACCGTCGGCGAACAGATCGAGGAATATCAGCGCGGCGGCGAAAACCTCAATTCCATGGCCATCCTAGTGCGCGCCTCATTCCAGATGCGCGAGTTCGAAGAGCGCTTCATCACCCTGGGGCTAAATTATCGCGTCATCGGCGGCCCGCGCTTTTACGAGCGCAAAGAAATCCGCGACGCCCTGGCCTATCTGCGCCTGGTCGCTCAACCTGCCGACGATTTGGCCCTGGACCGTATCATCAACATCCCCAAGCGCGGCCTGGGCGACTCAACGGTCCAACTTCTGCATGATGCGGCCCGAGCCGCTTGTGTTCCCATGCTCTCGGCAATCCGCATGCTGGTGGAAACCGAGGATCTCAAGCCCAAGCAGCGCATGACTTTACGCGGTTTGGTTGCGCAGTTCGACGGCTGGGCATTCCGGTCCGAAAGCTTGCGACCGTTCGCGCTGGTCGAGCAGATCCTCGAAGAGAGCGGCTATATCGACATGCTGAGAGCCGACAAGTCGGTGGAATCGCAGAGTCGCAAGGAAAACCTTAAGGAACTCAGCCGGGCTATGGAGGAGTTCGACACCATCGGCAGCTTCCTCGAACACATCTCCCTGGTCATGAACCTCGACAACGCTGACGCCGCCGATGCTGTCACCATCATGACAATACACGGCGCCAAAGGGCTCGAATTCGACACCGTCTTCCTGCCCGGTTGGGAAGAAGGTATCTTCCCCAGCCAGCGCTCGATGGACGAAAGCGGTCGCGCCGGTCTCGAGGAAGAACGGCGCCTTGCCTATGTCGGCATTACCCGCGGGCGCAAGCGGGTCCGCATTTCGGCCGCACAAAACCGGCGTACTCACGGCCTCTGGCAGTCAGCTATTCCGTCGCGCTTTCTCGACGAACTGCCTGCCGACGCGGTTGAAGTCACCAATATCAGCTTACCCTATGGCGGCTATGGCTATGGCGGCGCCTCATCCCGCTTCAACAAGGCTGATCTGTTCGAGAGCGTCTATGAAACCCCTGGCTGGCAGCGCGCCCGTGCCCAGCAGACCAGCCGCAAGAGTGTTGACCCCATGACCATTGACGGCAATCTGGTCGCCCGTTCGGTCGATATCGGCAATAAAAAATCGACCTTCGCCTTCGGCGAACGCGTCTTCCACCTCAAATTCGGCTACGGCGCTATCGCCGGAATCGAAGGCAACAAGCTGACCATCGATTTCGAAAAAGCCGGCCGCAAGAAAGTGCTGGAGAGTTTTGTCAGCAAGGGATGAGCACGGTCGCCCTTATTCAACCTCAGTGCCATCCGGCGCGCGCCCTCATGCATGCCAATCCTTCGGCACTGCACGAAGGCGGACTGGTGCGGACAGATGATCCAAGCTGTCAGTCCGGCACGCGGCTCTTGCTGAAGACTTCTCTCGCCGCCGAGAGGCTATTGAGCGCGGCTGGAAACCCGGCATAGACCGCCATTTGCATGATGGTCTCGACAATCTTGTCCTAGCTCAGCCCGACATTGAGACCGGCCTTGATATGCACCTTAAGTTGCGGCCTGGCATTACCCATCGCCGTCAGCACGGCGATGGTGGCCACCTCCCATGATCACAGATCGAGCCCGGGGCGCGAATAAATGTCGCCAAAGGGAAATTCGACGATGTAGCGCGCGAAATCCGGGGCGATATCGCCTATCGAGCCGACGACCGTCTGCCCTGCTTCGCCGTCAATCTGTGCCAGCGCCCGCTGGCCGCACTCATATCGGCTGTTACTATTTATGGTTCTGACCTCGTCATGCATCATTCGCCATAGCCGGCGATCTTGGCATCGAGGACATCCAGGCATTCGCTCAGGCTCTGCATGCGTTGGCGCCTGCCGAACTCTTCGCCAGAGAACAGCGCCATATCGTCCACCAAAATGTCCCGGTAATCGCCGTGTGGCCCGGCCCAGGTGAATCCGCCCAGAAACCGGCATTCGCTTGTAGAGCGCGAAAGGCGCTGCCTTGATGGTATCCGGCGCGCTGCGCGTCCATCAATTCGGGCGGCAGAATAAAGCCGTTGTAGTTCATCGCCCAGGCTGGTGTATCGATCAGCCAAAGCACTTTCTGGCCCAGAAAATCAGTGCTGCCGAACAGCTGTCGCGATATCGCCAGTCGCCCAGCGACTAGGCTAAGTCATGCGCACTCTTTCGGCTTGGTGTCACCCTGTCATCCCCCCGACATAGTAGACGCGCCTGGCCGCAACCACGATCGTATTCATGTCATGCGAAATGACATCCGCCCTCCGGGGCGGAATAGTGAACGAAAGCCCGGGGAAAATCAACGTATTCGCGCGGTGATTGACTTGTCTCGGGCGCTGCCGCAACAAGGGCAAAATCAAATCCCGAGGCCGCCATGTCCGTCGATCAACTCTCTGCCCCACTCACCAAGGATCAGGCCTATGCGCTGGTTGATGCGGTGATGGAGCGTGACGATCTGGCCTTGACTGCCTCCGCACATGAAAATGAAGACATTGGCGAGTGGTTCTTCGAAGCAACCTGCGACAGCCCACCAAACCTTGACGCTTTTGCGGATCTAGCCCACCAGACCCTGGGCGGGGCGGCGGTCGAGTTCACCGTGGCGCCTATTGATCCGCAGATCAATTGGGTGGCGCGCTCGCTCGAGGGCCTGGCCCCGGTCATTGCTGGCGGTTTCTATGTCTATGGCAGCCACGAAACCAGCCCCATTCCCGGCGGGCTGACGGCGATGCAGATAGACGCGGCCCAGGCCTTCGGCACCGGTCACCACGAAACCACAATCGGCTGCCTGGAGGCCATCAACATCATGCTCAAGCGCCGGAAGCCGCGCCACATGATCGATGTCGGTACCGGCACCGGCGTACTCGCCATCGCCCTAGCTAAGCGCACCAAGACACCGGTGATCGCCAGCGATATCGATCCGATTTCCGTGACTACCACCCTCGCCAATGCCGAACAGAATGGTGTCAGCAAGCTGATCATGGCAGTCGAGGCGACTGGCATGACTCATCCCACCATTACCCAGAACGGCCCCTATGATCTGATCGTCGCCAATATTCTGGCGGGTCTACTAATGGCCCTGGCCCCTGCTATCGGCAGAGCCGCGCAGAAAGGCGCTACCATCATCCTATCAGGCATTTTGCAGCATCAGGCGCACGGTGTAATCAACGCCTATGCTCGTCAGGGCATAATCCTGACACAGAAGCTGCAGCGCAAGGACTGGACCACGTTGATGCTGGAAATGAAGTAGCACTGTCTTGCCGGATAAACCGCTTTTGACAGCAATCGGCTAACAGTGGCATGATGGGCGCTTGGTAAACGCACCAATCAGCTGATGCTGCATGCGATAGCTGACTTGGCAGCTCGATTCGCGACCCCAGGCATCGATTACCGAACCAGTGCTTTGCGAAAATCGTTCTTGCTCTCGGTCATCGTGATCTCCATGCAGTTTGACGCGGTCTGTTGCCATCATCATATTCTGTTTAGGCTCAACCGAAACATTCCGTTAGGCCTAAAATTAAACAGCAGTCTTTCAAGACTCGCGGAGCCCGTTACCGTTTCGTTAATACACTGTCGCACTTACCCTAATCGCACCCAAACTGGGCGATATAACGCTTTGCAGTACGTTCGCGCCTAGCAATCATCGAATCGAATGCTCGGACAAAGAAATTCTTGTCATTGGCCATATTGCTCTCCTGTGTTCTGCCGTTAAGTTAGTACTTGCTCGCCTATTTGCTACGCCCTAATCCCTCAAGCCAGCCATGACCGGAATGCACTCCGGCACCTGCGCCTTCCCAGGGCCCTGCCCCAAGGACTCCAGCCGATGACTGCCTACAGCTTCCCGCCCGCATTGTTCCAGAGCTTTGAGGAACAGGCTGACCCTGCCAATGTTGCCCCTCGATTGAGGGCCTTGCGGGCTGCCATGACCAGAGCCGGGATCGATGCCTTTCTGGTGCCCCGTGCCGATGCCCATCGCGGCGAATTGGTGCCCGCAGGCGACGCGCGACTAGCGTATGTCACGGGCTTTACCGGCTCGGCCGGACTGGCCATTGTCGGCACCGACAGGGCAGGATTGTTTGTCGATAGTCGCTACTCGCTGCAGGCGCCGGCCCAGACCGATACCGACCTGGTTGCCATTCACCAATGGTTGAGCGTCGGCTACTCTCCTGATCTGGCCGGTTTCATACCCAAGGGCGGCACCCTGGCTTATGACCCATGGCTGCATACGCTGGCTGAAGTGCGCAGCTTGACCGCCCTGCTGACCGACCACTGTACTATCGTGCCGCACGCGAATCTGGTCGATATCATCTGGCGTGACCGCCCTGGTGCACCAATAAGCAGCATCGAGTTTCTCGGTCACAACCGCGCCGGCCAGACCGCCGGCGACAAGATCATCGAAATCCAGGGCAAGCTGGCCAGCGACAAGGCCGATGCAACGGTCCTGACCTTGCCCGAGTCAATCTGCTGGCTGCTGAATATGCGCGGCCGTGACGTGCCCAATACGCCATTTGTGCTCGGCTTTGCCATTGTGCCGCGCACCGGGCAGCCCACGCTCTATCTTGATCCGGCCAAGATCACCGATGAGCTAGTGGCTGCCCTCAAGGGCGTGGCGAGTGTGACTAGCAGTTCCGGCCTGACCACGGATCTGGCCGCGCTCGGTGCTGCCGGCAAGGCGGTTTTGATTGATCCGGCCACGATCCCTTCGGCAATTGCCACCACGCTGACTGAAGCGGGCGCCAGCCTGATCGAAAAGGCCGACCCGGTACTGCTGCCCAAGGCTAGGAAGAATGCCGCCGAGCTGGCCGGAATGCGCGAGGCGCACACGCTTGATGGCGTGGCTCTGGCCAAATTCCTCGCCTGGTTCGATGCCAATGCCCCGAAAGGCGAGCTGACCGAGATCAGCATCGTCACCGCGCTCGAAGCCTTCCGGCGCCAGGAAGAAACCTGCCTTGACGCCAGTTTTGACACCATTTCGGGCGCCGGGCCTAATGGCGCCATTGTTCACTACCGAGTGACCACCAGGACCGATCGCACCCTCAACCCCGGCGAGATCATGCTGGTCGATAGCGGCGCTCAATATCTTTCGGGCACCACCGACATTACCCGCACCCTTTCCACCGGCTCATCCACGCCCGAACAGCGCGATCGCTTCACCAGCGTACTCAAGGGCATGATCGCTATTTCCACTGCCCGTTTCCCCCAAGGTACCAGCGGCGCCCAGCTCGATATCCTAGCTCGGCAATTCCTGTGGCAGGACGGTGTCACCTACAACCACAGTACCGGCCACGGCGTCGGCGCCTGTCTGGGCGTGCATGAGGGACCCATCGGCATTTCTGCGCGCTACACCACCCCTCTGGAGGCTGGCAACGTGCTCTCCAATGAGCCGGGCTATTATCAGGCCGGCGCCTACGGCATCCGCATCGAAAATCTTATTGTGGTGCGCGAGAGCGGCTTTGCCGGCTATCTCGAATTCGAGACCATCACGCTAGCCCCTATCGACACCCGCTTGATCGCGCCGGCCTTGCTCACACACGCCGAACGCGACTGGCTTAATGCCTATCACCAGCGCGTGTTTGAGGTAATCGGACCAAAGCTGGATGACGCGACGCGGGCGTGGCTAAAGAACGCGACGGCACCGCTGTAGGTCTTGGGTCGGAATTCTCTCTTCGCCCACACCTTCGTTGGGGAGGCTAAGCGAGGGGCACGCTTGAAAAGATCACGCTACCCGCGAGCACTCAGAACCCCAGCGGATCATAAATCAGCGCCCAGCTGAGCAAGCAGTGTTCGTCATCGCCCAAGGCCGCGACGTCATCGACTTTTCATCATCGACCTCGCACACCGCGGCAATGCTAAGCAGGCTGGGCTTGTCGAAATTATGGGCCTGATCGCCGCTGATCGCGGCATCGCTGACATTGACGTCAAACAGCAAGGCGCTGGCATCGGGCATGAATAGATTGAATAGTTTGGCGGCAGTGAATTGGGTGCCCGAGATAGCCGCACCGTCGGCAAATACCTTGTTCTCGACCGACTGATCACAGATGGCGCGCAGATGCTGGGAATAGAACTCAGTCGGCGCAGGCGCCGTGGCATCGGGCTAATAGGGGGCGTAAATCGCCGTCACCATCGCCTTAGGATCATCAAACCTGTCCGCCGCCATGGCCAGACCGCAGAGCATCAAACCTGCTACTGCCGCCATTATCACCAGATTCCATCGCATGCCTATTCTCCTCTTGTGAGGGCCAATGACTATCGACCCGAGACGGCGCCAATGTGATCAGCCATTTGAAGGAATCCTCGAAATCATAAGCCAGCACCAGGTCGAATCGTATCGTCCAGCGCCGACAGCCCCTTGCGCTTGGTCTTGCCCGTCGGCACATGTTCATAGTCGTCGAGATAGCCGCCGCTGAGCAAGGGCGCCAGCACTACAGCCGGAGTTTCTTCCGGTTCGGTCTTACCGTCGCCATTGAAGTCGATCCGTGCCCTGAGCACATCGATGAGCATGACGTAGTCCGTGCTATCGGCACCACCGCACTCAAACCCGGCCTGGGTCGCCGTGACATCCGCCCGGAAGTCACTCAACACCGTGCGCAGCGCTCATGGCCGAGCGCCTCAGGCGCAGGATTGAGCGCAACTGAAGTGTCTATCATCCCAATGCCTAGCAACAGCGCCGCAACCGGCGTCGCTAGCGCCGTACCACCATAGCGGTAAAATTCTGCGCCAACCCTTCCAGGGCACCCGCCAGAGTCAATGGCGATCAGCCGAAGCAGGCCTCCCGGCCAGTAGCCAGGGCTACGCGGCCCGCCTCGAGCGTTTCTTCACAGAAGTTCGTCGCTACAAGATCGCCCGTCTCGCCGGAAGGCCGCGGCCAAAAGACCCAAAAATCGCATTGCGCTCTCCCTTAAAACGTTTGGGCTACTGCTCAACCCGCTTGAACCATTCATCTTCGCTGATCACCTCGACACCGAGCTCTTCAGCTTTTTTTAGCTTCGACCCTGCACCCGGTCCCACCACCAGAATATCGGTTTGCGCCGAGATCGAGCCGGCCACCTTGGCGCCCAGTCGTTCGGCCATGGCCTTAGCTTCCATGCGCGTCATGCGTTCGAGCGAACCGGTGAACACCACCGTCTTGCCCGCCACCACACTATCGGCCGTTACGGTCACGATATAGTCCCTAGGTGATACTTCGGCGAGCAGATCATCAAGCGCCTGAATATTGCGGTCATTGGCAAAGAATGCCATCACCGAGGCGCGCACCGTGTCGCCAATGCCGCCGATCTGGGGAAATATGGCATGCTTGTCACCTTCGGCATGAGTAGCCTCGATGGCCACGCGGCGGAACGCGTCCATGCTGATGAAAGTCTTGGCCAGCAGTGCCGCAGTGGTTTCCCCGACATGGCGGATGCCCAGCGCATAGATGAACCGGTCTAGCTCAGGCTCACGCCGTGCATCGATGGCGTCAAATAGTTTTTTGACCGAGGTAGCGCCGAAACCATCGACATCCTTGAGCTTTTTTATCGCCCGCTCGTCGCGTGCCTTGAGCGCGAAGATATCGGCTGGTCGGGTAATGCGCCCCGCCTCGTAGAACTGGCTTACCTGCCTGTCGCCCAGCCCGTCGATATCCATGGCGTCGCGCGCCACGAAATGCTTGAGCTTTTCGATCGCTTGCGCTGGGCAGACCAGCTCGCCCGTGCAGCGCCGCTTGGAATCCACCTTGCCGGTCTTTTCATTGATCTCGCGGATCGCCGGCGAGCCACAGACCGGGCAGATTTCCGGGAACACGAATAGCACCGCATCGGCCGGACGCTTGTCCAGCACCACATCGACGATCTGCGGAATGACGTCGCCGGCCCGTTGCACAATGACAGTGTCGCCAATGCGCAGATCCACGCCATTGCGGATCGGCGCGCCATCATTGCTCAGTCCGGCAATATAGTCCTCATTGTGCAACGTGGCATTTTCCACCACCACCCCACCCACCGTGACCGGAGCCAGCCGAGCCACGGGCGTCAGCGCCCCGGTGCGGCCGACCTTGATGTCGATGCCCGCGAGAATAGTAGTCGCCCGCTCGGCAGGGAATTTGTGCGCAATGGCCCAGCGCGGGGCGCGGGCAACAAAGCCCCAGCGCCGCTGCAGCTCGAGGTCATCAAGCTTGTAGACCATCCCGTCAATGTCATAGCCCAGCGTGGCACGCTGCGCCTCGATCATCGTGTAATGAGCCAGCAGGTCATCCTT
The DNA here is from genome assembly GCA_025050575.1 of Candidatus Devosia symbiotica. Taxonomy (GTDB): domain Bacteria; phylum Pseudomonadota; class Alphaproteobacteria; order Rhizobiales; family Devosiaceae; genus Devosia; species Devosia symbiotica. Next base: position 27,192 of record JALBVE010000004.1, read on the forward strand.
GCTTTCAGTGCGGATCATCAGCGGCGTAGTGACAAAGCCCCATTCTTTGAATTTCTGCACCGCCTCGGTCTGCGTGGCAGCTGGAGGCTGGGCCAGCCCGGCTTCATCCTCGGAAATACCCCAGGCATAGGCAAAGAAATCAAGATTGCGGCTGGCCGTGATCTCGGGGTTCTTCTGGCGCAGCGAGCCAGCGGCGGTATTGCGCGGATTGACGAACTCCTGCACGCCAAATTTGGCTGAATGCGCCTTGAGGCGCTGGAATTCGGCATGGCTCATATAGACCTCGCCGCGGATTTCGATCATCGCTGGCCAGTCCGAACCCTTGAGCTGTTGCGGGATATTCTTGATGGTCTTGAGATTCTCGGTGATGTCTTCACCCACCGCGCCATCGCCGCGCGTCGCTCCGCGCACGAACACGCCATTTTCGTAGCGCAGCGAGGCCGACAGGCCATCGATCTTGGGTTCGGCTGTGAAATAGAGCTGAAAACCAGGATCGCGTAAAAATTCCTTCTCAAAATACTTCCGGCCGCGATTAACGAAGTCGGCAACGTCCGCGTCGTCAAAGGCATTGCCCAGGCTGAGCATGGGAATGCCGTGTCGCACCTTGGCAAAACCCTCGGCGGGCGCCGCGCCAACAGCCGCAGATGGGCCGCCTACTAGCACCAACTGGGGAAAGCGCTGCTCAATCGCCTCATTGCGGCGACGCAGCGCGTCGTAATCGGCATCGGTGATTTCGGGCGCATCATTCTGATGATAGGCAATGTCGGCCTGGGCGATAGCTGCAGCCAGCCGATGCAGTTCGGTGCTTGCCTCAGCCTCGGTCAGATCATCGATGGATTTGACGGACAGATCAGTGATCGGGCTACTCGGACGCAAAATATGGTTACAGTTTGAGGAACATACTCCACCTCGCCCTCCCCTAAAAGGGGAAATCCAGGCTGTGAACGGGGCACCTATCCCGCCCAAACCCAGTCAGCTCCTCCCCATTCAGGGGAGGTCGGGTGGAGTGTTGGGTCTTACTCCACTTCGCTGAGCAGCTTACTCGCCGCCGCCCTGGCTTCATCGGTCACCTGAGCACCTGCCAGCATGCGGGCCACCTCTTCCTGTCGGGCAGGCGTATCGAGCGGCTTGACATGGATGCGCATGAAGGTGCCCTCCTTGACCATCTGCTTTTCAATCAGCAAGTGGCGCTGCGCTCGCGCCGCAACCTGCGGCGCATGGGTGACGGCCAGGACCTGCACTTTGCCAGCCAGGCGCGCTAGGCGCCGCCCAATGGCATCGGCGACCGCCCCGCCCACACCGGTATCGATCTCGTCAAAGATCAGCACTGGCGCCGAACTGCGATTAGCCAACACCACCTTGAGCGCCAGCAGGAACCGGCTGAGCTCGCCGCCCGAAGCCACTTTGAGCAAGGGGCCGGCGGCCGTACCCGGATTGGTCTGCACATGAAAGGCGATCTGGTCGTAGCCTGAGGCAGCAATGCGGCTGGTGTCGATCTGGTGATCGACGATGAACGTGGCCGAACCAAGCTTAAGATAAGGCAATTCGAACCCGACCGCCTTGCCCAGTGCCTTGGCCGCCTTGGCGCGCCCGGCGCTCAGCGCCTCCGCCAGCTTCCGATAGCTTTCCAGTGCCTTGGCCTGCGCCGCCTCAAGGGCCGCCAGGCAAGTCTCACCACTTTGCAGGGTTTCCAGATCTGCGCTGTATTTGGCCAGCACTTCGGTCAGCCCATCACAGGTGGTCTGATGCTTGCGGGCCAGGGCTCGCAGGGCAAACAGACGTTCCTCGACATCTTCGAGTTCGGCCGGATTATAGGCTATCTCGCGCTTGAGTTCTTCAAGCGCATCACTGGTGCGATCCAGGCTCGCCAGCGAGGCGTCAATAGTGTCAACGATAGGCTGAAACAGCGTCGAGCCGCCGTCGATCTTGCGCATCAATCGCCGCATCAGGCTGGCCAGCGCCGGTGCTGGCGCACTCGGGCCATTGAGTATCTCGTCTATTTCGCCAACATCGGACACCAAGCGCTCGATCTGCTGCAAATGTGTGCGTCGCTCGGCCAGCTCAGCCTCTTCGCCAAGTTGCGGCTTGATCTTGGACAACTCCTCGAGCGTATGGCGGGCATAATCCTCGGCAGCCAGAGCCGCCGCCACTTCAGCTTGCTGTGCGGCCACAGCCTCCTGCGCGTCGGTCAGGGTAGCCCAGGCATCGCGCAATCGGGCAACGCTAACTCCCAGCTCGCCAAATGTGTCCAGTGCCGCACAGTGCGTGGCTGCGTCCACCAAAGCACGATCATCATGCTGACCGTGAATTTCCACGATCTGGCTGCCGACGCGCTGCAACAGCGCCGCCGAGACCGGCTGGTCATTGATAAAGGAACGGGTACGACCATCGGCAAACTGCACGCGGCGCAAAATAATGTCTTCATCATCAGGAATGGCATTGTTGCGCAATGCTGCGCGCGCCGGGTGATCGGCCGCCAGCTGCAGCACCGCCACCACTTGCCCACTCTCCTGCCCGCTGCGGACCAGCGAAGCGTCGCCGCGCCCGCCCAGAGCTAGCGTCAAGGCATCGAGCAGAATGGACTTGCCGGCACCGGTTTCACCGGTTAGTACAGTCATGCCACCGTCCAGGGCCAGATCAAGCTGGTCGATCAGGACGATATTGCGAACCGAAAGCGCGTTGAGCATGCGCGACTTCATCCTAGATGGCGTGGTCGTTGGCAGCAAGCCAACCCCTTACATAAGGCACGCTATCATCCCGGCAGCCCTCCCACAAAACCACGAATCCCCTTTCGCAGAGAAAGGTGGAATGTGGCGGTCGCGCGGCTGATGCCGGGGGTCTTTGCGTTATACAAACGAACAGGAGCGCATCATAGCGTCTCGGAACAAACTAGCAACAAAATCTTGTGACGTCTACTTGCGCAACCCGGCCAACCAGCTGGTCTCGTTGATGACTGGGGCTAGTCCCTGCTTGCCAAGCAAGTCAAACGCTTGCTTATACCAGGTGCTGGACGGGTAGTTGTGACCGAGCACGGCGGCAGACGTTGTGGCCTCATTGGTCAGGCCCAGAATCAGATAAGCCTCGGTTAGGCGATAGAGAGCTTCTTCAACGTGAGTGGACGTTTGCCAAGTCTCCACGACAACGCGGAAGCGATTGATGGCGGCAGTGGTCTGACCATTGCCCAGATAGTAGCGCCCAACCGACATTTCCTTGCCGGCCAGTTGATCATAGGCAACCAGCAATTTTTTCCTAGCATCCTTGGCGTAATCGGACTTTGGATAGTTCGAAATCAACAACTGATAGGTTTCAATCGCGTCGGCTGAGAGCTGCTGGTCGCGGGTGATGTCTTTGATCTGGGCAAAGTACGAATTTGCCTTCAGATACATCACATAGGGCGCGCCTTTGCCATTGGGATAGATCGCCAAAAAGCGGTCTGCAGCCAGAATCGCTTTATCAAGCTCGTTGGCGCGGTAATTGGCGAACACCTGCATCAGCTTGGATTTTTCGGTCAGCGGATCGCGCGGATGCTGCCGGTCTAACTGCTCCAGCGACTTGATCGCAGTCTGGAAATATTGCCGATCAATATCGTCCAGCGCTTTTTGATAGAGGGTCTTGGCCGGAATGATCGGCTCTTCCTTAAGCTTGCTGGGCCCGAACAGGGAGCAGCCAGCCAACACTGCGGCCACCAAGGTAATCATCAGAAACCGGGCGGCCCGGCCAATGAAACCACCAAAAACATCAACTGTCACGAACTACCCCGTTTTTCATACGAAAACCGCACCGGATGCGGCGTATTGAGGAAATGGATCAAAACTGTCATGCCAAACGCTCGCGCCTGGCGAGCCCTAGCGTACAGGCCGCAGATACTGATTGATCGTCAACCCTTCTAGCTGCTCATCAAATGCCTGAAACTCGAGCGGCAGATCATCAGCGTCGACTATCTCATAATTGTCTTCTCTGGAAAAGAGACCGGTCAGCACATGCGCGTTCAACGCGTGACCGCCCTTGTAAGAGTGGAACCGGCCCCAGATCGGCAGCCCGCCCAACGACAGATCGCCAATCGCGTCCAGCAGCTTGTGCCGGACAAATTCGTCTTCGTAGCGCAGCCCGCCCGGATTGAGGACATGGTCCTCATGCACGGTGATCGAATTATCCAGGCTCGAACCCAACGCATAGCCGGCTTGACGCAGGATCTTGGCATCTCGGGCAAAGCCAAAGGTGCGAGCGCGCGAAACGTCGTCGTAATAGCGGCGCAGCGTCCAGTCGAAAATCATGCGCTGCCGACCGATGATCTTGCTGTCAAAGTCAATCTCGAGATCGAACGAACGGCCATTATACGGCTCAAGTGCGGCAAAGGCGTCGTTGTTGCGCGCCGTTACGGCTCGCATGATCTTGAGGAACTTGCGCTGCGCTGGCTGGATCTCCAGCCCCACCCTGAGGATCGCTTCCGCGAATGGGCGCGCACTGCCGTCTAGAATCGGACATTCGCCGCCATCAATGGTAATCAGCGCGTTGTCGACACCCATTCCACTAAGGGCTGACGTCACATGTTCGATGGTGGCAACACTGATGCCGTCGCCCAAATCAAGCGTGGTGCACAAAGTGGTCCGGCTAACCCGCGAAAAGTGCACCTTGACTGGTGCCGTGACGGCGCCCTTTTCAAGGGTTCGGCAGATAAGATAACCGCTGTCGATCGGCGCTGAACTGATCATCAGATTGACCGGTTGGCCGCTGTGGACGCCATAGCCGGAAAATTCGATCGCAGCCGCGAGCGTACGCTGACGCGTATTCAATTTTTGCATACTCGAAATACTCCAACCCCAAGCTAGTTCGCCCAAAGTCAGTACTAACCAAAAAAAACTCGGTGCGAAAGCCGCACCGAGCAATGTTTCCATATCTGACCAGTCTCAACTAACCCTGCTTGCGCAGGAAGGCTGGAATTTCGAGACTTTCTTTCTGCGGCGCTACCGAAGGCTGGCGGCCATGGCCATCAAGACCGCCCTGAGCACTCTCGGCCCGCGCGGCGACCCGCGAAGCCCTTGGCCCGCCTGCTTCTATCGCACTGCGCGCAGCATTGTCATCGGCCGCAAACTGCGGCGCTTCATGCTTCTCAAGCGCATGAAACTGCCCCAGATTCAGGCCGACATTGGAAGCCAGACGCTTGAACAGAGCCCGCGCATTGCGTGGCTCGGCATCAGCACGTTCGTCGGTCTCCTGTGTCCGGCGCGCAACAACTGGTAGCTCCTCGGTCCGCGGCATGCGGCGCTGCCCTTCAGGCCGTACTGCATGTGACGGCACATAGGCGCTCGGCATAGGTGAGTCATCAGCCATTGTCGGCTCATCGTCTTCCTGCGGCGCCAGCGTCGCAGCAGGGATATATGGCTCGACCATGACGCCATCGTCTTCCTGGACTAAAGTACTTGGCTTGATGGCCTCAGACGCGAAGGCTTCGGCAACGGCCGTTTCGACCTGATGCTCGATCTGCTCGGGCATTACCGATGGCGCGGCAATGCCAGCGCGCTCATTGGTGGCCCGACTAGGCTCGACGGGAACATGACGGCGCACCTCAAGTGGCGTCCGCGAGGCATGCGGCTTGGCCGGCTCAAGCGCCTGCACCATCGTCGCATCGGTACCGGTCGCCACAACCGACACGCGCAGAGTGCCCGTCAGGCTGGGATCATAGGTTGCGCCCAGAATGATATTGCAATCCACATCCACTTCTTCGCGAATGCGGCTGGCGGCTTCATCGACTTCATACAGGGTCAGATCCGGGCCACCGGTGATCGAGATCAGCAGGCCGCGTGCGCCATGCATCGACACGTCATCGAGCAGAGGATTGGCAATGGCAGCCTCAGCAGCGTGCCGGGCGCGATCTTCGCCTGAAGCTTCGCCGGTTCCCATCATCGCCTTGCCCATGCCGCGCATCACGGCACGCACGTCGGCGAAATCGAGATTGATCAGGCCTTCCTTGACCATCAGATCAGTGATGCAGGCTACGCCGGAGAACAGCACCTGATCGGCCATCGCAAAAGCGTCGGCGAAAGTGGTCTTTTCATTAGCCACCCGGAACAGGTTCTGGTTCGGAATGACGATCAGCGTGTCGACATGGCGGTGCAATTCATCGATGCCATCTTCGGCCAGACGGGCACGACGATTGCCTTCAAAATTGAATGGCTTGGTCACAACACCAACGGTCAGAATGCCCTGCTCGCGCGCCGCCCGCGCCACCACGGGCGCCGCGCCCGTACCGGTGCCGCCACCCATGCCCGCAGTGATAAACACCATGTGCGAGCCCGACAGATGATCGTTGATTTCGTCCCAGCTCTCTTCTGCTGCGGCGCGACCCACTTCGGGGTGCGATCCGGCGCCAAGACCTTCGGTGACGCCAACGCCCAACTGGATGATGCGCTGCGCCTTGGACAAAGCTAGAGCCTGTGCATCGGTATTGGCAACAACGAAGTCCACGCCGTCAAGACCGGATTCAATCATGTTGTTGACGGCGTTACCACCTGCGCCACCACATCCGAAAACGATGATGCGGGGCTTCAACTCCTGGATATCCGGGATGGTGAGATTGATGGTCATGAAAGGCCTCATAATGGCAGTGTCGGTAAAGATTTACCCTACCAAACGTTAACCAGCTCCTAAAAATTGTCTCACTAGTGTTAACGTGATCGCAAAATGCGACTCCAATCGGTTACCGATTGGCGAGCCGTTAACCAAACCCTGGTCGGCGCCAGTCAAGGCGATGTCGAAGCGGGAGGCGGTTCACTCGTCGTGAATGTGGCTAATACCCGGCATCGAGCCGGGACGAACCTGGAGACGCTATCACGACCAAACTCATGCCGTGCCTGTGGTTTGACGACCGCATCGACGTAGCGCCGGCGCGAATGCCGATCTCGGGTTTTGGCGCATGGCGCCGCGACTTCCTGGTAGTGATGATTAACCCCAAGGCCGCCCTGATGTGGTCGGCTATCGCGACATTCCGGTTCGGTACCAGACTGGGCAATATCCAGATGCTGGCGTTTGGCCCGGTGGTCACCATATTTAGCACTGATCATTTATGGCAGTTACGGACTGGTATTCTCAACCAACACTGCCACCCGCGCCTATGCGCGCTTCTGGCGCGTCAGCGAAGCTGATATTTGGCGTCGCTTTTGGCGCGTTCGGGGATGACGCTGCTTGTTTTGGCCGTGCGCCGATAGGCCCTAAAAGCTCGACCGCAGCCAGTTCCCAACCCGGTGAAAATAGCCGTCAGTACCTGTCAACTTGCGGCTGCCGCGCGGCTCGGCATATTCCTTGGCGCAGACCTGCGGGTAGATCAGCATGCCCGCCGCCGTGGCAAAGGCGGCACCCTTGGCCATTTCGGGCAGGCCGGCAATGCCCATCGGCCGCCCCATGCGCACATTACGCGCCAGCGTGCGGCGCGCCACTTCAGTCAGGCCCGTCATTTCGCTAGCGCCGCCTGTCAGCACGAAGCGCCGACCACATATATCCATCATCCTGGTTGCCTGCATCCGGTCGCGAATGGCGGTGAGAATTTCCTCAATTCGCGGCCGCATGATGCGGGTCAGCACGGAACGAGCAACCTGGCCGGGCGCCTCGTCATGGCTGGCGCCCACCGGCTGGATCGCGATCAGATCGCGCTCGTCGGCCTGCCCGGGCAGCACCGAACCGAACAAGGTCTTGAGCCGCTCGGCATCCACGACGCTGACCGAGAGCTGGCGGGCAATATCGAGCGTCAGATGATGGCCGCCAATGGCGATGGCGTCGGCATAGACCAGATGGCCCTCATTGAAGACTGAAACCGTAGTGGTGGCGCCGCCAAAATCGATGCAGGCTACGCCCAGCTTGGCTTCGTCATCTACCAATGTGGCCAGGCCCGAGGCATAGGGTGTCGCGATCAGTGCCTCGATCTGCAAATGGCAACGGTGCAGCACCAGTTCGAGATTGCGCATGGCCAGGGTTTCCGAGCTGACCACCGCGACATCGACGCCCAGCTTGTCGCCCACCATTCCCTTGGGATCACGAATGCCCTTCTGGCCGTCAATCGCGTAACCGATCGGTAACGCGTGTATGATCGAGCGTTCCGGCCGCACCGAGCGCTCATTGACCGCCCGCAGCACGCGACGGATATCGGCCTTTTCGACCTCCTGCCCGTCCAGCGATACGGCGGCAGAAAACGTCTCTGAGCCCAGCCGTCCGGCCGTGACATTGACAATCACGGTCTCCAGCGTCAGCCCAGCCGAGCGTTCGGCCATGCCCACGACCGAGCGAATGGTCTGCTCGGCCTTTTCGATATCGGTAACCACGCCGCTTTTGACACCGGCCGATGGGCCATAGCCAAAGCCGATCACCTGAGCCTGGTGCGAGCGACCCTTGAGCGCCTTGCCCTCGGGGCACGGGGTCAACCGCGCAATCGCACAGCACACTTTGGTCGAACCAATGTCGAGCACGGCCACCAGCGTCGTTTTGCCGGGTTGCACGGGGCGCAGCCGGGAGGTCATGGCATCGGTCATCATTTGTCGTCGGCTTCTTCGGGTTTGGCGGAACGTACCGCGACGAGTCCGGCGACCCGCAGATCGATAATGGTGATGTCTCGGTCCAGGAGTTGATAATCGGCCTGATAGCCGACCAGATGGCGCAAGGCGCTGGCCACGCCCAATTCGGGCAATTGCACGCGCAGCCCGGTGTCATAAATGATGTCCCAGCGCCGATCGGCGATGCGCGACAGCGCCACCAGACCGTCCTTAAGCGTGGGATGCTGGTCAAGCGCGCGGATCATCACCGGGGCATCGTCATTAGCGCCATCGCCAATCACCAGCGGCAGATCGCCATAGGCACCATGGTCTTCGCCGATCTGTTCGCCGGCCCCATCGATCACAAAGGTAATACCATCAACGCGCCAACGGGCGACAGGCTGTTTTTCGGTGACCGAAATCAGCACATCGCCGGGAAAGTTCTTGCGGACGCTGACCGAGGCAATCGCGGGCAAGGCCGCAATGCGCTGGCGGGCCGCCTCGACATCAAAGCTGACGGTAGAGGTATGGGGTTCAACGCCAAGGGCATCAAAGATCGCTTGTTCGCTGGTCAGCACCTGGCCGGTAATCGAGATCTCGCCAATCGCCAGTCCGGCATTTGCAAAGCCGCCCTGGGCAACGCCGGCCAGCGTCACGGCACCCTGTTCAATGGGCTGGCGTAATTCATATAGCGTGGCGGCCCCGGCCAGCAGCGCGGCAACGGCTAGCCCACGCCTTATCAAGATGCCGTGCAACACCCAAGTGCGGCCAATATTGTTGGCTAGTTTTCTGTGGGAGGAGCGGAAAGACACAGGCAGGGCATGGGGATTAACTATCCGCGCGCCAACAAGAAAGATCTCACTCTTTACCTGTTGCAACTCGCATCCTCCACCATCCAGGCGACCAGTTCTTCAAAGGAGTGTCCGGCGTGCAACGCCTGCTCGGGCACCAGCGAGGTTTCGGTCATGCCAGGCTGGGTATTAATTTCCAGACAGACCAGTTCGCCATCTTCGCCCGCCGCGTCATTGTAGCGAAAGTCACAGCGCGTCACGCCGCGGCAGCCGATTGCCGCATGAGCGGCAAGGCTTAGCTTTTGCACTTTGTCGTAAATTTTCGGTTTTAGCTGCGCCGGAATAATGTGTGTTGAGCCGCCCTTAGCGTATTTGGCCTCATAATTGTAGAAACCCTGCTCAATGATGATCTCGGTCACCCCAAGCGCCACATCGCCCATTACTGAACAGGTCAGTTCGCGCCCCGGAATATAGCGCTCGACCATCAGTTTTTCGCCCAAATTCCAGTCCTCTCGCAGGATTTCCTGCGGCGGATGATTGCTCTCGGCCTTGACGATAAACACGCCAAAGCTTGAGCCGTCGGCGATCGGCTTGATCACATAGGGTGGCGCCATGACATGCTCTCGCCCGGCCTCACCCCGAGACACGATGACGTGATCGGTAACCGGCACGCCCGCCGCCTTCATCACGATCTTAGCCTGGTGCTTGTCCATGGCCAACGCCGAAGCCAGCACGCCCGAATGTGTATAGGGAATACTCAGCAGTTCGAGCACGCCCTGCATCATGCCGCTTTCACCGAACGGGCCATGCAGCGCGTTGAACACCACGTCGAGTTTGAGCGCGGTGAGCACATTGGCAATATCGCGCCCTACATCAACCTCAGTGATCTGATAACCCGCCCGCCGCAGAGCAGCCGCACATTCCGCGCCCGATTTCAGCGATATTGGACGCTCATTGGACCAGCCGCCCATCAGGACGGCGACGTGCTTTCTCATGGGTGTGTCCGATCCTTGGGTTTGTGTTGGGTGAGGGACAGGATGACTTCCGAATCAAACACTAGACTGCTTCCACCCCCCGTAAATACATCGCTGTCGAGGAACTCGCGGACTTCCTTTCCCGGCTCGAAATGGCCCATGCGGCGGATTTCCCAAGTCAACGCGATGCCCGAATTAGCCCACACCTTATTGCGCACCGCCTCATCCAGCGTCTCGATGTCGTTGGCACTAGCATTGTCGGTATTGAGCAGGAAATTGGTGTGCAATTCGCTCATCTGCGCACCGCCGACACGCAAACCCCTACCCCCCGGCAGCGTCCACCAGCTTCCAACTCGAATGACCCTCGAGGCTCTTGAAAGTCGAGTCACCAGTCTTGGATTTGGTCGGCTGGCTGGCTTCGCGTTTTTCGGTGATTTCGCGCATCCGGTTTAATATCTCGTCGCGGTCGCCGGCAAAGCCCTGATACACCGCCGAGACAAATACTGCGCCGCGCAGCCCGTTCGACTTGTGATAGTGGTAGTCCATCTCGGCGTTATTCAGTGTGATGATCTCGCTCTGCCGCATTACCGCGCGCAGCTCGACCATGCGGTCACGTGTCTCGGTGCCATAGCACCCTGCGTTCATGTAAAGCGCGCCGCCAATGCCGCGATAAAAGATCAGTCCGTCAATCCCGGCTTCTGCTGCGGCGGCCGCTACCTTAATGTTCGACAATAAGCGGATATCGGTTAGCAGGTTCTTAAGGGAAGAACGCCAGATCGGCCTTATCGGGCGAGCTGAAGAACAATTGCGCCGGGCCACCAACACGGAACCAGGTAATTTCGCTGAGCGGATGATTGGCGACCAGCCGGCCCTGGATTTTGGCAGTCCAGGGTTGGAGTTGCAGTATCAGGTCGGAAAAGGTCACTTGACCTCCTCGCCCAGCAGCACGGCGAGTTCACCCGGCAAGGCTGCTGCCCATTGGTTGATATTGCCCGCGCCCAGGCAGACAACATAATCGCCTTCTGCAGCACGGCTGGCCAGCAAGGGGGCTAGCGCCTCGGGCCGGTCAATTACCCACGCATTGCGATGTCCACGCGCCAGGATCCGAGCCACCAATTCCTCATGGGTCACCCCATCAATAGGCTGCTCGCCTGCCGCATAGACTGGCGCGACAATAACCATATCGGCATCGTTGAAACAGGCCGAAAACTCATCGAACAAATCGCGCAGACGCGTATAGCGATGCGGCTGCACTACGGCGATCACATCGCGCTTGGTGGACTGCCGCGCCGCCTTGAGCGCGGCAGTGATTTCCACCGGGTGATGGCCGTAATCATCAATAATTGTAATGCCGCCGACTACGCCAGCTCGGGTAAAGCGGCGCTTGACCCCGGTAAAGCCCTTGAGCCCCTTACGGATGGCCTCGGCCGGCAAATGCAACTGATCAGCCACAGCAATGGCCGCCGTTGCATTGAGCGCATTGTGCACGCCCGGCATCGGCAGTTCGAGCCCGTCAATGCGCAATTGCGTCATGCGAATGCGGTCGCGGATTTCCACAGCGAAATGGCTGACGCCATCAATGGTCTCCAGATCGACCAGCCGCACATCAGCCTGCGGGTTCTGGCCATAAGTGATGACCCGACGATCCTTAATTTCGCCCACTAGCGCCTGCACTTCAGGATGGTCCAAGCACATCACGGCGAAGCCATAGAACGGCACATTCTCCACGAACTGGTGGAACGCCTTCCGCACACCTTCAAAGCTGCCATAGTGGTCGAGATGTTCGGGGTCAATATTGGTCACCACCGCCACATCGGCCGGCAGTTTAACAAAGGTACCGTCGCTCTCGTCGGCTTCCACCACCATCCATTCGCCGCCACCGAGCCAGGCATTAGTGCCATAGGCATTGATGATGCCACCATTAATCACGGTTGGATCAAGATTGCCGGCGTCCAGCAGCGTCGCCACCAGCGTGGTAGTTGTCGTTTTGCCATGCGTGCCGCCAATGGCGATGGCGGTCTTGAAGCGCATGATTTCGGCGAGCATTTCGGCCCGGCGCACGATCGGCAATTGGCGAGCGCGGGCGGCGACCAGTTCGGGATTGTCGCGCTTGATGGCCGATGAGACCACGACCACTTCGGCCGCCCCGAGATTATCGCCGCTTTGGCCGATTGCCACCTTGATGCCCATGTCACACAGGCGCTGCACATTCGGGTTAGCCGCCGCGTCCGAGCCCTGCACGGTATAGCCCTGATTGTGCAGGATCTCGGCAATGCCACTCATGCCGATGCCACCGATACCGATGAAATGGACGGGGCCGATATTGCGGGGCATTTTCATCGTGCGTCTTCCAATATGTTCTTGCCAGAGAGCATTTCGGCAAGGTCCGCCAGCTTCTCGACAGCACGCGGCTGGCCCAGGGATCGGGCAGCGGTCGCGGCTTTGGTGAGCATTGCGGGGTCCGACAATAGATCCGTGAGGCGAGTGCCAAGCGATTGCGGCGACAGCGTGGCCTGCTCGGCTATCCAGGCGCCGCCAGCATCAGCCATCATCTTGGCATTGTTCTTCTGATCGGCATCAATCGCGCCGGGCAGCGGCACCAACATGGCCGGTCGCCCCAGTACGCTCAGTTCGGCAATCGTCGAGGCGCCTGAACGCGCGATCACCAGATGCGCCTGCGCCATGCGCTCGGGCAGATCAGAAAAGAATGCAGCCAGCTCTACATTGATCCTAGCCTTGCGATAGACATCAGCCACGCGATCGAGGTCCTCTGCACGGCATTGCTGCATGATCTGCAGCCGATGCCGCAACTTCTCGGGTAGATCGGCCAGCGCCGCTGGCACGATATCGGAAATCGCCTTGGCGCCTTGGCTGCCGCCAAACACCACGATGCAGATAGGCCCATCCGCACCCAACACCGGGTATGCCGTGCCGGCCGCCAAGCGCACCCGGTCGCGCACCGGATTGCCGGTCAGAACCCGTTCCAACGACCGCTCATCAGCGAATTTGGTGCGCGAAAAGCTCACGGCCAGCATATCGGCAAACCGTGCCAGCGCCCGGTTGGCACGCCCCATGACAGTGTTTTGTTCGTGCAGAATGCCCGGGATGCCCAGCAGGCTGGCCGCCACAAATGGCGGAAAGGTCGGATAGCCGCCAAAGCCGACCACACAGTTGGGCTTGCTCTTGCCCAGCATGCGAAACGCCACTACAATGCCGCGCAGAATGGTCAGTCCGCCCGTGACAAATTTGATTGGATTGCGCAAGGAGGGCGTTGCCGAGGGGATAATATGGACAGCGTTGGCCGGGAAGTCCCCGCCATAGCCGTCGATCCGATGGTCGGTCATCAGTTCCACCTCGTGGCCCCGACGCGCCAATTCCTGCGCCAGTGCCATAGCGGGAAACAGGTGCCCGCCGGTGCCGCCAGCAATCAGCATGAATTTGGTCATTCCGCCGGCGCCAGCAGCGCAATGGCACTTTTGAAGCTGGGCAGGCCGGTGGCCATGCGTTCCTCAGGCTTGATGCGAGTAAACGCCATCATCAGCCCCATGCCGAAGGCCACCGCGATCATCGAGGTGCCGCCATAAGAGACAAAGGGGAGCGTCATCCCCTTAGGAGGGATCAGGTTCAAGTTTACTGCTAGATTGATGCCGGACTGCATGGCAAACTGGATCGCCAATGTGGACACAGCAAGGCGGGCAAACAGGCTGGACTGCCGCTGTGCCGCCAGCATTGCGCGAATGACGATAAAGGCAATCAGGGCGACCAGCACCATACAGAACAGAATGCCGAAATCGCCCGCTGCTGCCGAAAACACATAGTCGGCATGCGCATCGGGGATCAGCTTTTTGGCCAGCGATTCACCAGGTCCCCGACCAAACCACCCGCCCTCAAGCAGCGACTGCAGCGCCCGATCGATCTGGTAGGTATTGCCGCCCCCATCTGGGTTGAGGAAGGTGTCGATACGCTTGGACACATGCGGAAAGAACTCATAGGCGCCAAACAGCAGCGCGCCAGCCGCGCCGGCCATGCCAAAAATGATGAACCAGGAAATGCCCGACAGGAACAACAGCACCGCCCAGGTGCCAGTGATCAGTGCCGTCTGACCAATATCGGGCTGCAGTAGAAGAGCGACCACGACGCTCAGCATGATCGCCGTGGCCAGGATCTTGCCCGGCACATTGCGGTGGATCATCGATTCAGAGAACAGCCAGGCACTGAGCACAGCAAAGGCTGGCTTGACGAATTCAGAGGGTTGCACCGACTGTCCGGCAAAGGAAATCCAGCGCCGCGCGCCCTTGACCTCGATACCGAAGTGCAAGGTAACCCACAACAGCACGACGCTGATCACCAGGATCACCAGCGCCGCAACGCGCGCCTGGCGATGGTTGAGCAGCGAGGTCACCAGCATGACCGGCAACGCGATCACGCAGAACATGGCGTGGCGGATCACGAAATACCATTCGGACAGCCCGATACGCTCGGCCACCGGCGGGCTGGCAGCAAAGCTGAGCACCATGCCGCAGGTCATTAGCAGGATTAGTGCCCCCAGCAGTTCCCGGTCGATTGACCACCACCACTCCGCCAAAGGGGTTTTTTCGGCACGGGAAAACATCATGGGAAAGCCGGCTACTCGATACAAACTGAATCAATTGTAGCAGGTTGGTAGTTACTGATTTCTCAATCAGCTTCGCGTTTTACAACTCGGGGGCCGACAGCATTGATCGCGACCCTAGCGCTAGCGCAGTTTGAGCGTACTCAGCCCGATCAGCGCCAGCACAAAGCTGATGATCCAGAACCGGATCACCACCTGGCTCTCGGTCCAACCGAGATGCTCAAAGTGATGGTGGATTGGCGCCATGCGGAACACGCGCTTGCCGGTCAGGCGGAATGAGACGACCTGAACGATCACCGAGACAGTTTCCAACACAAATAGCCCGCCAATGATGGCCAAAACGATTTCATGTTTGGTGGCCACGGCAATCGAGCCCAGTGCGCCGCCCAGGGCGAGCGAGCCGATATCACCCATGAAAATCTGTGCCGGCGGTGCGTTGAACCACAAAAAGCCCAGCCCCGCGCCGATCAGCGCACCACAGACCACCGCGAGCTCGCCGGTGCCCGGCACGTAGTTGAGCAGCAGATAATCGGAAAAACTCACGCTACCCACCAGATAGGCGATCAGCGCGAAACAGGCGACCGCCACCATCACTGGCACAATAGCCAGGCCATCCAGCCCGTCGGTCAGATTCACCGAATTGCCCGCCGCGACCACGACAAAACCGCCGAACAGAATGTAGAAATAGCCCAGATTAAACGCCAGATCCTTGACGAAGGGGAACAACAGCGAATTGCTGTAGGCGCCCGAATTGAGCTGGGAAATCGCAAAGGCCGCAATGCCAGCGATCAGCGCTTCGAGCAGCAGGCGCTGCCGGCCGCCAAAGCCCTTGTAGCTTATGCGCGTGACCTTGAGGTAGTCATCATAAAAGCCGATGGCGCCAAAGCCCAGCGTCACGAACAGCACCACCCAGACATAGCCATTGCCCAGATTGGCCCAGAGCAAGGTTGAAAATACGGCGCCCGACAAGATCATCAACCCGCCCATGGTAGGTGTGCCCTTCTTGGTCAGCAAATGCCCGGCCGGGCCATCTTTGCGGATAGGCTGCCCCTTGCCCTGCCTCAAACGCAACAGCGCGATCATTCTCGGTCCAAACATGAACACAAAGAACAGCGCCGTGATCACCGCACCGGCGGTGCGGAAGGTGATATAGCGAAAGACGTTGAAGGCCGTTAGCGCGTCACCCAACTGGCCGAGAAAGTACAGCATAAAAGACATGGTCCTTGTTGGCTGGGATCAATTTCTTCCGAACTGCTTGGCAATATTTTCGACAATAGTCGATAGCCCCACGCCGTTTGATCCTTTGACTATAACTGCATCACCATAGGCAAGGTCATTGCGCAGTATCGGCGCCATCTCGGCGGCTGTTTTTGTGTGGGCCGTGACCTGGTCCCGCCCCAGCTCCTCGGCTAGCGCGTCCATCGCCGGACCCACCAGATAGATGCGCTCGGCACCAGAGGTGAGCACTGCATCCCCCAGACTCGCATGCAGGCTGGCCGACTGCGCACCCAGCTCAAGCATATCACCCAGCACCACCACTTTGCGACCAAGAGGCGCTTGCTGGGCGGCAAACACGTCCAGCGCCGCCCGCATCGACGCGATATTAGCATTGTAGCTCTCGTCGATCAGCAGCAATGGTGTCTCGTCCGGACCCAGCACCAGCCTTTTCCCCCGGCCCGCCTGCAGGGCAAACCCGGCCAGCGCGCGCAGCGCAACGTTGATCTCGACCCCAGCCAGATAGGCGGCGGCCAAGGCGGCAGTTGCGTTGGCCACCATGTGACGGCCCGGCACATTGAGCACCAGCGAGTGGCGCACACCATCATGTTCGATGCTGGCAAAGCTCTTGTCGGCGGCCATGTGGACATCCAGAATCTGCCAGTCGACCCCGCGCGCTTCGCCATAGGTAACGATATTGCCCACGCCATCAGCGCTGGCCTGATCCAGCAACCCGCCCAATTGCGGGTGATCGGCATTGAGCACGGCGGTACCGCCCGGCTCGAGGCCGGCAAAGATCTCCGCCTTGGCGCGGGCTATGCCCTCCAGCGAACCGAAGGCTTCCAGATGCGCCGCTGCTATCGTGGTAATGACCGCGATATGCGGGCGCACCAATTGGGTCAGCGAGCGAATTTCGCCGGGGCCGCTCATGCCCATTTCGAATACGCCGAACTGCGCACTTGCCGGCATCCGCGCTAGCATCAGCGGCACGCCCCAGTGGTTATTGAAGCTCTTGATCGAGGCATGGGTTTCGCCGACAGCCTCGAACACCGTTCTGATTGCTTCCTTGGTCGTGGTCTTGCCCGCGCTGCCGGTTACACCAACAATGATCGCGCGGCTGCACGACCTGGCGGCGCGCGCCAGATCGCGCAAACCGTCTAGCGCGTCGGGCACCACAATGTGCTGCGCGCCGCCGCCCCGACTCACCAATGCGGCGGCAGCCCCACTCTGCAGGGCCTGCTCGACAAAATCGTGCCCGTCAAAACGATCGCCCTTGATGGCGACAAACAGTGCGTCGGGGCCCAATTCACGCGAATCGATGGAGATCGAACCAAACTGTGCGCCCGCCAGGTCTTCGGTGGCACCATGGGTGGCCGCCAAAACCTCTTCGACCGTGAACAAACTCAGCATTAGAGTTCCTTGATTATCTCCGCCACGATCTCATGGTCAGAAAAATGGTGTTTGGTTGTCCCGATAATCTGATAGTCCTCGTGACCCTTGCCCGCAATCAGCAATGCATCGCCCTTCTTCAGCGACTTGATCGCTGACACGATGGCTTCTCGGCGGTCGCCAATTTCCTTGACTCCCTTCGCCATCGCCAGGATTTCCGCCCGGATGATCCGGGGATCCTCGGTGCGCGGATTGTCATCAGTGACAATGACCTCATCGGCCATCCGCACGGCAACTTCACCCATCATTGGCCGCTTGCCTTTGTCGCGATCGCCGCCTGCACCAAACACCACATGCAACTTGCCCGTGGCATAGGGCCGAAGCGCGGCGAGCGCAGCTTCCAGCGCCACCGGCTTGTGGGAATAATCTATAAAGATCGCCGCGCCATTATGCTCGGCAACCAACTCGAGCCGACCCTTGGCGCCAACCAGTTCGCTCAACGCCGGGAACGCATTAGATTTGTCCACGCCCGTCGACATGGCAAGTGCCGCCGCCACAATGGCGTTGGACACCTGAAACTCGCCGGTCAGCGGCAGATGGAAGCTGAGTTTTTTACCAACATGGCGCACTTCAACGCACTGGCCATAGCCCTCCGGCTTGATCGAGAGCACCTCGATATAGGCGCCTTTGCGACCCACGGTCAGCAATGTCGCACCCGCGCTGAGCGCGGCAAACATGAAGGGTTCATATTCAGGGTCGTCAACATTGACGATCGCCGGACCGCTGTCGACCAGCAGGTCAGTGAACAGCCGCAACTTGGTGTCGCGATAGGCGTCCATATCGGCGTGGTAATCCAGATGGTCGCGGCTCAGATTAGTGAAGGCCACGGCCTCAAAATGCATGCCGTCGAGCCGGCGCTGATCAAGGCCATGGCTGGAGGCTTCGATGACCACACGGTCGATCCCTTGCGCCTTGAGCGCCCGCATCGACTGATGCAGCGTGCGCGAATCCGGCGTGGTGTGACTGCCTTCGATCAGGCGAGTAGAAGTCTCCACCCCCAGCGTGCCGATACTAGCGCCGGGCACACCGGCATGGGTCCAGATCTGTCGCACAAACGAGGCCACCGAGGTCTTGCCATTGGTGCCGGTGACCGCAACCGTGATTTCCGGCTGCGGCTCATAAACACGCGAAGCGGCACGCGCATAGGAGGCGCGCACATCCTTGACGATAATGACCGGCACACCCGGATCGCCTACCAGCGTGGTATCGCTGATCACGGCCAGTGCCCCGCGCTTGACGGCCTCGGCGACAAACTGATTGCCATGCACTTTGGCGCCTGGAAGGGCAAAAAAGATATCACCCGGCTCAATACGCCGGCTGTCCGAATTAAGACCAAAGACTGCACCCAAGCCCTTTTTGGGATGGGCGCCAGAGCCTTCGAGCAGTTGCGTTAAGCTTAGAGACACTGGATAAACCCTTCTGGATCGATTTATCGGAGTACGGATGGAACAAGATTCTCATCAAGAACCTTGGCGAAATCAGGTGCGATGCCCAGCATTGGGGCGACGCGCTGTATGACACGACCACTGACCGTGCCGGCATTCCAGCCGGCGGTTGTGCCTGACTGTGCATTTTCGGCCTTTGGCTCATCCACCATGATGATCATCGCATAGCGCGGGTTATCAAGAGGGAAAGCCGAGCCAAAGAAATTGGTAACCTTGTTGGACGAGTAGCGACCATCGACCACTTTTTCGGCGGTGCCGGTCTTGCCGCCAACGCGATAACCGAGCGCTTCCTTGTTCATCTGCGAGCCCGAGCCTTCGAGCGCATTGAGCCGCATCAGATAGCGGATCTCGGCACTGGTTTCAGGTTTGATCACCCGGCGATAGAGCGCCTGAGCATCCGCGACATCGCGCTTGTAGAGCGTGGGCTCAATAAAATTACCACCATTAACCAGAGCTGCATAGGCCGTGACTATATGCAGAGGCGACACCGAAAGACCGTGACCGAACGAAGCCGTGGCCGCGCCAACGTCGGAAAACGTCTTGGGAATGCTGGGCAGCCGCATTTCGGGAAGCTCAAACGGCACCCGCTGATCGAAGCCGATCGTGTTCAAAAAGGCGCGGAACCGCTCTTTGCCCAGGGCTTGCATGACATGGATGATGCCGACATTAGAGGAGTATTTGTAGACTTCCGGCAGGCTAAGAATGCGGTGCTTGCCGTGGAAATCATCAATCGTGTAGCGCCCGAAACGAACGCCAAAGCGCGCATCGAACTGGTCAGTGATCTTGACGGCGCCACTATCAAGCGCCGCCGCCATGGTGATAGTCTTAAAGATCGAGCCCGGTTCGAAAATGCCGGCTGTGACGCGATTAAAACTGTCCTTGACCAGGGCGCTTGCCGGTACATTGGGATCAAAATCGGGCAATGACACCAGCGCGATGACCTCGCCGGTATAGATATCCACCATCACTCCGGCCGCCGCGATCGCCGAATAGCGCTGGATGGCGTCCAGCAACTGCTCGTGCATCACATGCTGGACGCGCATGTCCACGCTCAGTTTAACCGGCGTCAGCGCATTGCCGCGCGCCAGCCCCAGATCCTGCAGCAATGCGACGTCTTCGCCATCCATGTGCCGCTCGATGCCGGCAATGCCCTGATTATCGATATTGGTCGACCCCAGGACATGCGAAGCCTCGGTCATGCCCGGGTAGAAGCGCTTGGATTCAGTGATGAAATCAATGCCGGGAATTCCTAGCCGCATCACCTTTTCCTCAATGGCCGGGCTCAGTTCGCGCTGCACCCAGACAAAGCCCTGATCGCCCGTCAGCCGTTGCCGCAGCCAGTCTTCGCTCAGATCAGGCAGTACTGTGCGCAATTTGCGCACCGCCTCTTCGACATCAATAATGCGCCGCGGCTCGGCATAGAGCGAGGGAACCCGAATATCGACAGCCATTTCCAGGCCATTGCGATCCAGGATCGGCGGTCGCGTCGCGGTGATTATATCGCGCGCCTGGCCTTCAATCGAGGAGTCGGTTTCGACCATCCCCAACTGCACCAGCCGGACACCGATCACGCCGAAGCCCAGCACTAGCGCTAGGATCATCCAGCGAATGCGCGCATGGGTTAGATTGCCCCGCACCTTGCGGGCACCGTCAAGCGCAATGGTCGGGCCATGTCCGTCTGCAGTAACCGCCATTACTCGATGCCCTCCAGTTCAAGGATCGCATCAATCGGATCGATACCGGCGTCGAGCGCGGTGAACAGGGAATCCATCGCCGCCATATTGGGTTTGACCGGGCGCATGGGTAGATCGACAAACGAACCGAACTGCTCCTGGCGCACCGGTGCAATGGCTAGCGCCGCCACGTGTCGGCGAATGATCGGCTCGATATGGCCGGGCTGGTTGAGCACCGCCTCATCGGCCTTGAGTAGCGACAGATCACCCTGCTGGCTATCGATCTGGACGATCAGCGCTGTTCGTTCGCTCGCCGTGTTTTCGATGGCGAATTTGATCGTATAGACCCCTGCCAACATCAGCATGCTGGTAAAAATCAGGATGATGTTGAGGTTGCGGATCATGCCTCACGTACCTCGGGCACGCTCAGGCCGGTCAGCGTCATTGCCCTGGGCTCCACATCAGAACGTGTCGCCGCCCGCAATACGGCCGAGCGGGCGCGTGGATTACGGCTCAACTCGGCCTGGCCCACCTTGCGCGCTTTGGCCACATCGACCCAGCGCCGCGCCTCGCCCACCACCTGCGGCAAATGCCGGGACTGCGCCGGGCGGCCCTTGTCGGGGTCAAAGAAGCGTTTGACGATCCGGTCTTCGAGCGAATGAAAGCTGACGACCACCAGCCGTCCGCCTTCGCTCAGCAGCCGTTCGGCGGCAAACAGAGCTGCAACCAATTGCTCGAACTCGGCATTGACGGCAATGCGCAAGGCCTGGAAGGAGCGCGTCGCCGGATGCGCATTACCCGGCTTGCGGCCGATGGCCTTTTCGATGATGCGGGCGAGCTCCAGCGTGCTCTGAATCGGCGCGATCTCGCGTGCAGCCGTAATAAACTGGGCAATGCGGCGAGATTTTCGCTCCTCGCCAAAGGCATAAAGCAGATTGGCCAGCTGCTCGGTTTCCAGTCCGTTCACTAAGTCGGCCGCACTCTCGCCGCTGGCGCTCATCCGCATGTCAAGCGGTCCGTCGCGCATGAAGGAAAAGCCTCGTTCGGCCTGATCGAGCTGTATCGAGGACATGCCGATATCGAGCACAACGCCATCAATGGGTGCATGGGTGGTGGCCAGGATATCGAGTTCGGAAAACCTGCCGGACATGAAAATGAAGCGGTCGCCAAATTCCGCCTGCAGCGCATCAGCAAAGGGCTGCACGCTCGGATCGCGATCAATCGCTATGACACTGGCGCCAGCCTCGAACAAGGCACGCGAATAGCCACCGGCGCCAAAAGTGCCATCGACAATACGCTTGCCATCGATAGGGGCGAAAGCGGCCAGAACCTCGTCCATCAGGACGGGGAGATGTGGGCCGGCCTGGGCATTGGTGTCGGATATGGAACGCTTACCCATAAAGGTGACTACTCCGCTACCAGCCCAACATGCCGGTCCGTAAACTTGCCCGCACTTTGCCCCATGACGCTTAAGATTCTGTTTCCCATGCCCGGCTTGTCGCCAATTCACATGGTGACAATAACGTTCCCCGCCTTGCGGGCACTATCGACATAGCGATGCGCCTCGACGATCTCGGCCAAAGCGAAGCGACGGTCAATCACCGGGCGCATCGCGCCGCTGGCCAGCAGCTCATTGAGCAACTCCAGATCAACCCATTTCATGGCCGCAGGGCGCAGGCCGGTCGTTTCCGGCCTGCCACGCCTGGGCTCCTTTCCCAATGTCAGCATGGTCCAGATGATGCCCAGGCTCAGCACGGTGGTGAGATAGATCCCACTGCTACGCAATGCGTCCCGGCTTTTACGGAAACTCGATTTGCTCACCGCATCGAAAATCACGTCATAGCAGTCCCGTGCCATCGCAAAATCCTGCCCGGTCCGGTCGATCACGTGATCGGCGCCTAGCGCGCACCATGTCTATACTGCACCGCCACGGCGCCAACGCTGCCGGCGGTGCCATTGATCAGCACCGCATCACCGGCCTTGACCTGCCCCTAATCACGGATGAACGGCATGGCTGTCAGATAGCTGTAGGCAAGCCCAGCCAACGGCGCGAGCTCGACACTCTCGAGCGCATGCACCACGGCCTCGCTCTCCTTGAGGCGCACGAATTCGGCCATGCGCTCAGGCTCGGCCCGATCGAACCATAGATGCACTCGCTCACCTTGAACCGCGTTACCGTGCTGCCCACAGCACAGACAGCGCTGGCAATTGCGTCACCCAGAATGACTACCTTAGGGCGGAATAGCACGCCAAACAGCCGGATGATGAACGGATCGGCCTTGCGGAAGGAACTGTCGGCCAGCTTCAGGCTGGTCGCCACCACGCGGATAACGATTTCGTCGTCCTGTGGCACCGGCTTGGCAATCTCCCGCACGGCAACAACCTCAGGGCTGCCACAGCGGCTTTGCATGGCTGCTTTCATGATTTTCTCTAATCGATTTATATGCCGAACCGAAGCTAGTCGGATGGGGTCCAGGTGAATACCCGCTCGAGCGGCGCGTCGAAGATCGCCGCAACGCGGAACGCCACCTCCAGCGATGGCGAATAGCGCCCCTGCTCAATGGCCACGATAGTTTGCCGCGTCACCCCGACCTTTTTGGCCAGCGTCGCCTAGGTCACTTCCCCGACATGAAAGCGCAGTGTCCGTATGGTATTGCTGATGGCGGACTGCCCCTTGCCCATCAGATCAGCCGATCCAGTATATAGACGATTTGGGAGGCACCATCTAAGGACTTGGCCGTCGCACAAAAAAGCGACCGAGGTTTCCTGCGGCGGCAATTCCTCGATATTGGCCATATGGGAACAATCCTAGATGCCCTTGACAATCAGGATCGCTGCGGCAACCATCGGCACGCCGGCGGTATAGGAAATCGCCTAGCTATTGCTTTCGGCGAAAGTCTTGGCATGGTTATTGTAGACCACATAGGTCGGTCTCTTGCCCGTCACGCTGGCCCACGATCAGATCGCCGATAAAGATCATCTCCGTGTAGTCGGGTGCCAGTAACACCGGATCGGACAACACCGCTTTGACCACCTTGAGCAGCACAATCTCAACGCCCTCAGCGGTAGTCACCTTCTGCTCAGGCAACAAGTCAAGGTTGTTCAGCACCGTTAAAGACATTGATATAGTGCTCACCAAAGCCCATCCAGAAGCGGGTATCAGACACGTCTAGATTTGCCGCCAGCGAATGAATCTCGTCATGGCTGGTCAGATAGGTCTTGTGACTGCCTGCCACGGGCAGCTCATCGGTCAGACTGACTTCAAGCATGGCGTTGGCGGTTCACTGGCTGTCCTGCCAGCTCCACACCGTGCCGGTGAATTTGCGGAAATTGATTTTGGGATCAAAATTGGTGGCGAAATAGCGCCCACGGCTGCCCGCATTGACATCGATGATATCGATGCTGGCGATGAAATCGAAATAATGCCACGCTGCCAGCGCCGCAATTGCCATACTAGGGCGGCGTCTCGCAGATCTTGCCGGGCTCTTCGTGAATGGCTGTGTCGATATAGGCCCGCCCCGGTCTCGAGGCACGCCTGCAACACACTCATATTGAGAAAGGCCGAACCGGCATTGAGCAGCGATATCCGGTCGCCAATCACCAGCGGTTTGGCGAAGGAAAATTCACCGAACACATCGCCTGCCAAGCACGATTTTCCGGCAATAAAATAGCTGTGCGGCCTGCTATTGGGCGCAATCGCGGCGCTCTCGCGATAGACTAACAGGTCGAGCATATGGGCTTCAACGGCACTGTCGACAATAGCCACGGCCTTGCTGTTTTCAACGATGTCAAGCACGCTGACTTCCAGCGCAGTGGTGTCGATGATCACAATGTCGCCAAGCTCAAGATAGATCTGCACGCCGAATTTGTCGGCACAGGCCCTCAGCCGCACCGCCAGCTGGTCAATCGGATAGCCATCTTTGGTAAAGGCAATACCGCCGCCCAGGCTGACCCAGTCCAGCCACGCTAGCAGACCGCTTAGCCGGATTTCGATCCGGTCGAGCAGCACTGAAAATGCGGCTACCGAGCCATTCTCGCAATTGCAGTGCAGCATGAAGCCGCTGATCCGGTCCATCACGCTTTCGATGCGCGTCAGATCGATCTCTTCCAACCGGCTGGAGGGCCGCGCCGGATCAGCTAGATCGAAATAGGAATGACTGACGCCCAGATTGACCCGCAAGCCGATCGGCAGATGGGTTGCCTTGGCGCCGAAGCACTCGAGTTGATTGACCGAATTGAAGATGACCTTGTTGGCATGGCTGATGACGTCGTCGATCTCGCTATCGGCATAGGCTACCGAATAGACATGCGTCTCGCCGCCAAACTTCTCCTTGCCCAGCCGCACTTCGTTCAACGACGACGAAGTCCTACAATCCATATGCGGCGCGATCTGGGAAAAGGTCGACTAGGTGGCAAAGCATTCCGCGCCAGATTGCGCGTCAGGGCAGTTTCGTCGATCAGATAAAAGGGGTGACCAGGGGCATCGCGCTTAATGAACTCCGGTGCGTGTGCCTGCCGGTGAACGCGGCGGAATACGGAGCGCACGGCATATCATTCCTCCCTTGATACAAGAGGGCGCACCGGTACCTTCCATGCAGTCAGCTCATGAACATTGCGCAAGGTAAACGCCAGTTGACCTATAAGCCGGGTTCTGTAGGGCACGTGCCCGAAGGCGCGTACGTGGTGACCATTCATCTGCGACGCCTGTTGCCAGACGCCTCGTGCAACCAACCCGGATGATCTAGCCTCAAAACTTGCTGGGGCCGAAGCCTCGCGTCATCCCTATTTGGTCTTGCTCCCGGTGGGGTTTACCGTGCGGCCTCCATCACTGGACACCCGGTGCGCTCTTACCGCACCCTTTCACCCTTACCCCAGCAAGCCGGGGCGGTTTCCTTTCTGTGGCACTTTCCCTAAGGTCGCCCTCGCCGGCCATTAACCGGCACCGTGTTTCGATGGAGCTCGGACTTTCCTCCAGCAGCAGGTTACCCCACTGCCAGCGGTCACCCGGTCAACTGGCCGCCTGATGTAGTGAGGTATAGGGCGCACCGTCAAGCGCAGCTCGACAAGTCTTTGTCTAGACAGAGCTCAGTAGCAGCTGCTGGATCGGCTTGGTTAGCGCCTGATAGGCCAGATTGATCAACTTCATGCGCACTGTCGCCACATCGATCAGCTCTTCGGATACGCCGCGGGCGATCAGCCAGTCCGGATGCACCACGCCATCAGCCCTAGCGATAAAGAACAGGCCGTCGAGCACGTACTCCAGCGTTTCCGGGCTGTCAGCGAAAAACCGTATGACCTTGCGCGCATAGGCATCAAATCCGGCCACGTCCTGCTTGGCCAGATTAAACACCTGCGTCACCGCTTCCTTATTGCTCGCCGCAATTTCGACCGTAGCGCGGAAGGCGCGTTGTCGGACGCGGTCACGATGCCGCCGGCAACCGCCATTTTGGCGGCCAGCGCGATCAGCGCCAGCGTAAACGCAGCGTAGCGTCCGCCCGGCAGCCAGGTATCAAGATCCAGTGCATTGACCAGCAAACCGGCCAAACCGGTGCGCTGGCTGAATGATCCTACAAAGTCGGACAGCCGTTCCCACATCTCGGACTTCTCTTCAGGCTTGCGCATGCATAGGAACACTAGAGAAGCGCCTTTCGCAAATGGTGCACCAGGGAAAATTCCGCGCAATACAAGGAGGTAGGATAGACACTACGGCTCGCCCGGTCCACCGCCTTGCGTGCATGCCTGATCTAGCTCAGTTGGCAAATGGGAAAAACAATTGCTCTGCCGGGCCAATCATGCGATTCCAGCGCTGCGGGTCATTGGGGCCCTCATTAAGAAAGAATCCATCCGGATCATAATCGGCATCGACAGCACTGTCCGCGCGCCACTTGGCGAGGAACTCCGACAGCGGGCCACTTTCCCAGTCCTGCAGATCGCCATAGGTCACCGACGCGCTCGAGCGCGGATTGGCGCTAGGCCTGACTTGAATGGTCTGGCTGCGCGCCGCGCCCTGAACAATCAGCACCGGCTGAGGCCGCATCGACAGCGGCATCGGGATGGGCGCGATTTTGGCCGGCGTCAGCGCCGCAACCTTGATTGGATCGGTCGCCGGCGGTGGGACCTGCGCCGGCACGACGGACTGCGTCGTTACCGGCGTCGCCGGAGAACCGATAATGTAGCTGGGCAATGCTTTGCCGGCCTTGAGATAGCTGTCCACTACATCGTTTGGCGTCCTGGCGCCGCTGGCAATCGGCAGGGCGGCAGTAGTCTGCACCGCAACGATCGGGGCTGGAGCACTAGCTGGTTTGGCAGGCGCCACAGACTGCGTCGTCTCTATCGCGGCGACGGGCTTGGGCCGCGGAGCTGTAGGGCGCTGGCTCAGCGCCGCAGGCACCGATGCGACGAAGACCACCGGCTCGATCATGGCGACTTGCGCCGGCCGCGTATCGGCAGCATCACCCATCAGTTGCGCGCTTACCAGATCGGCCAGCGGCATGCCGATAATCAGAACAACACCCGCCCAGGCCAGACTATTGGTAATGCGGCGATCAATCTGCATGCTCTGACATCCCGTACTGCGTCCCCAGATCGCTAGGGAATGTGATTTCCGTGGCGGCTTTATGAGCACGCCACTCTCGCCAGGCTGCCCTCACGGAGCTGAACGGAAGCTAAATGGTATTTTCAGGTCACCGTCGGTTGGCGGTGGCTCTCATGGCACCAGATCGGGCATTAAGGCAAGATCGCGCTCAGTCCAGATAGGTCTCGCTCACCGCTCCATCCAGATTCCGCACCCATGTCTTACCCAGAACATCGGGGTCGAGCAGCCGTGCATTGATGCCCATTCGGTCATCAGTTGGATCCCTGGCCGTCCAGTGCGTTACGCAGCCGCAACTACGACAGCGATGGAAGTCGACTGCCGGCTCGAACGGCATCTGACGCGGCGAATAGTACGCCCAGAGTACGCCATAGCGTCGGCAGATCTAACAATTGTACTCAGTGACCGCCACGAGTGCCTTGGCGATCTGCAGCCGCACAGCGCCGCAGCGGCACGATGCCTCCACCCCGCTCACGACTCGGAACGCCGCCCCAATATCCGCGCCAGTGTGAGCGCCAGTGGCGAACGGTTATGGGTGTAGATGTGAAATTCGGTGACGCCCTCATCGAGCAGCTCGGTTACTTGCTCGGCCGCCACGGCCGAGGCCACCAGCGCATGGGTCTCAGGCTCATCGTCGAGCCCGTCGAAGCGCTCAGCCAGCCAAGCCGGGATCGAGGTGCCACAGCGTCGCGCAAAACTGGAAATCTGCTTGAAGCTGTGAATCGGCTGGATGCCCGGCACGATTGGCGCCGTAATGCCAGCCGCTCGTGTCCGCTCCAGATAGCGCAAAAAATCGCCATTGGAGAAGAACATCTGGGTAATGGCACGGTCGGCACCGACATCAAGCTTGCGCTTGAGGTTGTCGATATCCACTTGCCAGCTCTCGCTTTGCGGGTGCTTCTCCGGATAGGCGGCGACCGAAATATCGAAATCACCAACGCGCCTGATGCTTGCCACCAGATCGGCGGCATTCTGATAGCCGCCAGGATGGGGCGTAAAGGGCTGCCCCAGACCCTCCGGCGGGTCCCCGCGCAGCGCCACGATACGGCTGATCCCGGCCGCCTGATAGCTGCGGACCACGGCATCAACTTCATCGCGAGTGGCTCCGACGCAGGTCAAATGCGCTGCCACATCAACGCCGGTTTGTGCCTTGATCGAGCTGACCATGCGTAGCGTCCGCTCGCGCGTGGTACCGCCGGCACCATAGGTCACCGAAACAAAGCGTGGCTTGAGCGGGGCTAGCCTATGCACGCTGTTCCAGAATTTTTCTTCCATCGCATCGGTTTTAGGCGGGAAGAACTCGAATGAAATCTGCAGCTCCTGGCGCTGATCGGCCGTCTGCCGGCTGGCCCGCACATTGTCATCAATCATCAGTTCTGCTCCGTTCCGGTCTTGTCGCTGAGGTGCCAGAGGCAGACCGTCAGGCCACGCTCAGTATTGTCGCTGGGGAATTATTCGATGGCCTGCACCATAAGGTCGGCAGCAGCAGCCCAGCCACTCATCTGCTCCTGCAACAGACTGAGCCGCCCACAGGCACGCTCGCTGCGCAAAAATTCAAGCCCGTGCAACACAAAATCGACGATTAGCATCTCATCCCCGACTTCAGCAACCGCCGCGCCTGCGCCAGCAGGCGGCCAGGATCGTCGAAATAGTGCAGCACCTGGTGGATGACAATCATGTTCGCCAACCTCACCGACACATCTAGATCACTAATATCGCCTAGGTGCCCAGATCCACCAGCATATCCACCTTGCGGCCCGCCAACGCGGCCACTACAGCAGCTTCCACCGCTTCTTCAGGCACTTGCAGCGTCTTTAGCAAATCCCAGCTGCTCGCCACCGTGTCGAAATATTCATTCGCCTGAGCCTGCTGACTCGCCCTTACCGCGCGCTGCCGGGCAATGTCGCGGCTCCGATCGGCATCGCTGTCATCGAGTCGAGCAATAAGCCATTGTGCCAGATTGGCGCCATCGCCCTGTTGCGCCAGGCCATAATAGGCCCAGGAGCCCTCGGCATTGCGGCGCACCAAGCCAGCATCGGCCAGCAGCTTGAGATGCCGCGATACGCGCGGCTGGCTCTGTTCGAGAATTTCGGTAAGATCCTTGACCGAATGATCGCCGTCGGCCAGCAATGCCAACAGACGCACCCTGGTCCCCTCACCCGCTGCCTTGAGCACGCCCACCAATTCAGTCAATTCTGCCAATTCGATCCCCGCAATAGATATAAAGATATCTTTATATCCGCTTTGATCGCGAGATCTAGGGGGAACTTGCTTAGGTCCGGGCTCACCATAAAAAAACTACTACCCCCGAGTCGGCCCCAAGGGTGGAAAAACCGGCAATTTGGGTAAATTGTATTAGGCGCTGACGGCCAGACGATCTTCGCTTGGCGCCCGCTTGCGGAACGCATTGGCTCGCCACAGTTCGAAGATTCCAGTCGCTTCATCCTGCGCGATGGCCTCGAATCGGCTGACCACCATATCGGTATCGGCCTATGTCGGCAGATCGCGCCAGGGCAGTATCGCAAATACCGCTTTGAGCAGGTTGGGGATTAACCCAGCTGTCCCAAGCGCAACCATGCCCACCTCGCCGTTCACCTC
>JALBVE010000040.1 GCA_025050575.1 Candidatus Devosia symbiotica
CCGGCTTTGATCTGGATCGTGAAAAACGGGCCATTGCGACCCACCTGTCGCGGCGTCTCGGCGCCATTCTGCTCACCGGCAAGCATCACAGCGCCAGCGCCCGGCGCATGCTGCACAATGCCGGTATTCCGGTGGTCGAAGTTTAGGACACTTCCAACACGCCGGTGGATTGCTGCGTCGGCTTCTCCCACGCCGACGCCGGCCATGCCGCCGCAGAATTTGCCGTCGAGGTCGGCTATCTCAATGCCGCCACCATTACCGCCGGCGACGAGCGCGCCGCGCGCCGTCTGAACGCCTTTGCAACGCGCTTTGTTAGGCAGATCGGCAGCACCATCAGCCGTGTCGATTTCGATGCCTCTGCCTCGCTCGGCTTGGGCCGCCAGGCGCTGACTCAATTGCTAGCGCGGCATTTTCTGCCCAAATCAATTGTATTCTGCAGTTTCGATCAGTTTACGCGGGGCGTTCTGATCGAGACTAATAAGCGCAGCCTGTCGATTCCCGATGATCAGGAATTCACGGCCAATACTGAACCAGCGCTAACCAGGATCCGCATTGATCGGCAGGTTCTGGGGCAGGTCGCCGCTAATGCCCTCATCGAGGGCTTTGCCACCAACGCGCCGCCACAGTCGATCCACGACATCGATTTCGAGATCATCCGGCGCAATTCGGCATGAGCGCAAAGCCATGGCGCCACCCGAGCCAGATCCGCCGATCCACGCCGGAGAACAACTCCATCATTGTCAGGATGCCGGTTCCTGCACCACAAGATCGCTGAGTTAGACAGCCTGATCGTCGCCCACCACAGAGATAGCATCCGCCATACCAAGATCGAAATTCTCTTTTTCCGCCTCCGGCAGGCCTTCGCGGCGACTGAGGCGTGCGGCAATGAAGCCAATCAGCACGATCATCACCGCGCCATTAATAATGAACATGCCGGCCGCGCCGAACAGTTCGGTGCTCAGCGAGGTCAGCAGTGGCCCAATCGTTGACCCCAGGCCGTTGAGCAGCAGCAAACCGGCGGAAATTTCCACATATTCAGAGCGATCGGCAAAATCGAACACATACGACGCCGCAATCGCATAGCTGGGCAGCAGACCCGCGCCGAATACCATGCCGAGCGTCAGCCACAGCCAAGTCACATGTGGCACCATCAGGATGACTACCCCCAATAGTCCCGAGAGCAGGGCCAGAGCGATCATCACCAGACGGCGGTCAACATGGTCGGATATCTTGCCGGCAGGCCATTGCAACAGGGCGCCACCCAGCACCGCTGCACTCATGAACAGCGCCGCGTCTGTCACATTGCCGCTGGCCGCATTAGCATAGGTCGGGCCCAGCGACCAGAACGAGCCTGTAGCCACACCGATCAAAAGGATCGCCACCGTGCCGGTTGGCGACAGGCGAAACATATGACGCGGCCGAAAGCGCACAATGGTGATTGGCGGCGGCTGGCTCAATCGGGTCATCACGATCGGCACGGCAGCGAGCGACACCAGCACCGACGCAATCGAGAACAGCAAGAACGAACTCGGCTGCACTAGCGTAACCATCATCTGACCCAGCGTGATGACGATGAAATTGACCGTCACATAGGTGGAAATCAGCGTGCCGCGGGTTTTATTGGTCGCCTGGTCGTTAAGCCAGCTCTCCACCACCAGATAAAGACCGGCCAGGCAGAAGCCAGTGATCACGCGTAGCACTACCCAGATCAGTGGGTCGACCACCATCGGGTAGCCCAGCGCTGCCGCCGAGGCGATCGCCGCCAGGGCGGCAAAGGTGCGGATATGTCCGGCCCGAATAATCAGTAGCGGCGACAAGGCGCAGCCCAAAACAAAGCCGAGGAAATAGCCCGACCCCAACAGCCCGACCTCAAAGGCCGAAAACCCTTCAATGCCGCCGCGGATAGGCAATAGCATCACCTGCAAACCATTGCCCATGATCAGCAGGGCAACGCTGAGCAGAATGGCACCAACGGCTAGTAAGGGCGAACGGACTGTGGTTTCCGACATCTGATTTGCCTTTGCGGTCCGAGGATCTCGGTGTCAGTCGAGATCAGGCTGATACCCCACAATCAAGGCCATTTCTAGTCGGCAAGCGAATATCTCCCCAGTCATAGCGCTAGCGGTCCGAATCCTGCCAGCGCGGATTGATTTATGGCTGAGCCGGATCGGACAGCAATATGCCGAAGACTAGGATGTGATCGGATGCCTTCTCGCCTATCATAATGGACGGCGCATTGAGATTGCCATTGAGAATGGTCGGAAAGATCAAGCTGTCGGCCACCCGCAGCCTGTCAACCCCGATTACCCGGCACTGTGCATCAACGACCGACGCTATATCGTCGGCTGCTCCCATGCGACAGGTGCCACAAGGGTGAAAAGCACTTTACAGCATGCGCGCAAATATGCGCGTCGAGTTCGTCATCGGTCTGGGCCACTGCCCCGGGCAGGATTTTGGCACCGTGATATTCATCAAAGGTCTGCTAGCCGAAAATTTCGCGTGTCACCCTGATGTAGGGGAGGAAATCGGCCCGATCCTGCGGATCGGATATGTAGTTGAATAGGATCGAGAGTGCATCCTTGGGATTGCCCGAGCGCAGGGTCAATGCACCGCGCGAAGCCGAACGCATCGGGCCGACATGAGCCTGAAAGCCATGCTCTTCGGCCGCCGCCTTGCCATCATAGCGCCCCGCAATGGGCAGGAAGTGGAACTGGATATCGGGATACTCCACGCCCGCCTTGGAGCGGATAAATCCAGCACTTTCGAACTGATTGGGGCGCCCAGGCCGTTCTTGAAGAACAGCCACTGCGCCACGGCCATGGCCTTGTCCCACAAATTCCAGCGCTTGTAGAGCGTGATCGGCTTGGTCGATGCCTGCTGAATATAGAGTTCAAGATGGTCCTGCAGGTTTTGCCCGATGCCCAGACGGGCCGCCACCATATCAATGCCGTGCTCGGCCAGATACGCCGCCGGACCAATGCCCGACAGCATCAGCAGTTTGGGCGAATTGATCGAGGAAGCCGCAATGATCATCTCGCGGTTGGCTCGCACGATTTCGATCTGGCCGCCGCGCTCGATTTCCACCCCACTGACCCAGTCATGCTCGATGACTACGCAGCGCGCCAGGCATTTGACAAGCTCACGATTGTCACGCTTCAGGGCCGACTTGAGATAGGCACTGGCTGTGGACCAGCGCCGACCATTCCAAACTGTCTGCTCCATGGGGCCAAAGCCCTCCTGCTTTCCCCATTATTATCATCCGTGCGCTCAAATCCGGCTTATTCATCGGCCTCAACAAATGCCTTGAACAACGGATTGTCGCGCTTGCCGCGCGCCACATGCAGCGGACCATCATTGCCGCGCCATTTCGGGTCGCCACCATGGCCGCCATCATGCCAGTTTTCCATGCGCTTGAAATAGGGTAGTACATCGGCATAGCTCCAGCCCTTGGCGCCGCTCTGGGTCCAATTGTCAGAGTCCCGGGCAATGAAGATCAGCGGCGATTGCTTGACCGCCAACAAGGGCGACTCATGTCGCCATGACGGCCAATGAGCGTGCGCATGAGTAATTGTCCCTTGGTTGCCACGACAACAGTCGATTGCCCCAATATCGGGCAATTTCCTTAAATGTGACTTAACCTAAAGATTTAACCTTACTGTGCACCCAATACCTCATCCACCGTTATGCAATCATTAACAAGTGTTACCGAGACATTACATTTATCGATGAATTCAAGCAACGTCGCGAATAGCCGCCTCGATCTGTTCAACCACCGTTGAAACCAGCTCAGCATCATCGGCTTCGCCCATCACGCGGATCACCGGTTCGGTGCCCGAAGCCCGCACCACCAACCGTCCGCCAGCCCCTAGCATGGCCTGGCCGTCGGCAATTGCGGCCATCACCAGCTTGTGCTCGAGCGGCTTGCCGGACTTGAATTTCACGCTGCGCAGCAATTGCGGCACCTTAATGAAGCGCGCACAGATCTCCGAGACGGGACGATCCTGCGCCTTGAGCACGGTGAGCAATTGCAGCGCCGCCACCAGCCCGTCGCCGGTGGTGGTGAAGTCCGACAGGATGATATGGCCAGACTGTTCTCCCCCAACGTTGAAACCCTTGGCGCGCATGGTCTCCAGCACATAGCGGTCACCCACCTGGGTGCGCTCAAGCGTCAGACCCAGCGTGCCCAAATAGCGCTCCAGACCCAGATTAGACATCACCGTGGCAACAATGCCACCACCCACCAAAACCTCGCGCTGCAACCAGCTTTCGGCGATCACCGCCATGAACTGGTCGCCATCGACCACATTGCCCTTTTCGTCCACGACGATAACGCGGTCAGCATCACCATCCAGCGCGATGCCCACATCAGCGCGCATTTCGCGGACCTTGGCCGCCACAGCTTCAGGCGCAGTTGAGCCGACCTTATCATTGATGTTGAACCCATCGGGCTTGTCGCCAATAGTGAATATCTCTGCGCCCAGCTCCCACAGAGCGATGGGCGCAACCTTATAGGCGGCGCCATTGGCGCAATCGAGCACCACCCGCAAACCGGCCAGATCCGTGTTTCGCGGCAGGGTACGCTTGGCATATTCGATATAGCGCGTACGCGCCTCTTCATCGCGATGAGCCCGGCCAATATCGCGGCCATGAGCTAGCGTCTTGGTCAAGTCGCTGTCGATCAGCCGCTCGATCTCGAGCTCGATCTCGTCACTGAGCTTGTAGCCGTCAGGCCGGAACAGCTTGATGCCATTATCTTCGAATGGGTTGTGTGACGCCGAGATCATCACCCCCAGATCGGCGCGCAGCGAGCGGGTCAGCATGGCCACGGCAGGCGTCGGCATCGGCCCGAGCAGATAGACATCCATGCCCACCGCGGTAAAGCCGGCCGTCAGCGCCTGCTCGATCATATAGCCCGAGCGTCGCGTATCCTTGCCGATCACTACCCGGTTACGGTGATCACCGCGGACAAATTTCTGCCCGGCTGCCATGCCCACCTTAAGCGTCAGTTCAGGGGTCAGCTTGGGGCCATTGGCCAGCCCGCGGATGCCGTCGGTGCCAAAATACTTGCGTACCATTATTGTTCTGCCCCTCATCTGCCGCTGTGCAGCCTTTTGGCCGCTTTGCATAATACCACTTTGTGGCGGCATAGCGGAAAACGCCACCATGCAAAAGGGCCGCCTCGCGGCGACCCCTTCAAATCTTGGGTCAGCCCTAGCTGCCCAGTTGGGGCTCGAGGCCCGCCGCTGGCGGCGCATCGGGGCGCTTCTTACCGATCTTGCCAGCCGATGGCACGCCGCTGGCCTTGTTGGATGGCCCACTATCGTCCGGGCGAACCGGCTGATGACCTTCCATCAGGGCGCGCAATTCGTCGCCCGTCAGCGTCTCATATTCCAGCAATGCCTGAGCAATAGCTTCCCACTGATCGTGATAGGTGGTCAGGATCTCCCTGGCGGAAGCCTCGCCATCTTCGATCAGCTTGCGCACCTCCTGGTCGATGATGCGCGCGGTATCGTCGCTCATCAGCTGGCTCTGCGTCACCGAATGGCCCAGGAACACTTCCTGATCATTGGACTTGTAGCGGACACGGCCGAGCTTTTCGCTCATGCCCCATTCCATCACCATTGAGCGCGCCAAGCCGGTCGCCATCTGGATATCGCCCGAAGCGCCACTGGTGACCTTTTCCGGACCGAACTTGATGATCTCGGCTTCGCGGCCGCCAAACAGCATAGTTAGGCGGGCCAGGGCTTTTTCTCTGGAGAACGAATAGGAATCGCTCTCTGGCAGGGTCATCACCATGCCCAGGGCGCGGCCACGCGGAATGATCGTCGCCTTGTGGATCGGATCAATGCCAGCAACCTTGAGCGCAATGATGGCGTGGCCAGCCTCGTGATAGGCCGTCAGCTTTTTTTCGTCCTCGGACATAGCCATGGTGCGGCGCTCGGCGCCCATCATGATCTTGTCCTTGGCGTCTTCGAATTCGGCATGAGTGACTAAACGCTTATTACGCCGCGCCGCCATTAGGGCCGCCTCGTTGACTAGATTCATCAGATCGGCACCCGAGAAACCGGGGGTACCTCGGGCCAGCACCTTGAGATCCACATCGGGCGCCAGAGGCACCTTGCGGACATGAACCTTGAGCACCTTTTCGCGGCCCGAAACGTCCGGATTAGGAACCACGACCTGACGGTCAAAGCGGCCGGGACGTAGCAGCGCCGGATCCAGCACATCGGGACGGTTGGTTGCGGCGATCAGAATGATGCCTTCATTGGCTTCAAAACCATCCATCTCGACCAGGAGCTGGTTGAGCGTCTGCTCGCGTTCGTCATTGCCGCCACCGAGCCCGGCGCCACGCTGGCGACCGACAGCGTCGATTTCGTCGATGAAGATGATGCAGGGCGCGCTCTTCTTGGCCTGTTCAAACATGTCGCGGACGCGACTGGCGCCGACACCGACAAACATTTCCACAAAATCAGAACCCGAAATGGTGAAGAATGGCACATTGGCTTCGCCGGCTACCGACCGGGCCAGTAGCGTCTTACCAGTACCCGGAGGGCCCACCAGCAGCACGCCGCGCGGAATACGTCCGCCCAGGCGCTGGAACTTACCCGGATCGCGTAGGAATTCGACGATTTCCTCGAGATCCTGCTTGGCTTCATCCACGCCAGCAACGTCCTCAAACGTTACCTTGCCGCTCGATTCAGTCAGCAGCTTAGCGCGCGATTTGCCAAAGCCCATCGCGCCACCCTTGCCGCCACCCTGCATTTGACGAATGAAGAAGAACCACACACCGATAATCACGATGAACGGCAGCCAGGAGGACAACAGCATCGTCCAGAATGGGCTGGATTCGGCCGCCCGCGCGGTAATCGCGACATCCTTGTTTTCAAGGCGCGAAATCACATCGGCCCCAGCAGGCAGCACGGTTTCAAAATGCGATCCGTCGGTCAGTGCGCCAGCCACCACATTGTCGGTGATCGTCACGCTTTTGACTCGACCGGCCTGAACGTCAGTTACAAACTGGCTGTAACTCTTGTCGGCAACGGAAATCGAGCGGGTCGACGACTGAAAGACTTGAAACAGACCCGTCAGCATGAAGAGTATGACCAGCCAAATGGCGAAGTTGCGGAAATTTCCGTTCATCAATCCTGTCTCGGAGAGGACCGCGCCAGGAGGCGCGGTTAGTGTGCCGAATGTATGTCCGGCATTGGGGCGTTACAAGGGCCAGTCTTGCGGTCCTTTGGGCGTCCCCGTCCAGTCATAATATCCTAACGGGGTTAATAGGCCATTCTATGCCGCCAAGTCCATCGACATGGCGGTGTGCCGCCCGGGAGGCGACGCTAGCAATGAGAGACAAATAAAAGCTCCCGTCTCTCAATCGATCAGCAATTGCACCGAGATACGGTCATCGAACGACCAGCCGCCCAAGGACAGCACGCTGCCAGCGGCATCGCGCACGATGGGCGCGGTGCGAATGGCCTCGGCTGGCGCGGTGACCTTGAAGCCCAAAAATGCTTCCAGCCGGTGCCGCGGCAGATAATCGGCCACACTGGCAGTGAGCCCGTCTTCATCAGAACCGTTGATGATGCGAAACCGCTCATCCCAGACCAGTTCGCCGTGCGGCGTCAGCACGGCGTCTGCCGGCATTGACCGCCCCGGCTCGCGTGCCACCGCAATAGCATCGCCTGTCACCCGCACCACACAACCCAGTACGGTGCTTGCCTTGGGCAATCCATCCAGGCAGATCGCTTTGCGCAAGCGCTCGACCTGTCCCAGCGCGCGCGGCTTCTGCCGTCCCCCGACAATATTGAGCACCCAGCCCAGCACCCGCGTTGATATTGCTGCACTTAACCCGACAAACGGCGCCAGGTCGATACTGGCCGCACCAAAGCCGTCGAGCCGCACCATTTCGGCAAAACAGGCTTCCGTCATTTGCCTAATCGCCGCATCGGCCTGGGCCATGCGCTCGGCAAACTGGGCCAGCATTGCCGCATCTAGCCCTAGTTCCTCCAGTGCTGGCATGGCCTGGCGCCAGCGCACACGCTCATAATGCAGGTCCAGATTGGATGGATCGACTACCGGCACCACCCCGGCAGCCTCTACCACGGCGGCCAGCGCGTCACGCTCAAGGTTGAGCAGGGGGCGATGCACGCGCACGCCCGCGATCTCGACCATGGACGCCATGCCCTTGAGGCCTTCCAGGCCGCTGCCATGCGCCAGCCGCATCAATACTGTCTCGGCCTGGTCATTACGATGATGGGCGGTCAGCAAAACGCCAATCCCGTCCTCGGCCATCGCCGCCCCGATCAGCCGGTAGCGCGCCAGGCGAGCGGCTTCCTGCAGCCCCGCGACCGGCTTGTCGTCTGTCCAAGCTAGTCCGGTCGCCCGCAGGCTCAGCGAACTGGCCAGTTCAAGTACCATGGCCACTTCATCCCGTGCCTCGGGCCGCAACCGGTGATCGAGTGAATAGACATGCAGCCGTGGCGGCTTTGCCAGGCTGGCCGCCCAGCACTGCGCCAGCAGTAACAACGCCAGACTGTCCGCCCCACCCGACACTGCCAGCCCGATCGTTGGTTCATCAGCGACACCGGCAAACAGCGCCTGCAAGCCGGCTTCGGTATCGATGTCAGGGCCTAGGTGGGTGGGCATTGGGCGCGGACTTTTTCCTCGGCAAGGCGCGTGGTGAACACAGGCAACAGATCAGCGTAGCGCTTATCAATCTCGGCTAGGGTCCGGCAGGCTGTTTCGCGTTCGCCAGCCCCTGACAAGGCTATGCCCAGCTTCAGTAGTAGATCGGGTGCGCGCGGATGTTCCGGTGCCTTTTGAAAGGCATTGAGCAGCACATCGGCCGCCTCGCTATAGGCCTGGCGGTACAGCAGGGCATCGCCTAGCAGATTGGCTACTTCAGTGGCTTGCGGATTGTCCGGATAGAGCGCAACGAACTGGTCGAACTGATCCTCTGCAAAGGCATAATCGCCCGTACTGATGGCTTCAAAACCAGCAGCGAATTGGGCATCGGCATCAGGATTGCCGGTATCGGCGGCAGTCGGGTCATAGCTCAGATTGAGCGGTTGGCCGGTGACCAAATCGAGCCCCCCCCCTTCGGCACCGGTTCCCACCAGCGGATCGGCCGAATTATCCAGCTCATCCATTAGCGCCATGCTGCCATCGGTGAAGGTCGGATCGAACTCGATTTCACCGGGCAAGGGCTGCACGCCCTGCTCGGGAATGTCGGTCATCGGGAGCCCTGCGGAATCCAGTGTAGTTATCGCCGGGCCCTGCGGCAACGCTTCAGGCTGCATCGCGCTGCCTGCTTGGGTTGCCGCCTCAGGTTTTGGGCCGGCACCACCTTCCAGCGCTTGGAAGCGGAATTCATTGTCTTTGGCCATACGGTTGACCAGTTCCTGCATTTGCGTTAGCTGAAATGTTAGGCCCTCGATCTGGCCGTCAAGCACCCGGTTCTGCTCTTCAAGCTGCTGAATGCGCACCAGCAACTGGGCGGTATCGGCCGATTGGGCCACCAGCATGCGCTGCGGCGCGGCGTCACTCATCATCGGCCCGACATTGGCCGGTGGCGTCGAGAACATGGCGGCATTGACCAATGCCGGGGTCGCGACCCCTAGCGCTAGCAGCATGGCCAGGGCTACCCGCTTGTGCGCCCTGGTTGAATTGATTATCTTCAAGATACCTAGCCTCCAATCATTCGATAATGCGCAAGAGCCATAAACCTTTGCAAGCCTGCAAATAAAGGCCAATTTTGGTCAAAACAAAGCGCCCGGACCATTTACGCGGTTCCGGGCGTTCTTTTTGCCAATTTGTGCTGGCTGAGGCGGCCCCCGCTCAGATCGACGCAAATCGTGCTACTGCACGACCGTCACTGCGCGACGGTTCTGGCTCCAGCACGAAATATCATTGCAGATCGCCACTGGGCGTTCCTTGCCAAATGACTGGCTGGTGATGCGGTTGGCGCCGATGCCGCGCGATACTAGGTAATTGACCACCATCGAGGAACGGCGGGCGCCCAGGGCGATATTGTATTCGCGGGTACCACGCTCATCGGCATGGCCTTCGATCATGATGCGATAGTTCTGGTACTGGTTGAGCCAGGCCGCTTGCTTGTCCAGCGTGGCCATGGCCTCAGGCGTCAGCGAACTGGAATCGGTGGTAAAGAACACCCGGTCGCCGACCGACACCAGGAATTCCTGCTGGCTGCCCGGCGCACCGCCGCCAGGCCCGAGATTACCCACACCGGTCGGCATGGTGTTGGGCGTACGCGAGCAGGCCGCGACTGCCACGACGAAAAGCAGCATCGCGGCGGCACGCAATGCGGAGTTGAACGATGCGGTGATAACCACGGGGAGGCTCCTGGAAAAAACTTAAGTTCGGCATTTACCGCTCTTAGTCTTAAGGCCGAGTTTGCTGGCTTGGTTAATCGTTTGCCTATCATGGCACCAATGTGGCGGAAATGCTTGTTTTTTTGTGATGGTG
Organism: Candidatus Devosia symbiotica; assembly: GCA_025050575.1. Classification (GTDB taxonomy): domain Bacteria; phylum Pseudomonadota; class Alphaproteobacteria; order Rhizobiales; family Devosiaceae; genus Devosia; species Devosia symbiotica. Next base: position 10,486 of record JALBVE010000040.1, read on the forward strand.
CTGTGGCGCAACACTTGCTAACCACATCACGATATCGCTAAATCCTTGGCGCAAAATCCAGATGGCTACCCGCATGTCTGCCGGTAGCCATCTCGCATCCGTTCTAGTCTTCGTAACAATTAACGGCGCAAACCCGACCAGGCCGGGTCCGAAGCATAGCTTTCGGTGGGAATAGTCAGCAGATTGCGTCCCCAGATATCCACGCTCATCAGCTTGGGACCATCATTGCCGCCCGGATCCTGGAAGAACATGATCACCCGGCCATTGGGAGCCCAGCTCGGGCCCTCGGCGTGGAAGCTAGTATAAAGCATCCGCTCGCCCGAGCCGTCAGAGTTCATGATGCCAATGCTGAACTGCCCGCCCGACTGCCGGGTAAAGGCCAATAGATCACCCTTGGGCGACCAGACCGGGGTTGAATAACTGCCCTGGCCAAAGCTAATCCGCTGCGGCGTGCCGCCGCCCGCACCCATCATGTAGATCTGCGGCGAGCCGCCCCGATCGCTTTCAAACACGATACGGCCGCCGTCGGGCGAATAGGACGGACCGGTATCGATCGCAGCGCCCGAGGTCAGTTGCAGCGGCTGCCCACCATTGATGCCGGTGGTGTAGATATTGGTGGCGCCAGCCTGTTCGACAGAGAAGGCCACCGTATTGCCATCGGGCGAAAAGCGCGGGGCAAAGGTCATGGCGCCGATATCGGCCAGGCGCTGCTGCCGACCGGTTGAGAGTTGCAGCAGATAGACCTGCGGATTGCCGTCGGCAAAATTCATATAGGTGACCATGTCGCCGTCCGTAGAAAAGCGCGGCGTCAGCGCCATCATGCTGCCGTCGGTCAGATACTGCACATTGGCGCCGTCCTGGTCCATGATCGCCAGGCGTCGCACCCGATTGGCCTTGGGGCCGCTCTCGGCCACATAGATCACCCGAGTATCGAAATAGCCCGAGCCACCGGCCAGCGATTCATAGACCGCGTCGGCAATGATATGGGCTACACGGCGGCTGGAATTGGCATCGGTATCGTAACTCTTGCCGACCACCTGCGCCGCCTGCTGGGTATCCCAGACTCGCACCGACGAGGATATCTGCCCGCCGCGCTCGACCCCGCCCATCACCAGCGCATCGACATTGGCCGTGCGCCAGGTCGGGAAATCTGGCGCGGCATTGACGTCGCCCACCTGTACCGGCAGCGAGGCCGGATCAAGCGGCAGGAACAGGCCGGAGCGACGCAGATCGGCGCGCACGATCTCGGCGATCTCCTTGCCAAAGGCTGGGTCAGACGAGGCAAAATCGGGAATGGCAATCGGCAGGAGCTGGAAATTGGCGCCCTCCACCACGATGCGCAACTGCGCCATGGCCAGGGAAGAGCCAGCCAGCAGCGCGCCACCCGCCAAGCCGAATTTGAGCACATTGCGCCGAGTAAGCAAAGTCATCTATCGTCTCCAATCTCGCCGCTGGTGCACCATGGGGCGCCGCTCAAGATAGCAATACAAAATTATGGTCGCAGTTCCATTTCGATCTGCCGCCAATCGTCGAAGGCGTAGCCCGACAACATGTCATAGGGCCCGCACGCGGTGATGGCGCGCTGAGCAGCCCGGGCAACCGCGCCGCCCGCCGGCGACGGATCTGCCGACAATATCTTGGTCGCCGCCACGCTGCGATCCGGGTTCATCGTCACCACCACCACCACATTGAGGCCGCTGTTGATATCACTCGGCAGCAGATTCCAACAGGTCTTGATCCGCGCCACCAGGCCATCAATGGCCGATTGACTCAACCGGGCCGATGTGCCCTTGGTGTCGCCCAGCGCGGGTGTGCCACCCTGCCCGGTGATCCCACCTGTGGTCTTATCGTTGTTGATAATGGCAGAAATGTCATCGGCCAGCGACGCATCAAGCTGCGGCTTGGTCTGTTGCTGGACGGCAGCGGCGCGCTTGCGTTCCTGCTCTTCCTTTTTCTTGCGCTCGGCCTCGGCTGCCGCAAATCGCTGCCGCTTCTGATCCAGATTGGCCGGTCGCGCAGCAGGGGCCGGTGCTGCTACTACCGGGATCGTCGGCGCAGGTGTAGGCTCGGGCGTCGGCGCTGGCGTTGCCACGAGTTCCGGCGCTAGCTCCGGTGTGGGCGCAAGCGTGGATTCAACCACCGGCGTTGGCTCGGGCACGGGTTCGAGCGCCGGACGCGCTGCGGGCACCGGCGCCACTACAGGCTCGGGTTCTGGTATGGGCTTAGGCTGGATCTCCGGCAGCGGCGCGGTATTGGTCACCGGAGCGGGTGTGGGGATATCGGCCGGCGACGGCAGGGCTTGATTCTCCTCAGTATTGCCCGTCGGCTGGGCAACAACGGCTGGCTTGTCACTCTCGACAATCGAGGGCGTTGGCGTTTCAACGATCTTGCTACCGAGCTGGCCGGCGCGGATATTTGAATATTCCTCAATGGGCACCAGCTCCACCGAGATCAACTCGACCACCGGCTTCAACGGCTCCGCCCATCCCAGATTGATAAGGCCAACCGTCAGCAGCACGATATGGGCGATAATCGATACGGTTATACCGATGCGCACTGGACTAGCCCGGTTCCCGCTCGGTAATCAGACCCATCTTGCTGAAGCCAGCGGCCGACAGGATACCCATCACCCGCATCACCGAACCGTAATCGGCCGTCGTGTCACCGCGCAGGAAAATGCGGTCCTCGACGCCATTGGCGCCCCTTGCACTCAAGGTGTTGACTAGATCAGCCTCGGCGACCACGTCCTCGTCGACATAGATGATGCCCTCGCGGGTCACGGCCACGGTAATCGGCTTGGTCTGGCTCGGCAATTTATTGGCCGCCGTCTGGGGCAGGTCAATCGGCACGCCAACGGTCATCATCGGTGCCGCCACCATGAAGATAGTCAGCAGCACCAGCATCACGTCCACCATGGGCGTGATGTTGATTTCGCTCATGATGGCCTTCTTGTGCCCGCGACGGCCTCGCCCGCCGCCGCGGCCTGTTGCTGCGCCCATGCTCATCTCAGTGGCTCCGTGCTTCGAGCTGGCGGCTGAGAATGGTAGAAAATTCGTCGGCAAAGCCTTCCAGCCGACTCACCATCTTGGCTGAGTCCGAACTCAGCTTGTTATAAGCGATAACCGCCGGAATAGCCGAGACCAAGCCAATGGCAGTGGCAAACAACGCCTCGGCAATCGGTCCGGCGACCACCGCCAGATTAGTAGAGGAGGACGCGGCAATGGCGGTAAAGGCGTTCATGATGCCCCATACCGTGCCGAATAGCCCGATGAATGGGCTGGCCGAACCAATGGTCGCCAGGAAGCCCAGGTGTTTTTCCAGCGTTTCGCTCTCACGATTGATGGCCACATCGAGCACCTTGTCCAGGCGCTGCTGCATGCCCACAAAGCTGGCTGCATTCTGCTCATGGCTGCGCTTCCATTCTTTCATGGCCGCCACAAACACGGCGCCCATGCCGCCTGAAGGCTTTTTGGACTGCATCTGATAAAGCTCTTCGAGTGACTGCCCCGACCAGAAGGTCCGCTCGAAGCGGTTCATCTCGGCATTGGTGCGGCGATAAATGATAGTCTTGTCGATGATGATCGCCCAGCACCAGATCGAGGCACCCAGCAGCCCCAACATCACGGCTTTGACGATCCAGTCGGCGGCCCAGAACAAGCCCCATATGGAAAAATCGGTGTGCGGCACGACGACGCCCACAGCGTCCATAGCTTCCATGTAGTGATCCTTTTTGGTCCGGTTCACGCACCCGACCCTCAGCCATCAGGCGATGGGGTCGAAATCTGTCAAAATTAAGAGAAATACCCGGAAACCGGACCGTTGCGGAGAGACAGCCGGGCATAAGCTCGCTTTGCCGCAATTATAGTCAACAATTGGTTAACGCAGCGATTCGTCGCATACGACCCAACAAGTCGTGATCACCGCGCCACCAAAGCGAAAAATCACCCGTTGGGCGGCTTAGCCCTGACGCGCCGCCAATGCCCGGATCGCCACCGGCATGCGCGCCGGCCCACCCGCAGTCTTGATCGCCACCACCATCACACTGGCTCGTGTCAGCACTGTGTCACCGCGCAGAATGGTCTGGTTGAGCATTAGCCGTGCGCCGGTCAGCGCAACCATTTCGGTCGTCACGGTCAGCAGATCATCGATATGGGCCGCGCCCTCGAACTGCAGCTCCATCGAGCGCACGGCAAAGGCCACACCCTGCGCCGCCAGTTCGAAATGGTGGATCCCCGCCTCACGCAGAAACTCGGTGCGCCCGCGCTCGAAGAATTTCAGATACGCTGCGTGATAGACATTGCTGGAAAAATCGGTGTCTTCGTAATAGATACGGATGGGGAAACGGTGCATGCTCACGCCTCTGGATCCTCAAACAGACTGGCCTGCAGACCCACAAAGCCCGGCGGCACCGTTCTGCCCAGATGCTGGAATGCCGCCCCGGTCAGCATGCGCCCGCGCGGCGTACGCTGGATGAGGCCTTGCTGCAACAGATAGGGCTCAACGATCTCTTCAATGGCGTCGCGTGGTTCGCTCAGCGCCGCAGCGATAGTCTCAATGCCCACCGGCCCGCCATCATAGAAATCGGCAATAGTGCTCAGATAGCGCCGGTCGAGTTGATCCAGTCCGCGCGCGTCGACGTCGAGGCGCAGCAAAGCCTTGTCGGCAATCGTACGGGTAATCTCGCCCGAACCATCCACCAGCGCAAAATCGGTGACCCGGCGCAGCAGTCGCCCAGCAATGCGCGGCGTGCCGCGCGAGCGGCGAGCGATTTCCGTGGCCCCGTCGGGGGCCATCGGCATGCCTAGCAGGCAGGCGCCGCGCTGCACGATCAACACCAATTCTTCGGGCGTATAGAAATTGAGCCGCACCGGAATGCCGAAGCGGTCACGCAGCGGCGTGGTCAGCAACCCCGCCCTTGTCGTCGCGCCGACTAGGGTGAACTTGGCCAGATCGATCCGAACCGAGCGGGCCGCCGGGCCTTCGCCAATGATCAAATCGAGCTGGTAATCCTCCATCGCCGGATAGAGGATTTCCTCGATCGCCGGGCTCAGCCGATGAATTTCATCGATGAACAATACATCGCGGTCTTCCAGATTGGTCAGCAACGCCGCCAGATCGCCGGCCTTGGCAATCACCGGACCTGACGTCGCGCGAAACCCGACGCCGAGCTCCTTGGAGATGATCTGCGCCAGCGTCGTCTTGCCCAGCCCTGGCGGTCCGACGAACAGAACATGGTCAAGTGCTGCCTTGCGCTGCTTGGCTGCCTCGATAAACACTTCAAGATTGGCCCGGGCGGCGGCCTGGCCGACAAATTCGGAAAAGCCTGAAGGGCGCAGCGAAACATCAAGACTATCGTCGCGTCCGGCGACTGAAGAGGTCAGATCAATCAACTACTCAGTTCCTGCAAGCCTAGCCGGATCAATTTTTCGGTGGCAATGCCATCGCCGGCACGCGCCACGATCCGCGCCAGCGCGGCTGAAGCCTGGGCGTTCGAATAGCCCAGATTGGTCAGCGCCGAAACCGCGTCGGCAATGGCGCCGGGCGCCACGCCGTCACCTAGTGCGACCTGCAGCCCCAGCGTGCCCGCATCAATGCCGATGCCGCTGGGCACCTTGCCCTTAAGCTCGGTCACCAGACGCACCGCCAGTTTCGGCCCCACGCCATTGGCGCGACCGATCATTGCCTTGTCCTGCAAGACAATGGCGCTGGAAAGCTCGGACGGCGACAGCGCCGACAGGATCGACAGAGCCACTCGGGCCCCAACACCTTGCACGGTAGACAGCATGTTAAACCAGGCCTTCTCGCTCTCGCTGGCAAAGCCATAGAGCCGGATCAAATCCTCGCGCACGATGGTTTCGATAAACACAACACCGGCCTCACCCACGCACGGCAGCGCCTGCAACGTCCGGCTTGAACAAAACACCTCGTAGCAGACCCCGCCACAGTCGATCAGCACATGGTCATCGCCAAAACTGTCAACCAGCCCTTTGAGCTTGCCGATCATGCCATGGCCTGCAGCCGCTGGTGGGCCACCCGGTGATTCGCGTGGCAGATGGCGATCGCCAGCGCATCGGCCGCATCGGACCCCCTAAAATCTGCCGTGGGCAACAATGTCCTAACCATCAGTTTCACCTGCCCCTTGCCGGCGTGACCGGTGCCCACCACCGATTTTTTGACCAGATTGGCAGCATATTCGGCCACCAGCAATCCGCGCGCGGCCGGAGTCAGCAGTGCCACGCCGCGCGCTTGCCCCAAAGTCAGCGCCGAGCGCACCCCGGCATCGACGAAAGTCTCCTCCACGGCGGCCTCTGCCGGTTCAAACCGGTCGAGCACGTCGCCTAGCCCGGCAAACAGCGCCGCGAGCCGTTCGGCCAGTGAACCATCAACCGGTGGCGTTACCGTACCGGCAGCCACAAAGGTGAGGCGATTGCCCCGGGATTCAATCACACCCCAGCCGCAACGGCGCAAGCCCGGATCGATCCCGATGATTCGTGTGGATAAATTCATGGCTTATCCTTAGTCATAGACGCCCACCCTACCAAGTTTAATGTGAACAAACTGGCAACAAGGTCAGTGGACAACCGCGTGGTCGATACAATTGCAATTGTCCCCACAATGCATTCTTCAAGATAGCCCCTAGCGTTACCAGCGGGAATGCAAGGGATGCAGATGACCGGATCAAAGACCGAGCTACTGACGATGTTACTGCGTGACAGCCAACGATTCATCCCAGCAATTCTTGCCATTTGCCGCACCCAGCGATCGCCTCCCGATAGCGGAAACATGACACCGGCCGCATGACTGGCGCCGAACCAGACCAGCACTGACTTTGAGCCAAGGGAACCGCCGTTCCTGGTTTCCTCTATCAT
>JALBVE010000041.1 GCA_025050575.1 Candidatus Devosia symbiotica
GATCGCACGAACACAACATTTTATAGGATCTGGATATAATCCTTGGATCTATCAACACTTAGTAAAGCTAGAAGAAAGCCAAAGACGAGGCAAAAGAACTATTGCGAAGGAGAAGCTTTATAAAAATATTAATGGGAGAATACACGGCATATACCCGAACTTTAACATCAGAAATAGCATAGGCCACAGTAGCGATAGGGCAAGCCGATGGCTTCAACCATATCGACACTAGATCTTCGTCCCAGAAGACTGGGAAGAAAATCACTTAGCAATAAAGAAATAAGCCCCACTAGGACCTATATAAGTAATCCTAGTGAAACTAGGAGTTTCAATCTAAGAAGGACCCAATTGCGATATAGCTGAATCACATGCGAAATTCAAGTCAGGACTTAACTCCTGCGTTCATGATGATTTGTCGGCCTAAGCTGCCAGATCCGCTACAACCGCGTCTAGTACAGGCAAACCGCGATCAGTGACGCGCAGGTTGCCATTGGGCAGGGTCTCGACAAAGCCATAGCCCTTGAGCGCGGCGATCTGAGCGGGGTTGATTTGTCGCCCCGACAGCGCGGTGAAACGGGCCAGCGAAATGCCCTCCTTGAGGCGCAGGCCCATGACGAGGAACTCGTCGCCCTGTTCTTCCCAGGTCAGCACATCGTCCACCACCATGCCATGGCCCCTAGCCATGACGTTTTTCTGCCAGTCAAAGGGTATTTTCTCGTCGGCGGTGGCGTGGCGCTGATTATTGATCATCAGGCGGCCATGGGCGCCCGGGCCGATGCCGGCATATTCGCCATAGCGCCAGTAGAGCATATTATGCTCGCTTTCCTGGCCGGGCCGGGCATGATTGGAAATCTCGTAAGCCGGCAGGCCCGCTGCGGCGGTCAGTTCCTGGGTGATTTCATAGAAATCGGCAGCCAAATCCTCGTCGGGAATCTTGAGCTTGCCGGCAACCTGCAGGTCAAAATAGCGCGTCCCCTGCTCAATGGTTAGCTGGTAAAGGCTGATATGGCCCTGCGCCATCCGCAGCGCTTCCTTGAGTTCGTCTTCCCAATCCTTGAGCGTCTGGCGCGGCCGGGCATAGATCAGATCAAAGCTGGAGCACTCGAACACCGATTGGGCGATGCGCACGGCGGCCACGGCCTCTTCGACCGAATGGCGACGACCCAATTCGGCGAGCGGGCCGGCGCGCAAAGACTGCACGCCTAGCGAGACGCGATTAACCCCGGCGCTGCGAAAGCCGCGGAAACGGTCGACCTCGACGCTGGTCGGATTGGCTTCGAGAGTAATCTCAGCCCTAGGCTCGACCGTCCAGTGTTTGACAATGGCGTTGATGATGCGGCCAGCGCTCGATGGCGACATCAGCGAGGGCGTGCCGCCGCCAAAAAAGATCGACTGCACGACCCGGTTTGGCGCCAATTGGGCAGCATGGGCGATCTCGCGCTCATAGGCAGCCACATAGGCATCTTCATCAAAAGCCCCACGATGGACGTGGCTATTGAAGCTGCAATAAGGGCATTTGCTGGCGCAAAAGGGCCAGTGCACATAAACCCCGAACAGATCGTTGGGGTTATTTTTCAATCTGGGCCTCGTAGAACTGGGCAAAGGCCCGTGCGCGATGGCTGAGGCCGGTCTCGCCCGGGGCCCAGGAATGCTTCATCTCGGCGGGCATCTGGCCAAAGGTAATATCGTAGCCCTTGGGCATAAACACTGGATCATAGCCGTGACCGACCGTGCTGCGCGGCGGCCAGACCAGCGCGCCCTCGACCTTGCCGAAATAGAGTACGTCGCGGCCATCGGGATGAGCTAGACACATAGTGGCATTGAACGATGCGGTGCGCAGGCCGGGCGTAGTCGCATTGGCTGTCTGCAGCGCGTCTTCAACCCGCTTCATGGCATGGGTAAAATCGCGGGGTATACCGGCCCAATCTGCAGTGTAAACGCCCGGCTCACCATTGAGCGCATCCACGCACAGGCCCGAATCATCACTAAGCGCCAGCATGCCGGTGGCCTGGGCGGCCGCATGAGCCTTGAGACGGGCGTTTTCGGCAAAGGTCGTGCCGGTCTCTTCGGGCTCGGGCAGCCCCAGTTCGCCAGCCGAGACGATATCGAACCCGAAGGGCTCAAACAGCTCGCGGAATTCTTTCAGTTTGCCGGCATTGTTGGTTGCTAGCAGCAGTCGATCGCCATCGCGCAGGCGGGGAAGGCTCATTTGCTTGCGCCTTTGGGCTTAGCATCAAGCGCCCGCACCACGTCGCGCCACAAGGCGCAGTTTTCTGGCGAAGCATCGCGCATCAAGCTCGGCAGGGCTGGCGCGGGTTTAGTAGTGAGAAGGATTTTGAGCCAGGCGATCATGCTGAAAGTACCGACTGCTGGAGGAAGGAAGGGTCACCAATGCCCTGTTCGGCCAGGGTTATCAGCGCATTGAGTTCGTCGCGGCTGAAGGAGGCCTGTTTGGCAGCGCCCTGAATTTTCACAAATTTGCCGCTGCTCGTCATGACAAAATTGGCGTCGGTGTGGGCCTCGACATCTTCGAGATAGTCCAGATCGAGCATCGGGGCGTCGCGATAGATGCCGCAGGACACGGCAGCGACCAAATCACGCAGCACTTTGCCCTTGGTCAGCTTACGCTCTTTCATCCATCTGACCGCGTCGGCCAGCGCCACATAGGCGCCGGTTATCGAGGCGATGCGGGTGCTGCCATCGGCTTCGAGAACGTCGCAATCGAGGGTGATCTGGGCTTCGCCGGGGGCTTGCATGTCCACCACGGCGCGCAGGCTGCGGCCGATCAGACGCTGGACTTCCTGGATGCAGCCGGTCTGTTTGCCCGTCGTCGCCTCGCAGCGATTGCGGCTGCCCGTAGCGCGGGGTAGAATGCCATATTCGGCGGTGACCCAGCCCTGACCTTTGCCATGCATCCAGTCGGGGACAGTGGTCTCAACCGAAGCGGTGACCAAGACCTTGATATTGCCAAACGAGACGAGGCAGGAGCCTTCCGCCTTCATGGCGACGTTGCGTTCGATCGCGACGGCGCGCATTTGGTTGGCTTGACGTCCTGAGGGGTGCATCCGTTATCCACTTAGCGATTGCAGTTAACCCCCTCTTAACCCTCCTAGCGCCGCCTCACAAGTCACGGGCGCTTGGCGAGAGGCAGCAATGCGTCTAAATGGTGAACCACAGTTCAAGCCGACGATTTTATCGAATTGCCATGAGAAAGCTTCCCCAAGATTTTTTAGTGTACTCAATGCCCGCAGCCAGGACATTTTCCGCCGCATTGTCGAGCGGTATCTAGATACGAGCGCGTAGGTGGGCTCACGGGATCTCAAGTCGCATGCTGCAAGGCGGGCTGTCCCCAGCCTCGGTGCGCAATGTGATGGCCGATCTGGAAGATCTCGGCCTGATCGCGGCGTCGCACACCTCGGCGGGACGCGCGCCGACCCAGAACAATCTGCGCTTTTTGTCGATTCTATGCTCGAGGTGAGTCGATCAATTAGAGCGAACGCAGCCAGATCGTGCAATCGATCCAGAGCCAGCAACAGGGCTAGGTCGAGGATGCGCTGACCGAACAGCCAATTGCTGAGCGGGCTGAGCCAGGGCGCCGGCGTGATGATCACCGTCAAGGCCAGCATGGTGCTGCGGCATCTCGAATTCGTGCGGCTCGATGCCACCCGCGCCATGGCTATTCTGGTGAGTGAGGATGAGCAGGTGGAAAGCCGCATCATGGACACGCCGCCTGAGCTAACCGCGAGCGCGCTGAACCCAGGCTAGCAATTTCATTGTCCATCACATGGTGGGCCACACCATTGCCGAAGTCCGAAAGGTGCTGGCGGCACAGCGCGCCGAGCAGCCGACCGAGCTGGATGAACTGACCCAGAAGCTAGTCGATGCTGGGATTGCCACGCTGGCACAGAATTCGGCCAGCAGTACGCCGACAGTGATCGTTCGCGGACGCGCCAGCCTGATTAATGACACTATGGCGAGCGACGAATTGCTGCGCATACGGTAATCTCGAAAGCAAGGATGGGTTGCTCGATCTGCTCGGCGACGCCGACAAGGCGCAGGGCGTGCGGATATTTATCAGCTCATAAAACAAGCTGTTTTCGCTGTTAGGGTCGTCCGTGATCCTGAGTCCCTACAAGGATGCTGATCACAAGGTGGTCGGGGTGCTCGGCGTGATCGAACTGACCCGGCTCAATTATGCGCGCATTGCGTCAGTGGTCGATTACATCGCCCATGTGATCACCGCGATGATGGCGCGCAAGCGGTGAGGACCCGCCGGGCGGTAGGTCTTACATTTCTGGCTATTGACAGCTGTCTCGGCTTCCTCATAGCGCGCAGCGCTAATCGGCTGGTGGCCCAGATTCGGGCTGGAGGCTGAGTTTCAGCGCGTAATTAATGCCGCAGGGATCGTTGACCACTATCGCGGCTCGGAAAATGGTGGCCGGGTAGCCAGGATGTCACCGACCACATTTGCGACCATGTCGACAGGACTATCCTGACCAGCATGGATATTTCCGTCGATGAGCGTACGCGCTGGCCCTTTCCTAATCGAGGGGAGCATCAAAAAATCCCAAGACATTTGGAAGATCTCTCAGGACAAGGGACTTAATCACACAATGTCGAACTTTCACGCTGCGTTACCTCAAGATTGAGATCAATCGCGAGACAGCGGAATGCACCGCAACGGTTTCTATCATGCCTGTCTGCGACCCCTAGGCTTGAAATCATCCCCATATTGGCCGATATGCGGGACAAATTCCTTGGTATTTGCGGAAGACAGCAATGATAAGCGATGAGAACGCCGCCTTGGGCGAGATGCCCGAAGTCAAAATCCCGGTTGAACAGACCTCTGAGAACATCGAGAGCATCGACCCCACAGTGGCGCTGCGTGCGGAAAATGCCGAACTCAAGGACCGCGTGCTGCGCACCGTTGCCGAGATGGAAAACCTGCGCAAGCGCACCGAGCGCGAAGTCAGCGATACGCGCACCTATGCCATTGCCGACTTTGCCCGCGACATGCTGAGCGCCACCGATGCGCTGAGCCGCGCGCTGATTATGCTGCCTGCCGAGGTCCGCGATTCCGGCGACGCTACCACCAAGACGCTGATCGAGGGCATCGAGCTGGCCGAGCGCGAGATGCAGCGCCTGTTGGCCAAGCATGGCGTCAAGCCAATCGAGGCGCAGGGCGAGAAGTTTGATCCGCACAAGCATCAGGCAATGTTTGAAGTGCCCGATCCCAGCCAGCGCGAAGGTACTGTGGTGCAGGTGGTGCAGGCTGGTTTTGCCATTGGCAACCGCATTTTGCGCCCGGCCATAGTCGGCGTCGCCAAGGGCGGCCTGAGCCACGCCCCAGCCGATGAGGCCATCGACAAGAGCGTCTGATTATATCGGGCCGAAATTATCCAAGGGCGCTCACGAGCGTCCTTTTTGTTCAATGGAACCAAGCAATGAGACAGGCGCTGAGGCAAAAGGCCATCGCTGTGTGCAGCGCAAAGATCGCCCAAAGGAATGAGGGCGTCGGGCTGTCGTTCTATGCGTTCTTTGCCAATAGGAACGACGACCCTGAGTTGCTGATGGAAGCAGCACGCTGGTGGATTCAATTTCACCGGCTCGACCACTTCGAGACAGCAGTCAATATCAGGGCGATGCTTGAGGCGATGGACTAAGGGCCAGCCGAGCAAAAGCGTTTCACGTGAATCTCCGCACTAGCGAGCCCAGATTAACCTGGACAGAACACCAGCAGGTGCCTTTTCGTGCCGGGCGCGATGTCCTCTAGAACCAGCGATCGCCCACCGCCGCACCATCGTGGGGCAAATCTTTCCAGCTATGCAGACCGTCGAAACGCTGGATGGGGATGGTTGCGACAGCCTCAGGCTCGGCGAGGCAAATATTCACGGCCAGCCGTCGCCGTCCATTGAGATCGGTGCTGAGTCAGCGCCAATAGGCAACGCAACCGTACTCGGGGCGGAAATTGAAGCTCAGATTTCTTGTCGCCGCGCATATAGGGTTTGGTTGAACCCGAGACAAATACATCAGATCCAGAGAGCACCATAGCGCCGGCAGACAGTGCAGCTGCAAGCTGTGGCTGCATCGGGTAAGCTTTCGAAGTGCCAATGCACGGCGCCGCAATGGCGCGACCCCTCGATCATCCCAGAATTTCCCGGATCATCACGCGCTCTACTGCCAGCGACCCATCATTGTCGATGGCCCGCGTCGCGTCTTCGATCACCGTGACGTCAGAACCGCTGGTGGCGCCGTCAATGGTGGTCCAGTCGACACAATAACTCGGTAGCCAGACCCACCACATAGAGCCGGCCGACATCGCGCTCACTGAGATAGCCGGCTAGACCGGTTTGGGTCTCGCGATCGGCCTCCTGGAAGCCGGAATAGCTGTCGATGGCGCGATCGTAACCCTTGCGGATGATCAGCTGGCTATGGGGAATATCCAGATCGGCCGAGAGTTCGGCGCCATGGGAATTCCAGACGCAGTGATCGGGCCACAGCATCTGGGTGCTATAGGCCAGTTCGATGGTCTCGAACGGCGCCTTGCTTTCGTGCTGGCTGGCACAGGAGATGTGGTCGGCTGAGTGCCAGTCCTGGGTGAAGATCACATTGGTGAAGTGCCGGGCCAGAGCATTGATCAGTCGCATCACCGCGTCCCCATCGGCCACCGCCAGATGGCCGATGGGCAGAAAGTCGTTCTGCACATCGACAACAACCAGCACGTCGCGCGGTGAAATCTGGATCGTCATCGGCTTTGTCTCCAGGGCCAGGGCTTGATCCACTCAGCGCGCATGAGGCCGCGCACCGAATTGCCGAGCTAGACTGCTTCGGCAGCTGGCAAGTCCGCAAGCGTCAAAAACTTGCTCGAGGGGGTTCTGCCGCTGGCGAGCAGCGTGCCGTGCAACAGGCCCGAGGCGAGCGGCGGGGTCAGCAGGCAGCCGGCTCGCTCGACAAACAGATTGGTGATCGAGCCTTCGGCCAGTTCATCGCGTTCATTGAGAAACAGAACTTCGTCGACGCCATGGGCAATCTGGGCGCGCTAGCGCGGTTCGTCGTAAAAGGCGCGATTGGTTGTCTTATGCGCCAGCCACAGGCTTTGGTTGTCCAGCTGCGTATCGGCGATGGTGAAGCGGAAGACCGCTGGATTGGGTGGCAGGGGCACCGCGGTCAGGGCTGGACCACCGGCATCGAGCGTCAGCCGCACGCGCATGGGTGCGGTGAAATTTTGACTGTCGAGCAGGGTCGCGATGGCCGCACTATCGCAGAGCAAGGCGAAATAGGCGACCGAGGCGGCCAGCCAGTCGAGATGGCGCTGGCGCAGCGCATAACCGGCGTCCGGCGTCCAGGCTAGGTTTTCGATCAGGATGACCGGATCGCCTAGATCGGTGAAGAACACCATTTTGAGCAGAGCCTCGCGATATTCATCTTCTGCAGTGCTGTCGGCAACGACGCCGCTGCGAATGCCGATACTGCCCCGGCCCTGATTATCGATAATGGCGGTACGGATGGCGACATTGAGGGTGCAACGCCATTGGGAGCGAAATAGCCGATCGAGCCAGTATAGACGCCGCGCGGCCCGGCTTCGAGATCATCGATGATTTCCATCGTCCGCAATTTGGGGGGGCGCCGGTAATCGAGCCGCATGGAAACGGGTTCGCCAGCAGATCGGTAGTGCCGACCTCTGGCCGCCTTGTCGCTGTAAGGCCCGAGGTCAGGATGTGCAGGATGCGACAGGTTTCCGCCGTGAACAAATCGGTGACCTTGACCGAGCTGATCTCGGCGATACGGCTCAGATTATTACGCAGCAGATCGGTGATCATCGGGTTTTCGGCGTAGTTCTTTTCGTCAGCGGCGAGAGCTGTGCGCCCGGCCGCATCTTCGGCAATGGTATGACCGCGCTTGCGCGTGTCCTTCATCAGGCGGGCGTGCTCAATGTGGTGCCGCGACTAGCCACGAACGATTCGGGCGAGCGCGAGAGGATCCAGTGCGCGTCGGTACTGAGCAGGGCTCCATAGGCCACGGCCTGCCGGCGCACCAGATCGGCATAGAGTGCGACAGGGTCGCCCTCGAGCTGAAATTCGGCGTGGAAGGTTAGGTTGACCTGATAGGTGTCGCCAGCCGCGATCATGGCTTTTACCTGCGCGAAGGCGGCATATTGCGCCGAGCTGAGGCTGGAGACGATATCGCGCGCGACCGGTTGTCTCACCGGCAGCTTCGGCCAGCAGGCGCTGTACCTGGGCGGCGGTCAGCGATTGTGGCGCATCATGTAAAGACTGAACTAGAGCAGGGGTGTGGCACTGCTGTCGGCAGACTGCCGGCCAGACGCTCCTCAAACGCCAGGCCTGCCTCATAGGCCAGATAGCCGGCGGTGCATAGGCCCTGCTACTGGGCGCGCTAGAGCCAGGCCAGCGCACCATGGACTCCTGCAGCGTCATGGGCTTGCAGAGCCGAGCGAGGCGCAGTGAACAACAGGTTCTCGCCATCGGGGATGAGCGTATCGTGCAGTAGAACAGAACCGAGGGGGCGAACATGGCGTGGTTCTAGGCGCTTGCCGCGGCAAAGAAAAGCGTGGCGAAAGTTGCAAATACCTTGATTAATTTCCGCCGCCACCGATAGCGGTGCTGCCGGTTCGCAGATGCGGGCCTGGCCCCGAGGGCCACCAATGATGAACTCGTAATTTCAAGGGCGGCCTGGCCGCTCTAGTATTGCTGGCGAGCGCCTTGCCCGCTGCCGCAGAAACTGTTGAATTCACGCTGATCAACGCTAGCAGCCAGTCGCTGCACTATTTTTACACCACGCCAAGTGCCGAAGACAATTGGGGTGAGGATCTGCTGGGCGCCGATGGCACGCTGGAATCTAGCATGCAGGGCGCGGTGAGCATCGGCGACGGCTCGGACCAGTGCCTGTATGATTTCCGTTTTGAAACCGACGAAGGCGCCGCGCTTGAAGTGCCGGAGATTGATAGTTGCTCGCTCAACAGCTACACGTTGAGCGGCTAATAGCCCAATCGGGGGGGGCGGCGGGTTGCCGTCTCCCGTCTGCTGTCCTGGCCGCTCTAGTAATGTGCCGCTCGCTTCGCGCTCCGCGCACCGCCAATGGCATGAAGCCGGGGCGAATGTACCCGATGAGCGCTTGAAGCCGTACGGGGACCCCCTATATACCCCACAAGATACCCCACAAGCCCAGCGATGGGCGCATTTTCAATTGCAAGGAACCCGGCCTTTCGGGGTCACGGAACTGCCTCGCGAGAGGGGCTCCAGCATGGGTTTGCTGAAAGTAAAGGCTAGAGTAAATGGCTAAAGTCATCGGTATTGATCTGGGCACCACCAATAGCTGCGTTGCAGTGATGGACGGCTCCAACCCCAAGGTCATCGAAAACGCAGAGGGTGCCCGCACCACCCCGTCAATGATTGCCTTCTCTAAGGATGGCGAGCGTCTGGTTGGTCAGCCGGCCAAGCGCCAGGCCGTGACTAATCCTGAAGGCACGTTGTTTGCGGTCAAGCGTCTGATCGGGCGCCGCTATGACGACAAGGTTGTCGGCAAGGACAAGAATCTGGTCCCCTTCAAGATCGTGGCCGCCGACAATGGCGACGCGTGGGTTGAAGCCTCGGGCGACAAATATTCGCCAAGCCAGGTTTCGGCGATGATCCTGCAAAAGATGAAGGAAACCGCTGAGTCCTATCTCGGCGAGAGCGTCACCCAGGCCGTGATCACCGTTCCGGCCTATTTCAACGACAGTCAGCGTCAGGCCACTAAGGACGCCGGCAAGATTGCAGGCCTCGAAGTACTGCGCATCATCAACGAGCCGACTGCGGCCGCTCTGGCCTATGGCCTCGACAAGAAGAACACCGGCACCATCGCGGTCTATGATCTTGGCGGCGGCACCTTCGACGTGTCGATTCTGGAAATCGGCGATGGCGTCTTCGAAGTGAAATCGACCAATGGCGATACCTTTCTGGGTGGCGAAGACTTTGACATGCGCCTGGTCGATTATCTGGCCGACGAGTTCAAGAAAGAGCAGGGCATTGACCTGCGCTCCGATAAGCTGGCTCTGCAACGCCTCAAGGAAGCTGCCGAAAAGGCCAAGATCGAACTGTCGAGCTCGACCCAGACCGAAATCAACCTGCCCTTTATCACCGCCGATGCCTCAGGCCCCAAGCATCTGACGCTTAAACTGAGCCGCTCGAAGCTGGAAAGCCTGGTTGATGACCTAATCCAGAAGACCATCGAGCCCTGCAAGATGGCGATAAAGGATGCCGGCGTTACGGCAGCTCAGATCGACGAAGTCGTGCTGGTCGGCGGCATGAGCCGCATGCCCAAGGTGCAGGAAATCGTCAAGCAGCTGTTTGGTAAGGAACCCCATAAGGGCGTGAACCCTGATGAAGTGGTGGCGCTAGGCGCGGCTATTCAGGCCGGCGTGCTGCAGGGCGACGTCAAGGACGTGCTGCTGCTCGACGTGACCCCGCTCAGTCTGGGCATTGAAACCCTAGGTGGCGTGTTCACCCGGCTGATCGATCGCAACACGACCATTCCGACCAAGAAGAGCCAGACCTTCTCGACCGCTGAGGACAATCAGAGCGCCGTGACGATCCGAGTGTTCCAGGGCGAGCGCGAAATGGCAGCTAATAACAAGCTGCTGGGCAATTTCGATCTGGCCGGCATCCCGCCGGCACCACGCGGCGTGCCGCAGGTCGAAGTGACCTTCGACATCGATGCCAATGGCATCGTGCAGGTTTCGGCCAAGGACAAGGGCACTGGCAAGGAGCAGCAGATCCGCATCCAGGCCTCTGGCGGTCTAAGCGACGCCGATATCGAAGCTATGGTCAAGGAAGCCGAGCTGAACGCGGACGCTGACAAGAAGAAGCGCGAAGTAGTGGAAGCCAAGAACCAGGGCGAGAGCCTGATCCACTCGACCGAAAAGTCGATGGCTGAATATGCCGACAAGGTTTCAGCCGACGACAAGGCCACGATCGAAGCCGCGATCACCGACCTCAAAGCCATCATCGACGGTGATGATAGTGAAGCGATCAAGGAAAAGACCGCAGCACTGGGTCAGGCCTCGATGAAGCTGGGCGAGGCCATGTACAAGGCCAGCCAGGCTGAAGCCGAAGCCCAGGCTAATGGCTCGGATGAAGACGGCAATGACGGCGTGGTTGATGCCGACTTCGAGGAAGTCAGCGACGATGACAAGAAGTCCGCCTAAGTGACCTCAAGACGACAGATAAAAGGGCCCGGCAGCTGTCGGGCCCCTTAAGATAATCCATGAACATTCCAGTCTCCAAGGTCCTAAGACCTTCACCGACCCAAAAAAACTGCGCAAGCTGATGGTAAACGCTGTCCGCCTTGGCTATGACGACCTGGTGTTTCAATGCAAAATACGCATCGCTGAACTGGTGGGCGCGGCCCATAATGAGAGCGATGTCGAGTGTGAATTCTGGAGCAGCCTTGCGGCCGCCGAAGAATTCCGTACTGCTGACAATGGCCGCATGATCCGCCCGATCAAGGCGCGCGCCAAGCACAAGCGCGTTGGCGTCGAAAAAGTGCTCAGTGACCAGATAATGGAAGAAGCGCTCAACGACGGCTCCGATCAGTTTCAGCGTCGATGTGGTCAATTCTGCGCGCAAGAAGCTGATAGATAATGGCGTGGCCGTCGCCGATGTCGCGGGCTGATTCGACGCCTGCCGGCCAATGCGCAGCCCGTTCAAATGGCGCGCGGTCTTGTGCGCATTCGGCGCTGCCATTCGAGCACAGCTCTTCATGGCCTTCTCCCCCTAGATCGCGCCACTGGCGCGATTTCCCCTTCGGGATGAGTCGAAGTTTCGTGTGAATCAGCGGCGAGGCCCCGAAGTGATTTGAGGCATTTGCCGGGCTGATCGCGGAATCGTTGCCGCAAAATATCCTTGATTGAGCCCAAATCTGGGCCGGCTTCCTATCAAAGGAAGAGACAGAAATCTCCAGGGCATCGCCATGACCAATCCCAGCGTCACGCCCGACGATCATCCCGACGATCACCACGATTCGATTGGGCGGCTGGCCGAGCTGATCGGCGGCAATCCGATGGCCGAGCTGGACGCCGACTAGGTGGATACTGAAGATCTGATGATCACGGGCGGCGAGGGCACAGTGCCGGCGCGGCTCTATCGCCTCGGCCAGCTGCTGGAAACGGCTCAATCCAATGCTGCTGTATTTTCACGGCGGCGGGTTCGTGACTGGCGATCTGGACAGCCACGATGCCAGCGCGCGCCCTGGTGCCCGAACATCTCTTTCCGACGGCCCATGACGACGCCTGGGCGGCCTGGAATTGGCTGAGCAGCCGGGTACATAAGCTGGGCGGCGACTTGCGCCGGGTGGTGGTCGGCGAGGATGCTAGCGCCAATCTGGCCATGGATGTGGCGCTGCTGGCGCGTGACGAACGCGGTCATCGACCGGTGTACCAGGTGCTGATCCACCCCATTGCCGACACCGATCTGAGCACCGCCTTCTATGGCGAGACGCTGTGGGCGCGGCCGATCGGCATGCCAGCAATGCGCTGGCGCCTGCGGCAATTGACTGTCGACGGCATTCCCGAGCATGAGCTCCGGCTGCAGCTGGTGCGCTGCCCCGATCTGGCCGGTATCGACCCGTTGCGCTTGGAAGGCGAGGCACTGGCGGCGCTGCATCAGGCCGGGATTCCGGTCAATTGATGGACCTATGGCGGGGTCATCCAGGGATTTTTTGGGATCGGTCTGATCGTCACTAAAGGCGCTGTTTGCCCAGGCCGATGTCGCCAGGGCCCTCGGCCAGGCCTGTGTGCCGACATCAGGCCGTTAGGCAAACCGAATCACCATTGTTAAAGACCTGGGTCTGTCTTGCTAAGAGATCAGCCAATTAGTTTACCATGAGCGCAATTATCGCGTTTTTGCGCCGGAATAGTGACACTCACTTGGCCCAAAAGCAGCGTTGCGACCCCAGACCCCTTGCGAGCCGTGAGGTCGATTGCCATCTAGGGGATTAGGTTTGGTCGGGCGCGCCTGTCGCGACCGGCAATGCATTGGAGACATGCTTCTTGTCCAAACGGGATTTCTACGAGGTTCTCGGTGTCGAAAAGGGCGCCGATGACGCAGCGCTCAAGAGCGCCTACCGCAAGCTTGCCATGGCGCATCACCCGGATCGCAATCCCGGCAATGATGTTGCCGAGGCCAAGTTCAAGGAAATCAGCGAGGCCTATGACACGCTCAAGGACGGCCAGAAGCGGGCTGCCTATGACCGGTTCGGCCATGCTGCGTTCGAGAATAGCGGCGGTGGACGCGGCTCGGCCGGCTTCGGCCCCGAGTTTAGTTCTTCAATGTCCGATATCTTCGACGATATCTTTGGCGATTTCATGGGCAATGGCGGCCGGCGCGGCGGTGGCGGCTCGGCCAAGCTGCGCGGCAGCGATCTGCGCTATAATTTGGAAATCAGCTTGGAAGAGAGTTTTGAGGGTCGCACCGTCGAGATCGACGTGCCCACCCTGGTGGGTTGCACCACCTGCGAAGGCTCTGGCGCCAAGCCGGGCACCGGCACCCATACTTGCCGACAGTGCAATGGCCATGGGAAGGTGCGCGCGGCGCAGGGCTTTTTCACCATTGAACGGACCTGTCCGGTCTGCCAGGGTCGCGGCCAGATGATGGACCAGCCTTGCACCGATTGCGGTGGCCAGGGCCGCCGTCAGGAAAGCCGCACGCTGAGCGTCGATATTCCCAAGGGCATTGAGGACGGTACCCGCATCAGGCTAGCCAATGAGGGCGAGGCGGGGCTGCGTGGCGGCCCGCCGGGTGATCTCTATATCTTCATCTCGCTGCGGCCGCATGATCTGTTCCAGCGCGATGGCGCCGATCTGTTCGCGCGGGTGCCGATCGCCATGACCACCGCCGCCCTGGGCGGGGAGTTCGAAGTACCCACGCTGGACAATGCGCGCGCCAAGGTAAAGGTCGCCGCTGGCATCCAGCCGGGGCAGCGCGTGCGGCTCAAGGGCAAAGGCATGCCGGTGTTGCGGAGCAAGGATGTCGGCGACATGTATGTGCAGCTCGATATCGAGACACCGCAGGCGCTCAGCCGTCGGCAGCGCGAATTGCTCGAGGAATTTGCCAAGCTTGAAACCGAGGAGACCAGCCCGACTTCGGGCGGCTTCTTCCACAGGCTCAAGAAGATGTTTGAAGCTTAAGGCGGGAAATCGCTCCGCTGGAGCGATCTTGGCCAGCATGGCCACAAGGATGCCCACAAGGGCGGCGGCAATTGCTTTGCCTTTGATCTGGCGCCGGCGCGGCTGGGTGGAGAATGGGTAGCGATGGAAGATTTTGCGCCGGGCTGGTTCGGCTAGGTTTTTGGCGGTGGCGCCTCGATTTCGACGATAGCCAGCTCAGCCGACAAGGCTCGCACCGCAGTGACCGTTTTGCGCTCGGCATCGGCAAGTGTGGTACCGAAGGGACACCTCCAGCCCCAGATGCTTAGCCGGGTCATCGGACTAGACAAACTGCACATAAGGCTTGCTGTTTTGCAGGTCATGGTTGAGGTGGGTGAGCAACATCTTGGACATCAGACAATATCCCTTGGTGGCAATCGGGGCAGGATAGGGCCGCCATCAATGGGCGACAAGTTCTCGCCTCCCGGTTGCGGCGCGCGAAAAACCGTTCTAGATGCTGGGACATCAAACACATCGGAGGGAAGACCATGGCTGGCCAGTTGATCGTGGGTCTGGACGTTTCCTCACACGCACGCGCCGAGGAGATCGTGGCGCTGTTGGGCGATAGCGTCGGTTTCTACAAGATTGGCTACCAGTGTTTTTATGGCGCAGACGGCTTTGCGCTGGGCAAGGCGCTGCTGGCCGCCGGTAAGAAAGTGTTCTTCGACCTCAAGCTGCTCGATATCGACAATACGGTCGAACAGGGCGTGGCAGTGATTGCCGAGACCGGCGCCACCATGCTAACCGTGCACGCCTATCCGCAGTGCATGCGGGCGGCTGTCAAGGGCGCGGCGGGGTCTGATCTTTGCATTCTGGGCGTTTCAATGCTAACCTCAATGGATGATGCCGACCTCATCGAAGCTGGCTTTGCCCTCGACATGGCGGGTCTGGTCGCCCTGCGGGCGCAGCAGGCGCGCGACGCCGGCATTGGCGGGCTAGTGGCTTCAGCCCTCGAGGCCGAAATGGTGCGGACTATCGTGGGCCCCAAAATGGCTGTGGTGACGCCGGGCATCCGGCCAGCAGGCAGCGCCGTGGGCGATCAGAAGCGGGTGATGAGCCCGGCCCAGGCGCTAGCGGCAGGTGCCAGTCATCTGGTGGTGGCGCGACCGATCATCGAGGCCGCCGATCCAGTAGCAGCGGCCAAGGCAATCCTGGCCGAAATGGCCGGCGGCACGCGGCTGGCGTGATGAGACAATTCTCTACCTATATCAAAATGCTGTTCGTCCCCGAGACGGACGATTTTGTCCAGCGCATCCACCTCGCCAAGGCTGAGGGGTTCGATCTTGTCGAATTCTGGCTGTAGTCGAACAAGGATCTAGACGCGATCGAACAGGCTCTCGGGGAAACCGGCGTGAAACTGGACGGCATCGTCGCCGAGCCATTTACCGAACTGACGCGCAAAAGCGATTATGACCGTTTTCTGGCCGGTCTGGAACGCAGCCGCGACGTGGCCACGCGCCTGGGCGCGCTGATCCTGATCTGCTAGTCTAGGCCGCTGCTCGCGGGCATCGCGCGAGCTCGCCAGAACGAAGCGCTGGCCATTGCCATGACCCGATCGGCCGAAATCTTGGCCGGATCTGGCGTCAAGCTGCTGAATTCTACCAACGATGACTGAACTGGCGCCGGGACTCCAAGGTTCCGGCGCTTGCTTGGCGCCCTATCGAGCAAATGCGATACGGCGGTCGGACCTAAGCGAGGTCGGCACTATGATTGCGGACGGCCTGGGAGACGGCGAAGCGTGCTTTCTCAATCGTCGCGAACTGCTGGCCATCGATGGCAAAAGCGGGCAGCTTGACTGCCAGAAAACGATAGCCATCGGCGTGTGAAACCACGACGCCAAGGGGCTCTCCGCTAACTTCAATGACAACGGGCTTGTGGGTCTTGGCCCTGTCTAAATTGCTTTCCTGCATGATAGAATCTCTACTTGCGCGTCAGAACGGCGTGGCGGAATGGGCATGAATTGCACTATCCGGGCCGGGAACGCTTGGGGTCTATCGAATTTATGAGACGAAAGAGTGACGGATCACATTCGTTTCGAGCGACAGGGTCCGTGCCAGCGTTTTACGCTTTGCAATTTGGCGCATACGAGGCCAACACCGGCATAGATGGTGAAGGTATTTGATGGAGTCATCTTCACTCCTTTCCTGCAGGTTGGCGACGACATATCATCGGCGTTTACCGATACAAGGGGAAAGACATAGGCTTGTTTGCTTGGCAATGCTAGCACCCGAACCACCAAGAAGAACAAATAGTGAGAAAAAGCCTGCTCGATTTTTGTCGCAGAACAAAAGTTGACACTGCTAGTCATGATCCATCGAGTTTCGTGTGAAGTCCGATCCCCAACCCCGCCCCTTGGCGTGATATAACTAAGGCTCTGCCTAACATGTTCGGCTATGTCCAGGGCATGGTGTAGGCGGTGCGTACGGCTCGCGATACTGGCTGATTACGCGCAGACCACTTGTTACCTAGCGCCGACGTGACGGAACATTTCGAAGGGCTGTGCACACGTCCAACGACGCGGCTCATTTCGCTGATGGACTGCACCCCTGGACAGCGCCAATTTACCTCGATAGAGGCTTACAAGCTGTTCTACGCCAAACAGCTTGGCGTGATGTCGGAAGAGACCGAGCGTTATCTGGCCGCCGCGCTGGCCCAGCATGAACTCCATGCGGACCCAATCGCCGCGCCTTGGTCCCGTGCGCCCATGAGCTTGGGCTTGCAATGGCCAGCCATGATGACGCGACACTGGCTCATGTCGAGGAAGGCATTGAAGACGGCGTGGCGATTGCCGAATTTCTCACAATACTGGAAGCTGCCGCGGCGGCTCATAATGAGGGGCTGGCCTTTCTGATGGGAGCATCAAATGTGGTGC
>JALBVE010000042.1 GCA_025050575.1 Candidatus Devosia symbiotica
GTCCCCTTATGAACTCTACGAATCAGGTCGGCAATACGATGTAGGGAATGTCAGCCATGCAAATGGCGCACGTACGGCAGAATAAAATTCGGCCCCGCCCGAGAGGCGAGCGGGGCCACAATATTGTGGGAACAAGTTCCCACAAGGAGGGAACGCAGGAGGCGCAAGGGAGGAGGAAAAGCGCCCACTGTGCTGACGGAGATATAGGGGGGCGATGGACCGCCTAACAATCGTGCAATGCGTATAATAGCCATGCATTGACTGCATGGAGTTTGGAATAGTTCAACCAAATCAATGGCAAACGGAGTATCTGTGCCGCGATGATCAGGGATCATTAGTGGGCAGGAAAGCGCTTTTTAAGGCGTTTGTAGACGCGCAACGGCCTCGGACAGCAGGCCGATATGGGCGATTTTGGCGCAGCAGAACTGGTCCGCCGGTTCATCGGCATGCTCATAGAGCCAGGTGAGGTTGTAGGGCACATAGAGAGCGTAGCTGTCTGCCGCCAGGACGGACAGGATATCGGGGCGCAGTGAATTGCCGACCATCACCGTGCGCTCTGGCCTATCGGTATGTTGGGCAAAAATTCGCGCATAGATGTCCTGATTCTTGTCCGAGATGATCTCGATGGCCAAAAAGTACTCGGCCAGTCCGGAGACGATGAGCTTGCGCTCCTGATCGAAGATATTGCCTTTAGTGACCAGGATCAGGCGATGACTATCGCTCAGTGCTGAGAGGGCCTGATCGACATAGGGCAGGGTTTCGATTGGGTAGTTCAGCAGTTCGCGCTCTGCGGCGAGAATTTCGGCGATTACCCGGCCTGGAACCCGGTGGTCGGTGACCTCACGGGCGGTTTCCACTATCGAGACGGCAAAGCCTTTCATGCCGAAGTCGTAAAAGGAGAGGTTGCGAGTTACCGCGGCAATCAGCTGATCATTGAGATCAGACTGATCAGTGTAATCGGCCAACAGGCCAGCAAAACGCTGTTCGGTCAGGCGAAAGAACTGCTCATTCTGCCAAAGCGTGTCATCGGCATCCAGAGCAATGGTCGTGATTACGGCCACTAGGGAGTGCCTAGAAACTCCATTCGCGAGATTTGGCGACCAGGAAGTCCCGGAATACGCCGACGCGCTTGGAATTCTTTAAAGTCGGGGGGTAAACGAAGAAGGTTTCATAAGCCGGCAACCCGGTCTCGGCCAGCACCTGGACCAGGCCATCTTCTTTTTCGGTGACGTAATCGGGCAGCATGGCGATGCCAATGCCGGCGCGGCAGGCTTGCATCATGCCGTAAATGGCATTGACTTTGAGCGAAGAGCGGCGCGGGCTTGAATCGGCGCGCCCCATGCGCTCCAGAAAATTGATGTCGCCCAGATAGGATGGGACGGGCTCACCAAAGCTGACAATGCGATGGTCGTCGAGCTGTTCGGCGCTCGTGGGCATGCCGAACTCTGCGATATAGTCCTTGGATGCATAGAAATGGTTGTGCACGGTGAACAGCTTGCGCTGGATCATCTCGGACTGGTTGGGACGGTGTAGCCGGATCGCGACATCGGCCTCGCGCATGGCTAGATCGAGCTCGGCGTCATTGAGGCGAATTTCGAGCTGGATCAGCGGATAGAGTTTGAGAAATTCATCGAGCCGCGAACTCAGCCAGGTCGAGCCGATACCCACTGTGGTGGTGACGATCAGCGGGCCGGTGGGGGTGCCCTGACTCTCGGACATCTGGATCTCGACCTGCTGCAATTCCCAATGCATGCGGCGGGCGGTGCGGAACAATTGCTCACCCACCTCGGTTAGCACCAAGCCGCGCGCGTGGCGGATGAACAGTTTGAGCCCCAGATCATCTTCAAGCGCGGAAATCTGTCGGCTAACAGCGGACTGGCTTATCCCCAACTTTTCGGCAGCGTGCGTAAAGCTACCAGACTCGGCCGCGGTGTGGAAAATCCGGAGTTTGTCCCAGTCGAGCATGTCTTTGAACGCTTTCTGTTTGGGTCGTCGGTCGGGCTACTCCGCCGCTTCGGCGAGTTAGTGTTCGGCGAGAAAGCGTTCTGCCTCCAGAGCGGCCATGCAGCCCATGCCCGCGGCGGTGATGGCCTGACGATATACATCGTCGGTCACATCGCCAGCGGCAAAGACGCCTGGAATATTGGTTTGGGTGGTGCCGGGTTTGACCTGCAGATAGCCGCCCGGCTTCATATCGAGCTTGCCCGAGAAAATCGCCGTCGCGGGGACGTGGCCAATGGCAATGAAGATACCGTCGATAGGCTGCTCATAGGTGCGGTTAGTCGCCAGGTCGAGCAAGGTCACCGTATTGACAGAAGGGGGTATGAGGGAACCGCCGATTTCGACGATCTCGGTATTCCAGCGCACTTCAATCTTGGGATTCTTGAACAGGCGATCCTGCAGGATGCGTTCGGCGCGGAACTCGTCGCGCCGATGCACCACAATCACCTTGGAGGCAAAATTGGTGAGGAATAAGGCCTCTTCGACCGCTGTATTGCCGCCGCCGACCACCATGACTTCCTTGTTGCGGTAGAAGAAGCCATCGCAGGTGGCGCAGGCAGAGACGCCGAAGCCCTGGAATTTCTCTTCGCTGGGCAGGCCCAGCCATTTGGCCTGGGCACCGGTAGCGACGATAACACTGTCGGCGGTGTAAACCTCGCCGTCCGAGCCAGTCAGAACGAAGAGGCGCTTGTCAAAATCGACAAGGGTAACGGCGTCGCTGACAAAGCGCGTGCCGATATGCTCGGCCTGGGCGCGCATCTGGTCCATCAGCCAGGGGCCCTGGATGACGTCGGCAAAGCCGGGATAATTTTCCACATCGGTGGTGATGGTCAACTGGCCGCCGGGCTGCAGGCCCTGGATCATGACCGGCTCAAGCATGGACCGCGCAGCGTAAATCGCTGCGGTGTATCCGGCTGGGCCTGACCCGATGATGACGACTTTGGCGTGCATCGCAACGCTCTCCGACTAATGGGAGTACTCTACTCGGGCCTAGTTAAATGTCGAAGTAGCACTCTTTCAAGGCAAACCGTTCTCCCAACAGGCAGGGGCCTGTGGAGCGTACTGAAATGTCACACTTATAGTGAGCAAATCCCCATTATCAGGGGTCAGGCGTATTTGATCTTGAGGATTTCGTAGCTGCGAGCGCCGCCGGGTGTCGCAACTTCGAACGAATCGCCCTCCGATTTGCCGATCATG
Source organism: Candidatus Devosia symbiotica (assembly GCA_025050575.1). Lineage (GTDB taxonomy): Bacteria > Pseudomonadota > Alphaproteobacteria > Rhizobiales > Devosiaceae > Devosia > Devosia symbiotica. The sequence goes on from JALBVE010000042.1 coordinate 3,199, forward strand.
GCGCGGGCGATAGGCGAGGAAATCGAGATGCGGCCAGCTGAGGCGTCCGCTTCGGGGTCGCCGACGATCTGGTAGGTCTTTTCTTCCTCGGTATCCTCATCGATATAGGTCACCGTGGCACCAAACTTGACCGTCGAGCCGCTCACTTTGGACACGTCGATGACATCGGCGAGTGCGAGAATGGTCTCGAGCTCCTTGATCCGGCCTTCATTGAGGCTCTGCTGTTCCCTGGCGGCGTGGTATTCGGCGTTTTCCGACAGATCACCATGGGCGCGCGCTTCCGAGATCGCCTCGACAATGCGACGGCGCTCAGTGGCAGTGCGATGCTCATATTCGGCGGCAAGGGCTTTTTGGCCACCAACCATCATCGGGATCTTTTTCATTCTCATCGCCTCCATTGGCACGGTAGTAAATAGCTTTCACCCCAGCCAAAATCCGTTCGGCCTGCGCGCCACGATAAATTTTTAGGGAGATATGGCTTAAATTGCCCGGCTGCTGCGTTGCGGTCAAGCCGATGTGCGTATGAACGTGGTTATGTTCACACGTGCTTTTAAGCATCATCTCTTCTCGCAGAAAGGCCCAATCATGCAAGCCCTTGTTCCGGTTCTCGCGATTTCATTGCTCTTTGCGCCAGTTGGCGTAGTCCAGGAGATGCAATCGAGCGCCGGGGCGCTGAGCGCCACCGTGCTCAGCGAGAGGCTTGATCATCCATGGGCGCTGGCGTTTTGCCCGATGGTCGATTGCTGGTGACCAAACGCAGCGAGTAGTTGCTGATGGTTGATGACGGCACGGTGAGCGCGCCCATTGCCTGGATCCCCGATGTTTATAATCAGGGACAAGGTAGCCTGCTTGATGTGGCGCTGGCGCCAGACTTTGCCGAGAGCGGCACTATCTATCTGACATTTGCCGAAAAAGCCGCCGATGCGGGGCTGCAGTGCGGGCAGGGTACTGCCGTGATGGCGGCCCGGCTGGTGTTAGAGGGAGATGCCGGCCGGCTGGAGGACCAGCAGGTGATTTTCCGAATGAACAAGTTCACCATAACCAATCGACATTTTGGTTCGCGTGTGGTGGCGGGCAATGACGGCAATCTGTTTGTGACGCTGGGTGAGCGCGGCGAGCAGGACCGGGCGCAGGACTCTGGCGATCTGGCTGGTGGCGTAGCATGCGTCGCTCCTGACGGGACGATGCCGGCAGATAACCCTCAACTGGATGGCTGGGCTCCGGAATTGTGGAGCAAGGGTCATCGCAATCCGCAGGGCGCGACGCTGCGCGCGGACGGCCAGTTGTTCGTGGTCGAGCATGGCGCGCGCGGGGGTGATGAGGTCAGCAATTCTCAAGCCGGCGCCAATTATGGCTGACCGGTGATCACCTATGGCGAAGACTATTTCGGTTTACCGATCGGGATTAGTACTGAAAAGGAGGGGCTGGGGCAGCCATTGTTCTACTGGGACCCTTTAAATCCCCCCCGAGGGGGCTTGAATTTCTATGAGGGTGATCTGTTGGCGGGCTCGCAGGGTGATCTGCTCGCTAGCGAGTTAAGCGGTCAGGTGTTGGTGCGGCTTGATGTCGAGGGTGATGCCATTGTGGGCGAGAAGCGCCTGTTTGCTGGCCAGTTAGGTCGGGTGCCCGATGTGAAGGTGGGGCCGGATGAGGCGATCTATCTGATTACCGACGAGGATAATAGTCGGCTGATCCCGGTGGCGCCGAAGGGTAGTAGAGATCCCGTGGCAGATTTGACCGATTGACTGCGGCAAGGGTTGCGCCGGAGTGGGTGCGAGCTAACAATGGTGACACAGCAAGCGGAGCATTGTCGTGGTGCAAAGCAGCCATATTGTAGGCGGCGGACCCAAGAAGGTTCTCTAATACCCTGGCCACCATCTCCCGAATGGGGTGGGCAAGGCCGCCAAAGCACGAACGGCCAAGAATGCCTGCAAAGCCTGCGCTTATGGCATGGGCGGGCAGCGCAGCAGCATGACCAATGAGCTCAATGAATTTCCCTCGGTCTGCAACAAGAGCGTGCAGGCGCAATAGACCGATATTCAGCCGGCCATTCCGCAGGTGATCTTCGAGCATACGATCGATGATCTGGCCAAACTGAGCGGGCGCGAGATGGAGCATCTGGGACGGCTGGGGACGCCACTGTTCAAGGCCAAGGGCGCGGACCGGTTCACGCCGGTCGACTCGGCGTTTGCCATGGCCTATGCCGCTAAAAAAGCTCAGCGTGACAGCCCCGCAGCGCAGCTTTTTCTATTCCTCAGGGCGTTTCTCCAATGAGGCGGACTTCCTGTTCCAGCTGCTGGCGCGGGCCTATGGCACTAATAATTGTCAATAATTGCTCGTATTACTGCCATCAGGGGACCAGCGAGGGGCGGTCACTACCATTGGCAAGGCGACGTCCAGTGTCGAGCTGGAGGATCTGACCGGGAGCCGATCTGATCTTTGTGATCGGAGCTAATCCGTCGTCCAATCATCCGCGCTTCATCCACATGCTGAAAAACTGCCGCGAGTGGAGCAGCAGATGATCGTGATTAATCCGGCCAAGGAGTTGGGGCTGGTCAAATTCGCCGAGCCCAAGTCGCCCAATTCCATGCTCAAGGGCGGCAGCGAGATCGCCTCGGACTGTGTGCAGCCGCGCATCGGTTCGGACATCGCGTTGATGAATGGCATCGCCAAGGCGGTGCTAGAACTGGGCCTAAAAGATCGTCACTTCATTGCCAACCCTGTCAGTGGGTTTGAGGGTTTTGCGGCCGATCTTGCGGCGCTGGACTGGGAGACGATCAGCGCGGCCTGCAGCATCAGTGCCAAGGAGATTGGCCATATTGCCCGGCAATATGGCAAAGCCAAAAATGCCGCGTTTGCCTGAGGCATGAGCATTACCCATCACATCCACGGCGTGGCCAATAATGTCGAAGCCATCGCCAATCTGGCTGTGTTGCGCGGCATGGTGGCAAGCGCTTTGCTGAGCTGTTGCTGCTGCGCGATCACTCCAATGTGCAGGGCATTGGTACTATCGGGATCAAGTCGGTGCTAGCCAAGGAGGTGCTGGAGAGAATGGAAGCCGCGTTCGGCGTCAATTTCCCCGAGTCCAAGGGCATAGACACCATGACCTGCCTGAAGGCAGCCGAAGCTGGGGAGATCAACAGCGCGGTGATCGTGGGTGGCAATCTGTATGAGCGCATCGCCGATATGCGCTGGTGGGCGACGGACACGGCGTTCTGGGAAGTGTTGGGTGACCCAGCGCTAAATCGGAGTGCCTTCGCTGCCGACCAGCTGGGGACGATAAGCCGCCTCTATAGTGTCTATTGCGATCTGGTGCTGACCGATGCGCATGGCCGTGTCGTGGCTAACGCCGATGGTCAGCATGCGCGTCAGCTGGTTGATGCCGATTTCTCGCGCGAGACCTGGTTTCGGGCGGCGCTGGCCACCAAGACTGGCGATGATTACGCGGTGGGCGAAGTGATAATAAGTGCCCATCATGCTGATCGTGAAGTGCTGGCGCACAGCACGGCCGTTTAGGCGCAGGATCGGGTTGATGGCGCCGTGCTGGGCACGCTGGGTATGTATTTCGACTGGCAGGAACAGGGTCATTCGATGTGGTGCGGGGCACCGAGCAGGATGACGTCATCAAGCAGGCACTGGGGCTGGAGTTCCTGAGGCCCGGGAACTCTGCTTAGCTGTCCAGCGGATAGGCGACATAGGCAAAGCGGCGGCTGTCGGGGGGCAGGAATTGACGTTGATGGTGCCCTGACCGCCCAGAAAGGCAATGATATCGCGCTTGTCCGAACCGTCTGGCCGCATGAAACGCAGGATCACCTGTTTGTCGGCCGGATGGCCCTGGGGTGCTGGGCGGATAGCTGATATATATCACCGAGGCGCCATCAGGCGACAGATGCGGAAACCAGTTGATCCGCTCGTCATCGGTCAATTGCTCGATGACGGGTGTCTGGCCTGCCAGTCGCCAGGATGGTGAAAATGTTGATCCGCCTATTGCCGTGTGGCGCTTCGACCGCGACATAGGCCAGAGTCAGACCATCGGGGTTGATCCTGTGCGGGTAATGATGGTGCGGCGTGGCATAAGCGTTGTAAACGCGGCGCGGCGTGCCGCTGGCGACAGGCACGGCGTAGAGGTGACCATCGTCAGAGCTGACATAGACAGTCTCACCATCCGGAGAGAGCATGTGGTCATTGTTGAGATCGCGCAGGTCGCCAGTGTTGATCTTGACCGGGATGCCGCCGCTGGTGGCGATGCGCCAGAGTTCTCCGTCAGCATTGAAAATCAGCGTCTGGCCATCGGGCGTCCAGTTGGGTGTCTCGATCACCTTATTCGGTGGTGAAGAGCGCGTGGCGATCGGTCTCGTCGGTGTTGATGACGGTCAGCTCGGCGGTCTGGCCGGGCTGAAGAGCGCGACCGCGGCATGCCGGCGGCCTGCGTGGCCGCCTCAACAGATCTGGATCATAATTCTGCTGGGCGTCGCTGGCGAAGACGAAATTGTGCAGATAGCGCGCCTTTGCCGCCGAGAATTTCGGACAGCAGATCGAGCGCTGCGGCTTCGCCGGGGGCGGTGCGATAGAATGGGGCGATCCAGGCGCGCTGGAAATTGGGCAGGCCGACGCGCGGATCGTTCAGACTGACGATGGCGCTGGTATTGCGCTCGGGTTCGGACGGGCGAATACGGGGCGGCAGTGCCGGGCCGCGCGCGACCTTGCCATAGCTGGCTTCGGCCAGGGTACGGACGGTCGCGGCGTCGACATCGCCGGCGACGACCAACACGGCATTATTGGGCGCGTAATAGTGGTCATAGAAATCGGCCGCATCGGTACGATTGAGCTGCTCCATCTCCTGCTGCCAGCCAATGACGGAAATGCCATAGGGGCAGTTCTAGTAGAGCGCGGCAATGGATTTCTTGCCTAGCAGAGCCTGCGGGTTGCCGTCGATGCGCTGGCGACGCCCTTCGAGGACGACATCGTGTTCAGAAGCAATGACATCGTCGGTTAGGATCAGTCCGTGCATGCGGTCAGCCTCAAATTCTATCATGGCGGGCAGGGCGTTGGCGGCATGGTTTCAAAGAAGGCGGTGACGTCGGCGGTGGTAAAGGCGTTCAGCTTGCCGCCCAGTTCGGCCACGGCGGCGTCGAGTTCGCCGGCCGGGTAGCGGACCGTGCCCTTCAATATCAGATGTTCGAAGAAATGAGCAATGCCGGACTTGCCGGCAGGCTCGTCGGCACTGCCAACCTTGTACCAGACCATGATGAGTGATCACGGGCGCCTGATGATCAGGGATGACCACGACTTCAAGGCCATTATCGAGCGTGAAATACTCGATGGGACTGCGGGCGAGTGGTGTGGTGTTCTCTGCCTATGCAGGCAAGGTTAGCAGCGCGGCGCAAGCCAGCGCCATACCGGCACGGTGACGATCGTCGAGACGGTCAAGATGGGCTACGTCGACCAGAGCCGCGATAGCCTGGACCCCAACAAGATTGTATGGGAAGAAATCTCTGAGGGGACGAAATCCTGCTGCTGGGCAAGCGCGAAGTGAACTCGCGCGCCTATGCCTCTTCGTTGAACTTCAAGGGCGGCGATCAGTAGCAGAAGGTCGGCAATCTATTGGACGGGCAGCGCAACTGCGTGCATCTGGCAAGATACTCAAGAGCGGCTCCAGTGTGTTGCTGCTCGATGAGCCGACCAATGATCTAGACATCGAAACCCTGGCGGCGCTGGAAAAGGCGCTCGAGGAATTTGCTGGTTGCGCTGTTATTATAAGCTATGATCGGATGTTCCTGGACCGTCTGGCCACCCACATGCTGGCCTTTGAAGGCGACAGTCATGTGGAATGGTTTGAAGGCAATTTTGCCGATTACGAAGCCGACAAGATCTGCTGCTTGAGGGGCAGACGCGGTCAATCCAAAACGCGCGACATACAAGCCGCTAACGCGGTAAGCTGATGACAATGGGCCAGCCAAGGGTCCGCCCCTTTTTTTGCTGTGAGGACACTATGCGATTTCTAGTGATGGGTCTGGTCTGAGGCGCGATGGCCGGTGTTGTGATGGCCGAGCCGGCGCAATGCACGGCGAGCGGTTTCGGGACCTTTGATTGTGATGTGACGCGTGACGGCGGCGGGCTGACATTTGCTGTGCCCGATGGGCAGGTGTTTGCCTTTGGGTTGGCCGATCAGGACAAGGGGCTGGTCTATCTGAACCAGGCCGATGCCGGGCCGGGGACCTATCCCCAGGAACTGGGCGCCATGATGCCGTCGGCCGATGCGCCGGGCTGCTGGGTTGGCGGCAAGGACAGCTTTGCGTTCTGCGTTCTGGTTGCTCGGTAATGAGCAGCAATGTGTCTGAGGCATTTGAGTCGTTTGCACTTGAAATTGGTGCGGCTAGGCTGGCGGATGTGGAAGCCGGTGAAGGTCTGCCCATGGTATTTCTGCATGCCGGGGTCTGCGACAAGCGGATGTGAGCATAGCAGATGGCAGCGGTGGCCGATGTCGGTTAGAACGACATTGCCTATGACCGGCGTGGCTATGGCGAGACCGAGAGCGGCGACGAGGCCTTAGGTCGATGATCTGGAGGCGATGCTCGAGCGGCGGTGCCTGTCGGTTGTTCGCTGGGCGATGGGTTGGTGATCGATTTCGCGCTGCGCCATCCGGGGCGGGTGATTGGTCTGAATACTGATCAGCACATCGGTGACGGGTGCGCCGTGGAGCGCAACCGAAGCAGAAGCTGATGATCGAGGCGGCCGAAGAGAATGCCTTCGAGCGCGGCGACCACGACATGTTCAACAGGGTGCAGGCGCATGAGTGGCTTGACGGGTCCTGGGCGCAGAGCGGCCGGGTTAGCGGGGTGGTGCTATTTCTGGAGATGAACGCGTTGGCACTGAGTAAGCCGGACCTCAGCCGGGACGAACACCGCCCGAGAGCCTGGCATCGGATGGCCAAGATTGCAGTGCTCAGCCTGCTGCTGATTGGTGATCAGGATTTCACTGTCCTGATCAACAGGCACGAATATCTGTCCGAGGAAATGCCGAACGCTTTTGCAGCGATGCTGGAAAATGTGGACCATATTCCCACGTAGGAACGGCCCGATCTGGTCAATTCGATGGTTGTGCAATTTCTCGACGCCTGAAGGTGGCGGCGACGACAAAAATGACGACGAGTCAGAAGTTTAAGCTGGCTAGCTTGAGCCAGATCTTGCTCAATTTGCAGATTAAGTCAACAAACTGAACAATCAATTCAGGCGATTAAGAAGACGATTTAACTTTTTGGAAAGTTAAATCGTCTTTTGACGGTAATCCATTGATTTAAGAAGCGCAATCAGACGGCTATGATGCCGTCCAGATGCTGGCCTAGTTGCGCGGTGGGTAGATTGGTCAGATCCTTGTCCAATTCGGCCAGAACGGTCTTTTTAACACTGGGGGAGATGGCCTTGCGGATATCGCCTAGCGCCAGCGGCGCGGCGATGATGACCAGGCGGTCAAAGGCGCCGTCGAGCAATTTGCGGTCCATACTGGCGGCCAGAGATTTGACGAATTCTGTTTCGCGATATCCGACAGGGTCGGTCTTGGGCTCTATAGTGCTGCGGCCCGATCCATTGGAGGCAAAGCTGCGGCCGGGCTTATCGGCCTGGATATCCTGGGCCTGCATCGGGGTGATGGCCCAGTCCAGTCCCTTGACCTGCTGAAGTCCTTTGCCCGGTCCGGTGTTCTCGAGGACGCGAGCCTGCGCGCCGTCTGCGATCAAAACCCAAGTGACGGTCTTTTTCATGATGGACTCCTCAGGATGGTTGGTCGACTTGGCCTTGTGCCGGGTGGCGCCAGGGTCAATGTCTTGACCAGCTAAACGTCGACCTCAATCATGTGCTTTACAAGATGGCAGGATCACAAATTCTGATTGGTCACTAATACGAGCGCGCTCGTATCAGGAGGCGAAAGCATTCTGTCTGGATGCGGAGTCCTGCTTCATGTCGCTGCCTGAATCGACCCCTGAGGCCATTGTGCCGGCGCAAATTTCCGCGCCTGCGTCGCCATCAATCCATGACGGCCGCAACGGGGCGCTGGCGGCATTGGCGGCCTATGTATTGTGGGGATTCCTGCCGCTGTTATTCTGGCAGGTCGAGGCAGCGGGCTCGGTGATGATTGTGGCTGAGCGTACAGTGTGGTCGCTCTTGCTATTCGCCTTTGCGGTGCGGCGGTTGCGGCTGACGACGATCGGCATGTTCCAGTATCTGGCGCTCTCGATCCAGTTTCTGGTGGCGATCTATCTGTTTGGCGAAACGTTGAATGGTTTGCGCCTGGCCGGCTTTGCACTGATCTGGCTGTCGCTGATGCTCTTCAGCTATGACAGTTTTGCACGCCGCAAGCGCCCGGTCGTGGCGCCTGCGGCCTAGACAGATCGACGCCAAGCTCGGCGCTGGCCAAGCCGGGTCGGGGGGTATTGTTTGACGGCGACATCCCAGTGCTCGTCGGCCTTGCCGTCGGAGATGTGCCAGGTGTTGTACCAGGTGGTGTAGGTCTTGGCGGGGTCCTAAGGATCGGTTTCTATGCGCACGGTGGTCGCGGTCACCAGATTGCCTTCGGTGGTGACAAAGACCACGGGATTGCCAATCATGTCCGGAATTGGCGTCGGCTGGAGCTGCAGTGTCTCGGTGAAGAACCTGATCATAGTCTGGCGGCTGGAAGGTATGAGAGAATTGTGCTATAGATATTGCTCGGTGAGGTACTTGTTGGCTAGATCCTAATGGTTGGTCTCCAGCAGGTCGCGCATGATGTGATAGATCACCTGCTTGTTGGCATTGAGCTGGGATCGGTGCTGGTGAACAAGGCGTCCTTGTTGGGAGCCTAGACCATGGCTTCCTGAGCTTGCGCCGTAGTGGCAAACGGGGTAGAAATTGCCATCACCAGCACCATCAGGTGTGCTACCAGTCTGGATCTTCATCATCGCATTCCTTCTCGGATGTTCCTGCCGATTGCGGCGGTAGGGGCACTAGGTGGCTGGCCGCACGGCGCGAAACAAGAAGATACGTTGCGCGCCCATAGTTACCTGCAAGTGGCTTGGCGGGTCGGCATGCCGGTTCACGCCGGAGTGGCGCGCACCGTACGGATGACGTCAGCGATGCGCTCAAAGGTCGGGGCGAAGGATGTTGCCTGACACCAGACCAGCCGCAACAGCCGTTCGGCGCCGGGGGACCGAAAAGGGTGAATGGCGATGCGCGGATCGGTGGCTTCCTTGCGCAGCGCGATCTGGGACAACAGGGTGACACCTTGCCCATTGGCCACAAATTCGACAATGGTGGACAAGGACGTGGCAGCAAAGGTGCGCGATGCGGTATCGTTTTTGATGTGGCAGGCAGCGATGGTCTGGTCGCGAAAGCAGTGGCCCTCATCGAGCAGCAGGATACGATCGGTCGCGATGCTGGCCAACGAGACCGGCTCAGCGGTGACTTCGTCGTAGCTGGTCTCTCGCATAAAGCGGTCCTCGAATAGCGGGGCGCTGATCAGCAGCGGGCCGTGTTCGGGCGGCTGGGTGGCGATCTGAGCGACGTCGAGGCTGCCTTCAATTGGCCCCGCGAGCAGGGCGTCGGTGCGGTTTTGCTGACGATAAAGTCCAGGTCAGGAAAGCCGGTCTGTAGTGCCGGAAAAATCTCGGGCAACAGATTAGGGCGCCATGGCGGGAATCAGGCCGAAGCGCAAGGGGCGATCAAGCAGGCCGCTGTGGCCGGCCGCTAGAGCGTTGACCGCGTCCGCAGCGTCGATGGCCTTTTGTGCCAGGTCGATGAATTGGCAGCCGAACGGGGTCAGTATGACGCCGGTCTTGAGCCGGTCGAACAGCGCGGCGCTACATCGCCGCCTCCAGGGTCAGTATTTGTTAGGAAAGAGCCGGCTGGGAGGCGCTGTATAGCTGGGCTGCCCTGCCGAAATGGCCGGTCCGGGCCGCGGCGGCAGCGTAGCGCAGTTGTTTGAGAGATATTTGCACGATGCACTTGCTCCTATCGACCGGCGAAGAATAATCGATTGGCCTCATGAATGTTACGCTCTTATAAGATGACAAACAGATCAGGAGACTCCGCCATGAATGACGCAAGCATCCCGCAGCCAACCGACGATGTGCCAGCAGAAACTGCCGGCAAGTGCCCAGTCGATCATACGCCCAAGGTGCGCTCCAATCAGGGCTGGTGGCCCAATCAGCTGAATCTATCGGTGCTGCATCAGCAGTCGGCGTTGTCCAATCCGATGGGCGAAGCATTTAACTATGCGGCCGCGTTCAAGATGCTCGATCTGGCGGCGCTCAAGCTCGATCTGGCGGCGCTGATGACCGACAGTCAGGATTGGTGGCCGGCCGATTTCGGACATTACGGTCCGCTGTTCATCCGCATGGCCTGGCATAGCGCTGGGACCTATCGTATCGGCGATGGTCGCGGCGGCGCCGGCGCTGGTCAGCAGCGTTTCGCGCCGCTCAATAGCTGGCCCGACAACGTTAATCTGGACAAGGCGCGCCGGCTCCTGTGGCCGATCAAGCAGAAATATGGCAATGCGATTTCCTGGGCTGATCTAATGATCCTGACCGGCAATGTGGCCCTCGAGACCATGGGCTTTAAGCCATTCGGTTTTGCTGGCGGTCGTGCTGATGTCTGGGAACCCGAGCAGGACATCTATTGGGGGCCCGAGGACAAATGGCTGGCCGATGAGCGCTATAGCGGTGATCGCGAACTCGAAGATCCGCTGGCGGCGGTGCAGATGGGTCTGATCTACGTCAATCCTGAAGGTCCTAATAGTAACCCTGATCCGCTGGCGGCAGCCCGAGACATTCGCGATACCTTTGCCCGCATGGCGATGAATGACGAGGAAACGGTGGCCCTGATCGCTGGCGGCCATACCTTCGGCAAGACCCACGGTGCGGGCGATGCGGCACTAGTTGGCGATGAACCCGAAGCGGCCGATATCGAACTGCAGGGTCTGGGCTGGAAGAATGCCTTTGGCAGCGGCAAGGGCGCCGATACGATCAGTAGTGGCCTGGAAGTGATCTGGACCACCACGCCGACGCAGTGGAGCAACAATTTCTTCGACAATCTGTTCAATTTCGAGTGGGAATTGACCAGGAGCCCCGCCGGGGCGCAGCAATGGACGCCCAAGAATGGCGGCGGTGCGGGTTCGGTGCCCGATGCGCATATTCCATCAAAGCGTCATGCGCCATCGATGCTAACCACTGATCTGGCGCTGCGGTTTGACCCGATCTACGGGCCGATTTCGCGCCGCTTCTATGAGAATCCGGACCATTTCGCCGATGCCTTTGCCCGGGCATGGTTCAAGCTGACCCATCGTGACATGGGGCCGAAGGCACTGTATCTGGGCCCTGAAGTGCCGGCCGAAGATCTGATCTGGCAGGACCCAATTCCAGCGCGCGATCACGATTTAATCGACGCCGGGGACATTGCCGAGCTCAAGGCAAAGCTGCTGGCGTCGAGCTTGACGATCGCGCAGCTGGCTACGACCGCCTGGGCTTCGGCGTCGACGTTCCGCCAGTCTGACAAGCGCGGTGGGGCTAATGGTGCCCGTATCCGGCTGGCACCGCAGAAGGACTGGGCGGTCAACCAGCCAGCGCAACTGGCCAAGGTCTTGGCGGTGCTTGAGGCGATCCAGACTGGGTTCAACGCCGAGCAATTGGGTAACAAGAAGGTCTCGCTAGCCGATCTGATCGTGCTGGGCGGTAGTGCTGCCATCGAGCAGGCGGCCAAGGCTGCCGGCGGCTCGGTGATTGTGCCGTTTACGCCGGGCCGGATGGATGCCAGCCAGGAGTGGACCGATGCGGATTCGTTTGCCCCGCTGGAGCCCAAGGTTGACGGCTTTCGCAATTATATAGGCGCCAGGTCGCGCCTGTCGGCCGAAGAAATGCTGGTGGACCGGGCCCAGTTACTGGGTCTGACAGCGCCGGAAATGACAGTGCTAGTAGGTGGGCTGCGCGTGCTCAATGTCGGCCTGCCGGCCCATGGTGTGCTCACCCATCGCCCGGAGGCTTTGTCGACCGATTTCTTCGTCAATCTGCTCGACATGGCGACGGAATGGACGCCATCGTCTGGGTTGGATGGCAGCTATGAAGGCCGTGATCGGGTGAGCGGCGCCGTCAAATGGACAGCGACGCGCGTCGATCTGATCTTTGGCTCGCACTCTCAGTTGCGGGCACTTGCCGAAGTTTATGGTCAGGCCGATGCCGGGCAGAAGTTCGTCACCGATTTTGTGGCGGCTTGGGTCAAGCTGATGAACGCCGATCTTTTTAGCCACTGACCAGCATGCGAGCGCTACCAAAATTGCCGAGCCCCGGTGATCCGTTCACTGGGGCTCGCTTCCATTTTTTGGGAGGCTGGGCCGCCGAAAGAATCTTTACAATTTGAATCAATTGCGGGCGCCCAATTTCAGAGCCTAGTCCAATCTGGCAGTCCATCGTGGCGATCTTGATTGCGGCAGAAGCCGAGAGATTGACGATGAGCGATCTTGACGAAGGACAGCGGGCGTTTTCCAGCTTTCGTGTGCTAAACGGCAACCCGAGTCGCTCTGAGCAGGAACAATTGTTCCCCAATATGGCCGAGCTGTTCAGCTATGTGTCTGACCGGTGCGATGACGAGCAGGTGGCGCAATATGACGAGATATTGTGCCAGCTTGCCGAATTCGTCGAGATCGAGGCGCAGATCCATGTGGCCAAGCTCGACCGGGCACCTGGCACGATGGTGGTCAAGCTGGTCAATGACGATCTCGATGTCGCCAGGCCGCTCTCCAAATGTGCTGTCTGATGACGATCTTATCGACATCATTCATTACCTACCAGAGCGACCAGCATGGCGAGGCCGTCGCTAGCCGCAATGCGGTAGCCGGGCGAGTTTGTGAGGCCATTATCGATCATGGCCAGACCGATTCAGTGGCGCGCCTGGTGCGCAATGTCAATGCCGAGCTGCTAAAGGCGATGCTGGAAAAGTTGGTTGAACGTGCCACCAAGGACGTCAGGATTGCCGCCGATCTGCGTCGTCGCACCGATATCGACTGGCGTTCGCCGCGCGGCGAGATCGACGATACCACCTCCAAGATGCTGGAAACGCTGGGCGCAGTTGATCGCCGGTTTGATCCGATCGTGGCCGGCAAGGTCAATGCCGTTGTCTATAATCGCATGCGCAATCGCGCGGGCTTCTCGTCGACCGAGTGGAAGGTGGCCTATAACCAGGTCAAGGCGCTCAGTAACCGCAAGCAGCTCAACGAGCGGGTGTTGGCGCGCTTTGCCCGATTTGGTTATGGCTATCACGCGGCAGTGGCGCTGACCGTGCTGCTGCAGGTCAAGCCGAAAGTCTGCGTTAAATG
>JALBVE010000043.1 GCA_025050575.1 Candidatus Devosia symbiotica
GGCGTCTTATCGGGCGATAATAGTCATCATCTATAGGGCACCACAATCCACGGCGATCACGAAAGTAAACACTCTGGGCGACCAGATCGCCCCCCTCACCGACAAATCGCCTCGCACGGTATCCCGTCGCTGTTGCTATCTAGCAGCGCGCCCTAGCTACAGTTCACCAGATAGCAGCGCGCCTCCTCACAAGACCCGATCCGCATGCAATATTGCCGTTGCGGACAGGACACATTACTGCCGCGCTGCGCCACCGGCTGGCGCAACTGGTTCGGTACCGGGGCGATATAGACCTGGGCCAGGCGCTGCGCCGCTCTTGGGGTGGCCACCACCGGATCAGCACCAAGATAATCGCCACTCACCCAGCCTACCATCCCATCGACCGAAATATTCACCCAGCCGCCCCACCGCTCGCCGACGCACGCTGCGGTGTTGCGCGAGAGACTCCCTAGCACCCGCGCCAAGGTCGACGAGCTCTTGCGCAGGTTGAGGCTATTGGCGGTAACATAGAGGCTCGCCTCAAACTGGGGCGCAGCGCTCCCTGCCGGTGTCGCCACCGCCAGCAGAAGCGCCGGTGCGGTCACTACCGGGCTCGAAGATGCCGCGCTGTCGCGTACTGACGCCGTCACAGTGTATCGGTGCCGCCGATCAGGTTGGCCAGCGCGTCGAACGCCATCAACCCCAACAGCACCCAATTCTTCCCCCGCCCCCTTTCTACCCACACCCCACTTCCACCCACGCCTCCAGTTTTGCAAATAGGTCCTAATTGCATCTGAGCCCGCCCCGCCTTGCTTTTGCCCACTGCCCCGGCGCAACTGCCAGACATGATCTTCAGTCAAAAAAACTAAAAGAGTCGCACTGGCGCTGCTGCTCGTCACCGCCACGCCAGCGCTGGCCATCCAGACGGCTATCGTACGCAGCACGCTGCCCACTCATACCAGCCCGAACCCGGACATCCCGCTTACTCGCCTTGCTGATCGCTTTCTTCGCCTTCCCCGATGCCGGCTGGCGCTGGTTCACCCTGCTCAGCCTGATACCCTTGCTCACCAGCATAGTCGGCATCTGCCCGCTCTATATGCTGCTGGGCATTTCGACCTGCCCGGTTAAGCCCCACTAGCAAGCGGTTTACGCGCCAGGGGGCGTCATACCCGGCGCAAGGGTGACCAACCGTAAGCGCGGTCTGGCCGCCATTTTGCGCACCTGTTCCAGCCAGGCAGCGCGCTGCGGCTCGGTGCTGGTCTTGATCTAAGTAAACAGGGTCACCTACACCGGCTTGATGCCGCAGAATTGCAGCGCAGCACGGCATGCTTGACCTGCCGTACATCGGCATTGTGATAGGCAAACCAGATCCAAGTCCGCGGCGCATCCGAGGTGACGAATAATTGCTCCGAATGCCCGGTCAGCAGCTTGTCTCATATCGGGTCATCCGCATGCGGCTCAAACGCCTGCCCAAGCAGCATGGTATGGTGCGGTCGCAAAAGCCCTTCAGGAACTCCGTCACACTGCCCCACCACAGCGGATAGACGATCACCCAGCGCTCGCACTAGGCAATCAGCTCCTACCCCTGCACCAGATCGGGCTCCAGCGTCTGCATCGATTTATAGCCGCCCTGCAGGATCAGATCGAACACCATCGTCGCCAAATCTTGCCGCTGCAGTTGATGTCCCGCCGCCAGCGCCGCCGCCTGATAGGTATCGGCAATAGAATTGTTAAAGCTGTTGCGATCAGGATAGACTATCAGCAGATAGATGCGCATACAATGCTCTTCGGGATTCGTGGGACAACCTAGCCATGCCAGACCGCTAGCGGATTGATCCAGCGCATTTTTTGTTCCGGCGGCCGCTACCACCTCGGCGATATGGCGCGCGGTCAGCCCACTCCTACAGCGGCAGCACGCGCGATTACTTGATCTAGCCCAGCGAAAAGCGACGCCGGCGATCTGGGTCAACCGCGCCCGCAAAAACTGCTCATAGGCTTCCAGGTCCGCGCAGACCACGCGCAGCAGAAAATCGAACTGCCCCAGTCATCAGATAGCACTCCATTACCTCCGGCCATCGGCCAATAGCCGCGCCAAAGGCGTCCAACTCCTGCGCCAGCTGCCGCTCCAGCTTGATCGAGATGAACACCGAAACCGGCAACCCCGCCGCTTTCTGGTCGACGCTGGCGCTGTAACCGGTGATGATCCCTATCTGCTCCATCTGGCGTATCCAGCGCAGGCAAGACGAAACGGATAACCCCACCAGATCGATGATCGCCTGGATGGTCATCCTGCCGTTTTCCTGCAGGGCGCCAAGGATCTTGCGGTCAATTGCCGTCAGCGCCAAATTAGTGGCTTCCGCCATTTTTCCTGCCAATTATACGCATTTCCTGCACAAAATATGATCTTTGGAGCCAAAATAGACAAGAACCACTGCATCGCAAGGTGCAATGTCAGACATGATCTGCGGGGAAATGTATGAATCGGGCCCAAACTATCGAAGCGCTGACCAAAAGGCATTCTGGCTGTCCAATTGGATGATTCACCATGCCAATCACATCCCGCCCAATATCGATGGCGTCAAGGTTGGCGGCTATCAGGCCAGTTCCGCCTCCATGGCTGCCATCATAGCGGCACTGTATTTCGGAGTCCTCAAGTCCGAGGACCGGATTGCGGTCAAGCCGCATGCCTCCCGGTGTTCCACGCCATTCAATATCTGTTCGGCAAGCAGAGCCTAGAAAAGCTGGAGAATTTTCGCGCCTTTGGCGACGCCCAATCCTATCCCAGCCGCACCAAGGACATCGACGACGTCGATATCTCCACCGGCTCGGTCGGGCTGGGCGTGGCCTTCACCGCCTTTGCGTCACTGAATTCAGAATTACGTCCGCGCCAAGTCCTGGACTAATACGTCGCGCCCCGAGGGCCGCATGGTGACCCTGGTCGGCGATGCCAAGCTCGGCGAGAGCAGTGTCTATGAGTGCCTGCTCGAAGGCTGGAAGCATGGCCTGCGCAATACCTGGTGAATCATTGACTACAATCAGCAAAGCCTTGATAGCGTAGTGCGCGCAGGCCTGTACGACCGCATCGAAGCCATCTTCCAGGCTTTCGACTGGAATGTCGTCGCCCTGAAATACGGCGCCTTGCAGTGCGCCGCTTTCTAAGAACTCGGCGGCGACTGGCTCAAGGCTTGGATCGACGCCCCCCAACGCCATCTATCCTAATGTTTCGCAGCGGCGCAGCCTGGCGCGAGCTCCTTAACGACGAGATCGGTGATCAGGGCGACGTCTCGGCACCCCTCGCCTGGCGCAGCGATGTCGAACTGGCCGAGCTGATGGGCAATCTGGGCGGCCATTGCACACAGAGCCTACTCGAACAGCTCGAGGCCGCCGTCAGCGACAGGCCCGCCGTCTTGATCGCCTATACCGTCAAGGGCTGAGCCACGCCTCTGGCCGTCCACAAGGACAATAACGTCGGGCAGATGACCGGCGCGCAGATCGAGACCCTGCGCCAGTCCATGAACATCCGCGAAGGGCACGAATGGGACAAATTTGAAGGCCTCGAGAATCCCATCAGGATCGAAAAATTCCTCGCCCAGATCCCCCTCAACACCAACGCTAGCCGTCGCCACCATTGGCCCGCAATTTGTCGGTATCTGCACCACCTCCATCCAGACCGTCTTTAGCAAGGTGCTGGACGCCATCGCCAAGACCGATAGCGATCTGGCGCGCCGCATCATCACCACCTCGCCCGACGTCACCTTCTCAACTAATCTAGACATCTGGGTCAACCGCCGCAACCTCTATGCCAAGCGCGACATGGTCGATGTGTTCCAGGCCGAGGCCATCCCCAGCGCCCAGAAATGGTGCTTCACCCCCGAAGGACAGTATCTCGAACTCGGCATTGCCGAGATGAACCTATTCCTTGCCCTGGGCACCGCCGGCCTCAGCCATTCCCTGTTCGGCGAACGCCTGCTGTCCATCGGTACGCTCTATGACCCGTTCATTTCGCGGAGCCTCAATGCACTCAACTATGCTTGCTACCAGGACGCCAGCTTTCTGCTGATCGGCACGCCCTCTGGCGTCTTTCTGGCCGGCGAAGGTGGCGCGCACCAGTCTATCGCCAGCCCGTTGATCGGCATGTCCCGGGATGGCTTGGCCAGCTTCGAGCCCGCCTTTGCCGACAAGTTGTCGGTCATCATGGATTGCGCCTTCGACTATATGCAGCGCTTCGGCGACGCCCGCCCCGATCTGGCCGGCTGGCCTCGCGACGTCACCGGCGGCTCGGTCTATCTGCGCCTGTTCACCCGCACTATCGAACAGACACCGCGCAGCATGGACATCCCCTCTGGCGGTGACATCATTCGCGGTGCCTATTGACTTAGCTGCCACCCCGGCCTGCGAGGCAATCATTGCCTATCAGAGTATTTTGGCCAATGAAGCCATCGCAGCGGCGGCAGCAATCGGCGGCGACCGGCGCAATGTCGCTATTCTTGCGGTTATCTCGGCTAATTGGCTCAATGCCGACTGGCATGCTCCCCAGCGCGCTCGCTTGCACGGCGATGATATAGCCCGCAGCCACACTGAAACCCTGCTCGCCAACATTCCGCATCGCGCTGGACTCGTCACCGCCATCGACGCCCACTCCGTGACCCTGGACTGGCTCGGCAGCGTGCTGAGCCACCGCACCACTACCCTAGGCGTCGAGCATTTCGGCCAGACCGGCACGATCAACGATCTCTATGCCCATTTCGGCATTGGCGCCCAGGCCATCGAGACTGCAACTCGCAGCTTCACGGGCCGTCGAGCATGACAGCATTTTGCGCATTTCCGCATCAATTGCGGGCACCAGCACAAAAATGAGCAACCTATCCACATACCGGCTTGCCAAGCCTAATTGTATTTGTCAGACATATGTCATTTTGCAGATTCTGAGGCGAATTCGCGTCTGTTGGTCGCAGCTTGGCTGCGCACAAGCCGACTGGCCCGCATGCACGGGGCTGGCACTGACAGAACGTCCAGAACTGGCTCTGCAGGAAGGGAGTTTACAATGAACACACTATTGAAAATCGCTGGGGCGCTGGTTGTCGCCACGGCACTGACCCTGCCGTCAGTTGCCCAAATCACCACTATCGCGCTGGGCTAGTCCATCTCCGGCACCTATATGGACTACATGAAAACCGTCTATCCGTGCGGCACCTTTGCCGAGCTGCTGCAGGTGCCGCTAGCCACCTTCGACAAAGAATTCGAGCTGACGCCAATGGCGACTGAAAGCTGGAGCCCGTCTGCCGATGGCCTGACCTGGACCTTCAAGCTGCGGTCCGGCCTAGTCTGGTCCGATGGCGAGCTACTGACTACCACCGATTATGTCTTAGCGCTACAGCGCGCTGCCACCTGAGGCTATGACTTTGCCTAGTACTGGGATTTTGCCGGAAGCACCAAGGGCTATAAGCTAGTCACCGAAGGTACTGCTGACGTGTCCACCCTCGGCCTCAAGGCCGTTGACGACCTAACCATCAAAGTCACCACCCTCGCCTCCTTCCCCAAGCCTTACCTGCCCTCAGTCACCAGCCTGTGGTACCTGGCGCCCAGGCATGTCGTCGACAAGCTTGGCGACGACTAAGCCCTCAATGTCGACACCATTGTCAGTTCCGGCCCGTTTAATCTCGAGAGCTGGAAGAAGTCCAACAACTCAGTGGTCTTGACCAAATCGGACACCTATATCAGCTCCTGGCAGGCCTAGATCGACCGGCTTAAGGTTAACCTCAGCCTGAGCGCCCCTGAAGTCGGCCTGCCCGCCTTCCTGGCCGGCGACGCGGACTATTCCCTCCTCAACACCGGCCAGGTGCCGGTGGCAGTCGCCCGCTATCCCGATGGCATCCGCAAGAACGCCATTTTTGCCACCTCCTACATTTCCTACGATTTGGATTTAGATTTGGCCCCGTTCAACGACGAAAACGTCCGCAAGGCTTTCTACCACGCAGTCAATCGTGACGAGCTGACCGCCACTATTCTCAAAGACATCGCCATCCCGGCCGACTCCATCCTGCTGCCCGGCTATCCTGGCTACAATTCCGATATCGCCGCCGAAGCCGTATTCGATCCCGCCAAGGCGAAGCAATTCATAGCCGATGCAGGCTTTCCCGAAGGCACATGCTTCCTCGAGATCGAGATCTAGTATCGTGAAGAGGTCGGCTATAACGGCGCCATTATCCCGGCCATGGCGCAATATCTTCAGGCCAAGCTCAAGGACGTTCTGGGCATTACCATGAACATCCATGTCCTGCCTGGCCCAGACTGGATGGATGGCGTGCGCAACAAGAAGAACAACATCTTCATTGCGCCCTATAAATACGACTATCTCGATCCATCTAACTTCTACGGCATTTTCTACAATGGCGGTCGCCACGGCTACCATATTGCTGAATATGACGCCTGGTAGCTCAGGCCGGCTCCGAGCCCGATTGAGATACCCGCTACCAGCTCTACGCCCAGGCCGAGCAAGTCATGATCGATCAAGCCCTGATCGTCCCGCTCGTGCACCCGATTACCATCACCGTCATCTCCAATACGCTCGGCGGCGATGCCTCCACGCCCAACAAGCCGGGCTTCACCTCGCTCGATCGTCTTGGCCACTACTTCTTCATGCACTTGACCAAGCAGTAGCTCTCGATCGTGCGTGGCACTCCCTGGTCTCCAAGCCCAGGGAGTGCCTTCCATCCCAGCAAGGCCAACTCATGCCCCTCGTCGACATCCAGGACCTCTGGGTCAGTTTCAGCCAGTATGGTGGCCAGATTGATGCCGTGCGGGGCGTCAGCTGCTCGGTTAACCAGGGCAAAAGCCTGGGCATTGTCAGCTGCAGCACCCTGCTGCGCCTGCTGCCGGCCACGGCCAACGTCAGCGCCACCACGATGACGCTCGACGGCATCAACATCCTCAAGGCAGGTAAAGGATGATCTAACACGCCTGCGCGGCCGTGCCGCTGTCATGATTTTTCAGGACCCGATGACCGCCTTCGACTCGGTCTTCACCATCGGTCACTAGATCTGCGAAACTATCCAGACCCATCCGTCGTGCAGCAAGCGCGATGCCCCCGATGAGGCCGAACAGCTTCTGGCGCGCGTCGAAATCAAGAACGCCCGAGACGTTCTGAACTACTACCCCCATCAGCTCTCCGGCGGCATGCTACAGCGCGCCATGATCGCCATGACCTTCTCCTGTCGGCCCAAAGTGCTGATCGCCGACGAACCCACTACTGCCCTTGATGTCATCATCCAGGCGCAGATCCTTCAACTGATCAAGAAGATGCAGGCCGAGTTCGGCATGGCACTGATCATGATCACCCACGATCTGGGCATCATTGCCGAAACCGTGGATCGCGTGTTGGTCATGTATAGCGGTCAGATCATGGAACAGGGCAGTGTCGCGCAGATTTTCGACGCCCAGCAGCACGACTATACCAAGACCTTGCTGGCCAGCCTGAACGCCAGCTTTGAGCTCTCAGGAGACACCGAGCCCGGCGCCCTGCCCGCGCTCGAACTGCGCGGATTGTCTAAGACCTATCGCGTCAACCACCGTGCCGGCCTGCGCACCAGCCACACCGATTTCCACGCCGTGCGCTCGCTCGATATCGTGCTGCCGCGCAACCAGATCGTCGGCCTGGTCGGCGAGTCTAGCTCGGGCAAGACCACAACCGGCATGATCGCTATGCGCCTGACCGAGCCCGGCGGCTGGCAGATCCTGGTTGATGGTACTAACATTTTCAGCATGCAGCTCGCCGAACTTAAATTCTTCCGCCGCCGCATGCAGATTGTCTTTCAGGACAGCTATTCCGCGCTCGACCCGATGATGACCTTGAGCCAGATCATCGCCAAACCCCTGCATATCCATACCATTAGCAGCGGATGCGAACAGACCGAAACCGCGCTCAACTGACTCGAATACGTCGGCCTGCCGCGCAATTTTGGCGCGCGCTATTCCCACGAACTGTCGGGCGGCTAGCGCTAGCGCGTGGCCATCGCCCGCGCCCGGATCCTGAGCCCCTCGGTTCTGGTCGCCGATGAGTTCATCTCGATGCTCGACGCCACCTTCAAGGCGCAGATCATCGGCCTGCTCAAGGAGCTGCAGGCCAAAATGGGCATGTCCATGCTGTTCATCAGCCACGACCTCTCGACGGTCAAATCCCTGACCGACAGCGTTGTGGTGATGTATCGCGGTCGTATCCTCGAGGAAGCGCCGACGTGGTGGTATCGATTGCACACGCCGGGAGAATCAGGCCCTGTAAGACAGAGTGCCTTAAGCTATCTTGAGCCGCTGGGAACCCGCACCCGTGGTGTTGCGATCCTTGATATCATTACCGACATGGTCGAACGCTCCGGCCTCAGGGTTGGCGATCGCCTGCCGCCTGAAATCTCACTAGCCGCCACGCTTAGCGTGGGGCGTTCCACCATTCGCGAAGTGCTCAACCGCTAAGAGCGGCCTTGATATCATCCGCCGCCGCAGCGATGGCACCTATCTATCCGCCTGGGTGCAGACTTAGCGCGGTCTCGTCCCCACTATGGTGCAGCTCGAGGGCGAGATCCTGCTGCGCCTGATGGAAATCCGCCGCACGCTAGAAAATGACGTGGTCCGCAAGGCCATCCTCGCAGCCACACCCACCCAGCGCCAGCAGATCTCCGAACTGTGCGATGCGCTGCTGCTCGAGGTCGACGCCGATTGCCCTGACGCAGGGCCGACCATGCCTTCCATGGTGCCTCGGGCAATCCCGTGTATGGCCAGATCTTGATCAATCTTGACTACGCTCTTGAACGCGGCGGCGCCTTGCCCTTTGGCACCGACGATTTCGGCCTGAGCTCATTCCCCATCCACCGCGATCTGGCCGATGCCGTGATGTCCGGCAACGCCGACAAGGCTATCGCCACCGTCAACGCTATGCTCGACATCGTCGAAGATGAAGTCCGCGCCATCCTGAGCTAGATCCTCTTCGCCTCTCCCTTAGGGAGGGGTGAGAATAGCCTATAGCCAGCCGCTCAACTCACGCCGTACCATGGCTTCGATCATGTCCATGCTGCCCGGACTGTCATTCAAGCACTCGATATAGGCGACCTTCTCGCCACCGGCGTGCATGAAGGTTCCCCTGCCGCCCATGGTGATTTCTTCCAGCGTTTGGACACAGTCCGCCAAAAACGCCGGCGCCAGAATTGCCACCCTCTTGACGCCTTTGCTCGGCAGCGCTTCAAGCGTCTTATCGGTATAGGGTTCGAGCCATTGGGCCGGGCCGAAGCGCGACTGGAACGTCACCATCAGCTTGTCCGTAGGCCAGCCCAGATATTCGCCCACCAGCCAGCCGCGTCGTCTTGTAACACTGGAAGTGATAGACATCGCCGCGCTGCAGATAGGTCACAGGCATGCCGTGATAGCCGGTGATCACCACATTGGGCTCGAAATCCAGCGCTGCTACGCCATCACGGATCGAATTGCCCAGCGTCTCGATATATTTGGGATCTTCGAAATAGGCTGGCGTCGTCCGCACCACATCGTTCGCCGTCGCTGTCGTGGTCGCCGAATTCTGCGGATAAAGTGGCACCAGCAGGATCTTGGTGCATCCCGCCACCTGCATCTTTTCCGGCACGCTGTTGGTTGATGGATTGCCATAGCGCATAGCAAACTTGACCATCACATTGTCATAGCCAGCCGCTCGGCCAACGCAGCCGTCTGCCGCCTAGTGATCACCAGTAGCCGACTGGCATTTTCTTTCTTGTCCCAGATTTGTTCATAGGCGTGAACGCTCTTTTGCGGGCGCACCGATAGGATCACTAGGTTCAGCAGCGGCCACCACAGCCATTTCGGCGTTTCGATAATCCGCTGATCACTGAGGAATTCCCTGAGATAACGCCGCACGCTCCAGTAATCGGTGGCGTCAGGCGTTCCCAGATTGAGCAGCAGGACGCCGATCTTCTGGTCTTTGACGGGCGGGTGTTCGGGCGACAGGTGATCGGACATGAGCGCCAGTTTGCAACGGTTCTAGGCTGGGCGCAGCATAGCGTCTCCACCTGGGCATGCAAGGTAGCGATGGGTCGCTCCGGGCCGGTGATCCACAGCCGAGTGGCCTAAAGACTGGCTGTCAGCAACACCACACCGAACCCCAGCACCGCCACCGCGCCAGCTAGCTCGAACCACCAAACGATCCGCATCATCATCAGGTTATCGACGCCGCCGATATGCCGGACCAGACCCTTGGCGGTCACCGCCAATGTCGCCAGCGCGGCCACGGTGATCGCTGTCCCCACGCCCATCAGAAACACCGCCGCAATGCCGGCCAGTAGCAATCCCTGCGACAGCGCAAATACCAGCATCACCAGCGCTCCCGAACAGGGCCGCAGCCCCACCGCCAGCACGACGCTAAGCTGTTCGCGCCAATTGCCGGTGGTGGCTTGCGGTGTCACCACATGCATATGCCCATCATGATCATCGCTGTCGTGACCGTGATCGTGATGGTGGCCGCGGTGATCATGGCTCTCATGGCCATGCAGATGCGCATGCGCCTTGCACACCAGGTCAGGCTTTTGGGCATGATGATGCCCGTGGCCCCAGCCAAACAGTTTGCGAGCAATCAACCAGATGCCGAGCAGGGCCACCATGGCGTAAGAGGCAATGCCGATCCAGCTGGCCGCATCACCCATCGCCATGCTGGTCATTCCCAGCAAGCCCGCCGCAATCAGCACGAACACCACCGCTACGCTCGACTGCAGCATTGCCGACAGCGCACTGAGCAGCACGCCACGTCGCAATTGCGTCTCGTTGGCCAGCACATACGAAGAGATCACTACCTTGCCATGCCCGGGACCAGCAGCATGCAGAATGCCATAGATAAAACTCAGCCCGCCCAATACCCAGAACGCTGTCCAGTCGCTGCGCAGCGCGTCGAGCGATTGGATGATCGCGATATAGAAATCGAGCTGCGCTTGCCGCATCCAGCCGAAAAACCCAGTGCGTGGCAGGTTTAGGCCAACCTCGGGGGGCGGCCCGCCAAACGGAATGGCCGTCTTGGCTCCGGCGACGCTATTGGCCGCCTCCAGTGCCGAGGCGGGTGCTGCGGCTGGCGCGCCATCGCAATCGACAGCGATCACGCCCTGCGTTCCGCGCAACGCCGCCGCTAGATCGGGCGGCAGATTGACAACATCGGAGCCCAGCGCATAGAGCCGCTGCGCTACATCGTCGGACATTTCCTTAGGCGGCACGATCTCCACGCCGCAACCGGTCGGCGCATTGACCAGTGTCACTTCACTGGCGTCAGCAAAGCCGATCGCCACATAGTAATCGGGATCATACACCCCTAGTTCGAATCGCTTGTCCAGCGGATGCGGCTGCACCGTCGTCAGCGAATAACTCAACGTCACGTAACCATCGGCATAGACCATATGCTGGTCGCCCACCGAGGTGAATCTGAGCGGATCGCTAGCATCGCCGGCATAGGTATAGAAATCAAAATCGGCCAAGCCAGCCAGATTTTCGTCTGCCAGCCCCTGCAATTCATTCGGACTGGTTTCACGATCGCCATTGGTGTCCAGTCCCTGGATAACCCAGGCCGAAAACGTCGTGTCAAAGGTCCAGTCATGGTGCAGCCCCACCACCGCCCCGGAATTATCAAAGGTGATGGTGACCTTGGCATCGATCAGGATATGGGGGTGAGCCAAAACCGGCCTTGCCAGTCCTATCAGAACACAGACGGCGGCTAAAAGCCGGAATCCAAAAAATGGGAAAATCACTTAGGGCATCTAGGAATGTTGAGATTCGCCTCAGGGCGGAGCGAAAAAGGCGACTGCCGAGAACCGGAGCGGAGCGTACATCCGTACGTGAACACCGGAAGCGCAGGAAGTTGCCTTTTGCAGCCAGCCATCACGCGAATATCAACGTTCCTAGTGAATTCGGATGGGTCTGAAACCAGTCGACCAGATGGTCGATCAGCGCCCGCACCTTGCCCGCTAGATGGCGCCGGCGCGGATAGACTGTCTGCAGCGTCTGCCCGGTAGGCAAAAATGCTGATAGCACCAGCACCAGATCACCTTTAGCCACCGACGGCCGAGCCAGATAAGGACGGCAATATGACAAATCCGAGACCCATCACGGGCGCCTTGCGCGCCGCCAGCGGCGAATTCATCCGCAACGGACCATTGACGGGCACCGAAATAGTTTTGCTATCCTCGACAAACCGCCAGTTCGACCGCTCCTGCAGATTGACACCAATGATACAGGGCATGTCGCGCAAATTATAGAGATGCTTGGGTGTGCCGTGGATCGCCAGCAGGGACTGCGCGGCGCTAACAATGACATGCATGTTGGCAATCTTGCGGGCGATCAGAGAAGAATCCGCTAGCGTCGATCCCCTTATCAACCAGATCAACATAGCGATCCTCCAGCCGCATATCAAGCGTCACCTTGGGATATTTGCACAGATACTCAAAAATAGCCAGCGCCAGCGTATCCTCGCCAAAATTGCATGGCGCCGAAACGCGCAACAAGCTGCGCGGCTCGGCCGTCTGATCTGTAATGGTGGCGTCCAGATCATCGAGCTGCTGCAGCAGTGCGCTGGCTTCCCGGTAATATCCCTCACCCGCCTCGGTCAGACTGAGCTTGCGCGTCGTCCGGTTCATCAGCCGCACCCCGAGATAATCCTCGAGGTCGATGACATATTTACTGAGCAACGCCTTGGAGCAGCCATGCTGCCGCGCAGCGGCAGAAAAACCATCAGAATCAAAGACTTGAACAAAAGAACGGATATGTGCGAGGTCCTGCGTCATGCCATTCCGTTCACCATATCATTGTAATCATCACATAACTCACCTGCGTGACGTGAACAATAACCAGTCTTGGTCGTTCCACGATTAACAATAGACTGTAACCACAATCGACGCGCACAAGGATTTCGGACTATTTTCCCAATCATGTCCAGGCCCTCATCCCGTTCCACGCTCTACCAGCTCATCAAAGCAGGCCAGCTGGCGCATCGTGCGCTCTTGCTGCCATTGTCCGAGCGTGGACTGGAGCCGGGCGACGACGCCATCCTATTCGAACTAGGCTGCGCCGGCACTACCAAGATGGACTGGCCGCCGAATTGGGCCCGTCCGAAACGAGCCTGATCGCCAGGCTGTCACGTTTGATTGATCGGGGCCTAGTGACTCGTCAGGCTGTCGGTCCCGAGCTAGCCGCCGGCATTGCCCTGAGCGAGCGCGGCGTGCGCATTCGCAATGGTCTTGCTGATCACTGGATCCAGCTTGAAAAGGCGCTGATGGGCGAACTCAAGCCTAGGCAGCGCAAAAAGCTGGGCGAGCGGCTCAGACGTTTCGTAGATCTGCTCACCCTCTGATCGCGATCAGAACGACCCATTTAGCTTGAGTTTAGCCGCCAGGGTGTTCTCTGCTCCCACAGGCATCACTGCCTTTCAGGGAAAAGGAGATCAACTATAACTTTGAGCAAGAAATTCATGGCAGACCGCCTCGCCGTCCTGGCGCTTGTGGCCACCGCTGGCGCAGCGTCCGCTGCCCAGACCTATGCCACCGGCAACGTCAATGTGCGGTCGGGCCCATCCACCCATTAACGCTTCCTCGATACGCTGCGTCGTGGCGAGCGGGTCGATATGCAGCAGTATCGCGACGGCTAGTGCTATGTGAAAAAGCGCGGCCCCGATGGCTGGGTTTCGGCCCGTTACCTGTCGCGCGCCAGCTATGACCGCTGGAATGATCGCAACCGGTGGGATGATGGACGTGATCGCACCCTGCTTTACCAGCACCAGCGTCCTCAGCGGCCTGACCGCTGGCCTCCGCTTCCGGCCCCGGTCTACCCGACTTATCCGCGCCACAATAGCAGCGTCTGCGTCAACGGCCCCAACGGCTATTTCTGCAACGGCAACTAACCCACTTTGCGCGCCGCCCCTCGGGGCGGCGTTCCGCTATTCGACCCGGAGCCGATCCACATCGATCTCGTGCTGCTCCAGCCAGGCCTGTAGGCGACGTGTCATATATTCATTGAACCCATAGACCACCACTGCGCCGCCAACCATAGCGATGGCAAACCCCGCATGCCGTTGTCTCAGGAAGACGGCCTACCAATCGTCGCGCACCCGCTACAGCAGAGTGAGCGCCAATGTGACCATCGATATCGATATATTGCCGACTACATTCGCCGCTATCTGCGCGGTGATCGCAGTTGATCAGCAGCGCGCGGTCGCCCTGTCGAGTCTGCATAACGAACTGCCAGCCAGCGCCGCCACTGAAGTTGCGCCCGCAAGGCTAAAAACGCCGCCTTCCCCGCCTGGTTCGTGCGGGCGCTGAAACTACCGCTATGACAGCTACAATTTTGCGCTCGATAGTCTGATGGTCGAATGACCCGGTCCCTGACCCCTGACCGCCAGCGCGCCAGCATTGCTGTGCTGGCGCTGGCGCTGTGGTCATGCTGCCTGGCGCCTTCGGGCAGGTTCTAGCCATCGGATTGGGTATTGTTGGCGGCCTATGGCTGTGCCGCGATCTGCCGATCGCTAGATCGGCATCACTGCGTTTCCCGGTCAGCACGCGCATGGGCTGGGGCGCGCTGGGTCTGTTTGCCATCCTGCTGATCGGCCTGCCGCTGCTGGCTATCCAGGCAAACAATCGCGGGCTTGATCTGGTCGACGGCTTCTTTCGCGCCGGCGCGCTGGTATTTGGCGGTGGCCATGTGGTGTTGCCGCTGCTGCAGGCCGAAACGGTGGCCTATGGCTGGCTGACCTCGGACGCCCTTATTGCCGGTTATGGCGCCACCCAGGCTATGCTCGGTCCGCTCTTCACCTTTGCTGCCTTTCTCGGCACCGCGGGAACACCAAGCCCCAATGGCCTACTGGGCACAACCATTGCACTGATCGCCATTTTCGTGCCTGGCGGGCTGATCGGGGTACTGCCATTCTCGAACGAGTTGCGCAGCTGGCCATTGGCCCAGGCCGGCATGCGCGGCGCCAATGCGACGGTCGTCGGCATATTGAGCGCAACGCTCTACAACCCGGTATTCGTCAGTGCCGTGCTTAACCCATTCGACTTTGCCCTAGTCACGGCCGGCTTTGCTGCTCTGGTGGCCTGGAAGGCGCCACCATGGGTCATAGTGGCTGGACTGGGTGCTGCCGTCGGCGTGCTTGGCCTGGCAGGTTGAGTGCGGAGCAGACGATCGGATTTGCTTAAGGAGCCATGTCGTGCATAAATTCCGAATTGCGCCTTCGTGCCCCCAGTATCAGCCCCGATTGTTCGGTCTCCATGTCTGAAGAACGCTCTCAACTTTGGCCCGGCGTGTCGCTGGTTCTTGGCTCCGCAATTTTGTTCGGGGCGTCTGAGCTCCTCTCAAAGCTCCTTATGAGCGCGATTGATCCATAGCTGCTGGTCGGCATTCTCTAATTTGGGTGCGCGCGGAGGGCTGGTCTGGCCTTGATCCATTGGGGACGGCGTCTGCTCGGGCTGCCCAATGTCGAGGCCCTTTTAACAGGGCTGGATCTGCCCTGGCTGTTCGCCGTGGTATTATTTGGTAGCGTATTGGGGCCAGTGCCGCTGATACCGGGACTGTCTCTAAGTTCGGCTGCGTCAGGATCGTTGCTGCGGAATCTGGAAGGGCTGGTGACCATAAGCATTGCCTAGATCGCTTTTCGGGAAAATATTGACCGTCGGCTCCTCACCGGGGCTGCCGCAATTCTGTGCGGTGCCGTGCTGCTGTCGTGGAACGGGCAAGGCCTGCAACTCGATACAGGGGGGAGCTGCTCATCGCGGCCGCTTGCCTCACATGGGGTATCGACAACAATCTGATACGCAAATTGTCGTCGGCCGATCCGGTCCAGGTCCCCATAATCAAGGACATCGTCGCTGGCTCCACCAGCGCTGTGCTTGCGCTCTGGCTCGGCGCATCGCTGCCCAACGCGGGGCTGGTTGGCGCAGGGGCGATGCTTGGCTTTCTTGGGATTTAGGTCAGTCTGGTGATATTCATGCTGGGTCTGCGCCATTTGGGAACGGCCCGCACTAGGGCTTATTTTTCTCTTGCCCCTTTCATTGGCGCCCTATTGGCAATGATCCTGCTCGGCCATGCCGTAACCGTCCCGCTGGTTCTTGCCGGGATATTGATGGGCGCGGGCCTGTGGCTGCATCTCTCGAAACGTCATGACCATGAGCACACCCATCAGGCCCTGGGACACGAACACGGTCATATCCATGACGATCACCATCAGCACAGTCATGATAGGGTAATAACCGAACCACATTCGCACTGGCATCGCCATGAACCGGTGCAACACAAACGCCTACATTACCCCGATATTCATCATCGCCATAGCCACGTAGATCTGGCTCCACTGGCCATTTCTAGTCCGCCAACTGACTAACATAATCGTTTGGCATTCCTGGAACGCTCAACCCTAGAAGGACTAGTCATGACCGTCGCTAAGAACACCATCTGCATCTGGTACGACAAGGATACCATGGTATCTGACGCGCTAGGACGGCCCATTC
>JALBVE010000044.1 GCA_025050575.1 Candidatus Devosia symbiotica
AAGTCGGCTGGAGGGCGGGTCGCTGCCCTTCCGGCCGCATGAATGAACTGGACCTATTGACTCCGTGGGTCAACTGACTCCGTGGGTCACATGCGGGTTCCGTACCGGCGGTTCCGAGCGGGAACCTGTACCGGCGTCAGCAGACGCGTGACGGCAGGCGTGCGTGCGCGGAGGTGAGGATGCAAATCCGCCAGTTCACCGTGTTGGTCGAGACGCCGGAACATGGGGCAAGGCTTGCTTCATATTTTTCCGCCGGATGACTAGCACCGAGGCAATCCTCGCCCCATGTCGCGGATAGCGATATTGGCGATGGCCCGTATCAGGCAGGACGCAGCCAGATGGTGAAGCTGCCGCCGGCGATCATGGACCAGTAGACCTTGCCGCTCGATGTTCGGGCCGCAGCGAGGCCGAATTCGGTGAATTTGGAATTGAGCAGGGTCGAGCGATGGCCGGTGGAGTTCATCCAGCCCTGGATGGCGCTGGGCAGGTCCTTATAGCCCTTGGCGAGGTTTTCGCCCACTGCGCCGATATAGCCGGCCGCGGTGACACGTTCGCGCAAGGTAACGCCCAGATCGTGGCTGAGCGTATCCTTACGTGCCATCAGGCGAGCCTGGGAGCGGGCTGCATTCTCGAGCTGCACATTATAGGTCCAGGGCGGTGCGCCATTGGCTTTGCGCACCGCGTTGATGGCCGACAGGATTTCGGCGTCGCTCAAAGTCTCGGGCGTGCTGGCCGATTTGGGCAGTACCGGGATGATGGCCGAACAGGCGGACAGTAGGCCGGCGGCGCCAAGAACGAGCAGGCTGCGGCGGATCAGGGAGGCCATCGAGAAATTCCTGTAACGCGAAATTTATGGCACACTAAATGCGGCGGTTTAGAGTCGCGATATCGACGCCATTAGCGGCTGGTATTCCAAGGCCAGTCTTGAGTCATTCTGCGAGTTCAGATTTATCAATCCGGGCGCCAAGGTTACCCTGGAGGGGCGCATCTATTTCGGCTTCGGCGAAAACGACCCCTTCGTGCTTGTAGGCCGCCGCAAGGTGGGGGCAGTGGCCGGGCCCAGCCTGGCGGAGATCTCGCCCGAGTCGATGGCGGTTATATGGCTGCCGATGTGCTCCCCGGGCTTGAAGATCTATGGATCGGTACGGATGCCGGGGTGCGCTATTATACCGGCCTAGGGCCTTTGCGGCTTGATATGGCGATCCCGCTCAACAAGAAGGTAGACGACGCTGACTATGTCGGCATCGGGCAGGCATTCTGATGCGGCGCTTTCTGGTTATCCTGCTGTTGCTTGTCGAGCTCGACGTGCCTGTTGCCTTGATCGAAAACATCAATTCTGACTTTGCCACAGCGAGGACGAGCAGAAGGATTGGTTGATCGGCTTCGTGCAAGACCAATTGTCCACGCTGGAGCGACAGATTCGGCTGTCCAATATCGATGGCGCGCTAGGTTCAGACGTTACGGTGCGCGAGATCACTATTTCGGACGCCGAGGGCGTCTGGCTGCGGATGAACAATGCGCGATTGAACTGGAACCAGGCCGCGCTGTTTCTGGGGCATCTCGAAGTCCGCTCGCTGAGCGCGGATTCGATCGAATATCTCCGCCCAGCGATGCGGTTGATCTGCCCCCGGCCAAAGAGGGCAGCTTCACGGTGCCTGAATTTTCAGTGGCCATCGCGTTGCAAGCGCTCAACATCCCCAAGGTGACGTTTGGCGAAAGCATTTTTGGACTGGGTTCGGCGGGGCGTTTGCGCTCGAAGGAGGCAATCTGAACACCAATCTGGATGTTGTCCGGCTCGATGAGTCGGATGGTACGCTCAATCTGGATCTAGCCTATAGCCGGGCCGACAACAGCATCGATTTGGGTCTGGCGCTGGTTGAGTCCGTCGATGACGTGATTGTCAATCTGCTCAATATCGAGGGCCACCCGGCGGTGAGCTTGACGCTGGTGGGCAAGGGACCGGTTGGTGACCTGCGTACCAAACTGGAATTGCAGGCCAATGGCTAGATCGCGCTGAGCGCCGCGGCGACTGTTCGGCAGCAGGCCGAGGGTTTTGGTGTCGACGCCGATCTGCGCGGGCCATTATCGACCCTGATAGCAAAGGCCTATCGGCCGTTCTTTGGCGATTAAACAGAACTAAGTGCCCATGCGCTGGTGCGCAGCGGGGATGGTCTGTCGATCAGCGACCTCAAGCTAAGAGGCGGGCAATTGCACCTGCAGGCGGCCGCTGAGACAACGAGCGATAATTTCCTGCGCCAGCTGAGCCTAATGCCATTATCAGCGACCCGGTGGGCGCCGCCGTGACACTGCCGACGGCACGGTCAAACCGCTGACCGGCGAGTTCGATCTGAATCTGGCGGGCATCAGGCGCGACCTGCGCATTGATGACGCGGTTGCCGACGGCTTGCTGGCCGGCACGGTGAATCTGTCAGGCCGGGTGGCGCGCAACAAGGCCAGACTGACGGCAGACAAATTCGCCATCGCCTCAAGGTGATGGGGACAGCCAAGGACGCGGATAATGTAATTGCGCTCGATCTGCGGGCCAGCGTGGCCAGCGGCACGTTGGTAGATCGTCCCCTGCGCGACGGCATGCTGGGGTTTACCGGACAACCGGACAATATGCTGGCGAGAGACGCTGAGCGGCAAGATCGGCGGCGCGGTCGGGCTTAATGGCTATCGCACGACGCTGGCGGCCGATGTCGCGGTGACCCCGGCCGAGCAGACACCGGACAATATCGATTTCAGGCTGCCGAGACACGGATCAGCGGCGGGCTGACGCGGCCGATGTTGACCGGGTTGATCAATGGCGAACTAAGTATGGTGTCGCCGGATGTGTCAGTGGCTGCGGCGCTGACACTGCTTGATGCCAGCAAGACGATCAATGCCGAGGTCAAGCTGGCGCCGGTCAACGCCAAACAGAGCGCTAGTATTCGCGGCGATGTCCGGGCATTGACGGTCAATACCATCAAGGTCGGCGCGGCCGATATCAGCGCCAGTGTAGCCGATCTGTTTGGGGTGCTGGTGATCGATGGGGCGATCAATGTTAGTGCTGTTTTGGCGGCGAGCGTGACCATCAACATCTTGAGCGCGCGGGAGATCTAGACCGGAGAGATGATGGCGTTTGACGCAAAGGCGGCGCTGACGACCATGACCGATATTGATGTTGCCGGATCGCTGACCCCGGTAGCGGACGGTTATCGCCTGGCTCTGGACCGGGCGCAGTTGGAGCAGAGGGCGCTGAGCGCGCGTTTGGCCAATCCGAGCGCGCTGCAGGTGGCCGGCTCGGATGTGACGGTGAACACGGTTCGCTTCGATGTGGGCTCTGGGTCGATCACGGCCAGCGGCACCGCTGGCGCGGCGCTCGACATGGTGCTCGATATCAATGAGCTGTCGCTGTCGATTGCCAATGCAGTTGCGCCGGATCCGGGGCTGGCGGGCACGGTGAACGGCCAGGCGCGGATTGTCGATACAAGCGACGATCCGCAGGTCAGTTTCACGGCTTAGGCGCAGGAGATCGGTGCCACGACGATCAATGAATTTGGTATTGCGCCACTTGCTTTGAATGCCACGAGCAGCTTTGCCAAGGGCAAGGTGACGTTGGCATCGCTGAGCGCCACTAGTGCGGGCAGGCTGACGCTCAGTGGTTCGGGCACACTGCCATTGAGCGGCAATGGGTTGAACGTGACGGTGAACGGGTCGGCGCTGCTAGTGCTGGCTAACCGGTTTGTCGCCGATCGCGACGGCCAGCTGAGCGGTGTAATGACGATGGATGCACGGGTGAGTGGCAGCCTGACCAATCCGCAATTTAGCAGCCGGGTGGCGACTAGTGGTGCAGGCTATGTTGATCCAGAACTGAATTTCCGCATGCAGGGGATTACTGGCTCGGCAAGCCTGAATGGCGACCACATGGTGATTGAGCAGCTCTCAACCAGTCTGGCGCGGGGGGGCTTTGTGTCGGCGTCCGGCTCTATCGGGCTGAGTGGTGGCCTTTTGGCTGACGTACAGGTGGCGATCAATTCGGTGCGCTATGCTGATGGTGATCTGTTTATCGCGACCGTATCGGGCAATCTGGCGCTGACCGGCAATCTGACCGGATCGCCGTTACTGGCCGGCAATATGCGGGTCGAGAATGCCAATATTACGGTGCCTGAGAATTTCGATGGCGGGGACGATCTGATCGATGTCTAGCATGTCCATGCGCCCGCAGCAGCGGAACGCATGCTAGTACGCGCCAGGATCGATGATGCCAGCGGCGCGCTGATCCCACAGACGCGACTGACCGACATCGTGCTCGATGTCACGGTGAGCGCGCTCAATCAGATCTTCGTGCACCGCCGCGAGCTGGATGCCGAAATGGGCGGTTCGGTGCGCATCATCGGTCCAATCGGCGATATCCAGCCGGTGGGGGCGTTTTCGCTCAATCGCGGCCGGTTGGCGATCCTGGGACAAAGGGTGACATTTGACAACGGTACGGTGACGCTGGTGGGTGATCTCGATCCAATGCTGGACCTGGTGGCACGAACCGAGGGCGAGGGCATTACCGTGTTCGTGACCGTTTCGGGCTGTGCCTCCAATATCGATGTCAGTTTTAGCTCAAGCCCTGTCCTGTCACAGGACGAAGTGCTCAGTCGGTTAATCTTCAAGCGCTCAATGAGCGAATTGTCGCCGCTATAGCTGGCCAAGCTGGCCGGCGCGGCGGTCTCGCTGGTGGGCGGTGGGGCAACGGGCTAGTGGACAATCTGCGCAGCGCGGCCGGACTAGACGATCTCGATTCGTCACCGACAGTAACGGCAATGTAGCGGTGCAAGCGGGAACCTATATCCAGGACAATGTCTATCTGGGCGTGCAGGCTGGAGCCGGTGGGCAGAGCAAGATGACAATTAATCTTGATGTCACCAGTGACCTCAAAGTCACCGGTTCGGCGGCGCCGGATGGCAATTCCAGCGTCGGCGCCTATTACGAACAGGACTACTTTAAAGACTACGGCTGCTAATCGGTGATCGCAGCCAGAATTGACTCGCCCTGTCGCTACTGTACCAGAATGGCGGTGTGCAGGCCATCTGCAGGTGACGCCATATAGAACTGGGTTGATGCGCCGGGCCAGCGGCCCAGATGCTCCAGATCATGCACGACGTGGGTGTGAGCCAGGGTATGGCCGGCGTTTTCGCTACGGTTGACCGGGATCTGCACGGTGTGCGGATCATAGCTGACGCGCCACATGTCGGCTCCGGCAGAAGGCGTGGTGCTAGCGCCAATGGTCAGGGTCGCGGCGTCAAGCGCCAGAGTCGGGCCAGCAAGCGGGGTGGCATCGGCGATCAGGGCGTCGATCTTGGCCAGATAATTGCCAACTACTGTGGCGCGGTCATTGACCACCATGTGCGGCGTAAAGGACCCAAACTGGCTCAGGGGCAAGCTCATAGATTATCTGGCGGTCGGCGAATTCGAATTTGCCGAAGGTATCTTTCCATCCCAGCCGATCCCAATAGGTGACGGCGAAGCTGAGGACCAGCAGGTCGGCGCGTTGGCTGAGCGTGACCAGATTGGCATTGGCTGGCGGGTAGGACGAGCAACCCTGACTGGTGAACAATTCGACGACCCCGGGCGGCTGGGACTGGGCGAAAGCTGGTGCAACGAGCCCCAGCGATGCGATCAGGGTTAGGAGCAGCAAAGCGATTAATTTGAGTGTCATGAAGGGGCTTCGCGGGTTCTGGTGTCGACACAGAGCCATTCGCAGCAGCGGTCAAAAGGTTGCACCCATCACGGTATTGTCTCCAGCGTGAAGCCGGATGACACCGATTGCCTTGGCGTGCTTTATGAACGCTGCAACCGAGCCTGGCAGGAGCCACTGAGCGATGAGTTTCTGGGACGAGCGTTACGACCGCGCCGACTATATTTTCGGGGAAGCGCCCAATGAATTTCTGGCGGTTAATGCGCCGCGGCTGAAGGGTTATCACACGGCTCTGGCCGTTGCCAATGGCGAGGGCCTCAACGGGGTATTTCTCGCCAAACAGGGCCTGGATGTGCTGGCAATCGATGCCTCATTAGTCGGACTAATAAAATCGGACCGGCTGGCCGCAAAGCGCGGCGTGAGCCTGGCATGGCTAAAACGGTCCCATCGGGCGATGCGCGAATTGCGCGGGCTGTAGTTGGACACCAGATAGTGATGATGCAGCAGGACCTGGTCGAGTGTTATGGACGTGGCCTCCTGGGTGGCTCAGTCCTTGGCGCCGATTACCTTGTTGATCAGCGCGTCGACGCCGGGATCGGCAATGCCGGCATAGTTCTGGCTGCTCTCATCATCGACACTGGCCGAGCCGAAGAAGTAGCGCGGCTCATTGCCGGGAAAGAGCGACTGGCTCCGACCGGCATAGATGACGTCGTAATCCTGCGAGCGGATGCGGTTGATGTATTGCGGGTTGTCGACTGAGCGCACTGTCACGTCGACGCCGATCAGGGCCAGATTGGCCACTAGATTGGCCGCTATCGGCTCGATGGTGGGGCCGTTGACTAGGATCTCGAAGGTGAACGGATTGCCACTGGCATCGACCAGCTTGGTACCGTCGAGGGTGTAGTCGGCTAGGTTAAACAGGGTCAGTGCCTGGCGCAGGTTTTCGCGCAGCTTAGTTGAATCGCCGCCAATCGGGTTGGTGTAGGGCTCAGTCAAAGACCGAGGCGGGCACGAGATCCTTGACCGAATTGAGGATGTCGAGTTCTTCGCCCTGAGGTAGACCATTCGAGGCGAAGGACAGGCCATTTGGTTGCCTTTGAAGGCTTCGAATTGCTCGCTCAGATCGAGAAAATACTCGATCTTGTACTGATCAAAATTATTGGTGCCGACGCGAGTGGGCTGGTTGACGCCCCAATAACTGGGGTCGCGCTGATAGGTGATGGTACGACTGGGATCGAAGCTGGCCAGCTTATAGGGGCCCGAGCCCATCGGTGCCTCGAGCGTGGATTGGGCGATGTCGCGCAGCTTGCCAGAGGCGTCTTTGCCCTCCCACCAGTGTTGAGGCAGCATCCGCAGCTGGCTCAGGATCAGCGGCAATTCGCGATTGCCGGTCTGGTCGGAGGTGAGGGTGACTTCGCCGGGTGTTGTCACCTCGGCCTTGGTGATATTGGTATAGTAGTGTGCCGAATTGGGGCACGGTTTGATGACCGTCTCAAAAGACTACATCACGTCCTGGGGTGACCAGCTAATGATCCTGCCATTTGGCCGCCGGATCCATGCGGAAAGTCACCGCGCCGTAATCGGGGGAGGGCAATCTTGAGGCTCTGGGCAAGCAGGCCATAATTAAGTTTTATCTTCGTCCGAAGATGGTGTCAGCAGGGTTTCGTAGACTAGACCGAGCCCGCCCGCCGCTTCACCCTTGGGCGGGATGGAGTTGAAGGTGTCAAAGCCGCCCATGTCGCCGATGCGCACTGTGCCGGTCTTGGGGGCATCAAGATTGACATAGTCGAAATGGTTGTAGTCCGCAGGATATTTGGGGTCACCCTGCATGGTAAAGGCATGCCTCCAGATCCCCGGCTTGGTCTGGGCCAGGGCAGGCGCCGCTAGACCAAGCAGCAGGCCGAGGGCGAGGAGAGGGGTGAATTTCATCGTGGGCTCCTGGAAAACGCTGGGCTGGCACCAGACTAGGGGCAATCATGGAGGGATAGCAGGAGGGACTGATCAAAGCCTTGTGAGGCATGAGTGCCGGAATGCACTGTGACGTTGAAGGTGGCGACCATCAGCGTGCGGGTGTAATCGGACTGGGGCGCTGAGAAGGTGGCGACGGCGTCGGCGAATTGGAGAGATCGACGCGGTCGACGGCGCGAATATGGCCGGCAGTGCGGCGCAGCAGGCCCTGCTTGATAGGGAGCCAGACCTTGAGGTCGGAAACCATCATAATGGTGGGGGCGGTCTCGTCGGTAGCGGGTGGTGTGCCGCGCGGTTCGGCAGCCAGCAGGTTCTTGGTGTAGTGATGCTGGGGATGGGCGAAGAGTGGGGCGACGGCACCGGTTTCAACGATTTCTCCGTCGGTCATGACGCAGACGCGATCGGCGATGGTTTTGACGATTCCCAGATCGTGGGTGATGAACAGCATCGCCATGCCCAGGCGCTATTGCAAGGGTCAGGATCTGGGCCTGAACGGTGACATCAAGCGCGGTGGTGGGTTCATCGGCAATCAGTAGATCGGGCTCATTGGCCAAGGCCATGGCGATCATGACGCGTTGGCGTTGACCGCCCGAGAGCTGGTGCGGATAGGCGGTGAGCCGGCTGGCCAGATCGGGAATACAGACGGCGTCAAGCAATTCAAGCGTGCGGGCGCGGGCGGCAGCAGCGCGGAGGCCGCGATGAATGGCCAGAACTTCGCCGATCTGGTGCTTGATGGTATGCACGGGGTTGAGCGAGCTCATCGGCTCCTGAAAGATCATCGAAATGTCATTGCCGCGAACGGCACGCAGTTCGGCAGTCGGAGCCGTAATGAGGTCCTGGCCCTTGAACAGAATCTGGCCAGCGAGCCGAGCTGTTGGCGGCAGCAGCTTGAGGACTGACAGCGCTGTGACCGATTTGCCTGAATCGCTTTCGCCGACCAGCGCTAGGGTTTCACCCGACGCGATGTCAAATGAGATGCTGCGCGTCGCCATATTGGCGCCAAAGGCGATGGTCACGTCGCGGATGGAGAGGGGGGTAGTTAAGCCCGGAGCCACGAAAGAATGGACCGCAGAGTGTCGCTATCAGGACGAATGATGGAGGTCATTTTGATGCCTTCGATCCATGCGCCATTTCGAAAGGTGCCAGCGTGATAATAGCCGCTCAGGCTCGTGTCTGCACTGAGAGTACTTGGGCAATCAGCGGACAGCGCTATTACCGCGTGGATAGCATCTGGCAGCTTGAGCCTTAAGGTATTTGGCACGGAGACTGGCAGCGGCCCACAAGATTCCGCGAGAAACCGGGATAACTTCCAGTCATCCGCTGGAGATAAGCGCATTCTCGAAACCTTGTTCCTGAGGCTTGTCGCCATTCCAGATTGCTCGGACCAGCGTTTCTGCCAAATTCAATTCACTGGTGACAAAAGTAACCACGGCAGCGGTCGGGGCGACATTTCCGATAATTTCGAGCAATGGCAACGCAATGTCGGAAGTAGCGTCATCGCCTAGCGCGGCGATAAGGATGTTGGCGTCCAGATAGATGCGCAAGAACGTCAAATCAGTCGCCCCACTCGACGCGAAGCTCTCTGACTTCCTTGACGATTTCGTCCATGGTTCTGCCGCCGCCAGCTCTTTTGCGATACAGCTCGCGGAGCATTGCTGCAGCTTCCGCGCCAGTCATGGGCTTGGCTATTTCGTTCGGCAGCTCTTTTGCGACAGTTATTTCCAAATAATACCTCGCTGGCATTGGGCACTAGGGCCCGTAAATCCTATCGACGCCCTGGGGGATAGCGCTGGCGCGCTTAGTCGCGGCTGAGCATCCAGGTCGGGGCGATGGCGCCCGAGCCGGGCTAATAGCCATCGACCGAGCCATAGCTGAAATAGACCGGCGGCCAGATCGCCCAGCCATTGGCGGCGATCTGTTCGGC
Organism: Candidatus Devosia symbiotica; assembly: GCA_025050575.1. Taxonomy (GTDB): domain Bacteria; phylum Pseudomonadota; class Alphaproteobacteria; order Rhizobiales; family Devosiaceae; genus Devosia; species Devosia symbiotica. The sequence continues at coordinate 9,561 of JALBVE010000044.1, forward strand.
CATGAAGTCGCTCTGATAATCCGGCGTGCTCAGAAAGCTGCCAAAGCGGGATTCGAGGTAGTCGACGAACGCGGGAAACAGCAACCCATCCTGATAGGAGACCGCGATGAGCCGCTCATTGGCGATGAATTCGGAGCCCGAGACGATCAGGAGGAAGGCCAGGAATAGTCAGAGCGACCACCAGCCACGGCGATTGGCGCGGAAATTGTCCCAGCGGCGCTGCTTGATCGGAGTCAGCCAGCCGCGACAATGCGCAGGCGGTGCGGACGTGTCTCCCGCCGACGTGTTCATACTTCGCGGCTTTCAAAATCGAGCCACGGATCGACCCACATATAGGCCAGGTCCGAGATCAGCGCGATGACGAGGCCGAGCAGGCTGAAAAATATTAAAGCGTGGCAAAGACCACGGGGTAGTCGCGGGTGGTAACCGAGACAAAGCCCAGCAGGCCCAGGCCATCGAGCGAGAAAATGGTTTCGATCAGCAGCGAACTACCGAAGAAGGCGCCAACAAGGGCGGCCGGGAAGGTGGCGATGATCAGCATCATGGCGTTGCGGAAGATGTGGCCATAGAGAATCTGGTTTTCAGTCAAGCTCTTGGCGCGGGCGGTGGTGATATATTGCTTGCCGATCTCATTGATGAACGAATTCTTGGTCAGCAGGGTTGGTGGTAAGGGTCCCAAGACCCATGGCGATGACCGGCAATACCAGATGCCAAAGATAGTCGAGCAGACAGAGATGGAAAGGCCAGTTCATCCACAGGCCCAGCGAGATCGAAACCGGCATCTTCTCCTTGATCAGATCGATCACCTAGATATCACGGTAATAGCTGTTACCGAAGTCGAAGCGCAGATAGTTCCGCAGCATCATACCAAAGCGTTCGAGCGGCGACTTGTTGAAGCCGAACTGCTGTTCAATGCGGGCGACCAGCTCAGGCGCAAGGCCCCGCCTGCCACGATAGGCCGAACCGCTTTTCTGGCACGGCTAGGCGGCGAAATCGCCCGCCGCGCTGCCGCTGATCCGCTCGGTCATGAAGACATTCTGGCCCGAAAGATTGGCCAGCGCCTATTCAACCGAGCCGCCGGGAGCGAAGTGGGTGATCAGGAACGAAATAGCCATGGCGCCGAACACCATCGGGATCATCAGCAGGATGCGGCGTAAGATGTAGGCGCCCATCGAGTCTCCGGGCATGCAGATTATCCTCCAAGCTAAGCATGGGGTATGGCAAGGCGGCAAATCACCATGCGGTGAAAGAGCCTGAAGGCGAGTGAAATACTTTAGATGAATGCTTGGCAAGCTGCGGATGGGGTGTACGCGTTCGTTTGAGGCAGCGGGCATCGCGGACTTACCCTGAAGCCTCGGGGCGAGCAGGATTGGCCAACAAGAGCCCGTCATGAGCTATCAGACAATCGCCAATGTCGAAAACCTGTCCACGGCCCGCGTTCTGGTGGTCGCATTGCGGGCGCATGGGTTTCATCCACTCAAGCATGGCGAAGGCGGATTGCCCGGGGGTTAGCAATATCTTCGGCAAGGGTGAGGTATCGGTACAGGTGCCCGACGAAGAGGTCGAAGATGTAGCTCTTCTGGCAGCGGAGTTGTTGAAGGAGATGGTGGTGGGCGACGCGTAAAAGCGCCATATTGATGCGCCCTACATCGGTCGCGGACTGGGCGGTTGAATGCTAGTCGAGTTTTAGCTATAAGCTAGCCGATCTGTTAATTTTTGTTAAGCCTTTGGGCAGGAGCCACCAATGACGGTTTGGATGCGCGGATCGTTGTCCGCCGCGGGAGTTGTAGCAATCGCGCTGTTGGTAGCAGGATGTTCCTCGACGGGAACAAACACCGCAAATCTCAATACGATTGGCGCTCCGCAGCAATTGCAGCCGGTGCAGAACTCGGTCGTGCAACAGGGAACGCTGCCAGCGATCGGCGCGACTGGGACCGCGGCGCCGGGTCTGTCCGGGCAGCCGATGTTGGGCGGGGTTTCGGCCAATCCGCAGATGGCAGCGGTCAATACCGGTGCGCAATCGTCAGTCGTCTCGCTTGATCCGCTAGTCCGGCCAGTGGCCGGCGCAATGATCACGGGCCCTGAAGGGATCTGGAATGTGGTTGCCGGGGCGCAGCAATGCCGTCTAAATCTGCCCATGACTACCAAGACCGGGACCAGCTATTACCGCGCTTCGGCGCCGGGCTGCGCCATTGCGACCCTGGCCGGCGTGGCCGGTTGGCAGCAGGTCGGCAGCCAGCTCCAGCTCTATGATGAGAACGGCAATATCGCGGCTTTCCTGGCGCCAAGCTCAGGCCGCTATATTGGCACCATGAGCGGTGGACAAGCCATCTCCATGGCACGCTAGTAAATTGGTAAAGCCGGTTTGCAAAGGCTGGCTTCTTTTGACTGTTCAAGTCAATTTTTCTCTGTGCTGTCTTTGGGCTTGACCCAGGGACCACTCTCGACGCATTGGATGCTGCGATTGACCCTCGGATCGAGCTGGAGGGCAACTCAGTTTTTGCTATGTCACCCAATTCTTCTCAAACATCCCCCGGCCCGGTCAGCACGGCCTATGCGGCGCTGGTGGAGCGGGACGTGCTGGCAGTCGATCCGGCACAGCAGGAGGCAGCCGGCTTGCTCGATGATGTGCTGGCGGACCTCGAAGCCGAGAAGGCCAGGGGTCTGATCGGCCGTCTGTTTGAGAGCAAGAGGGCACCGGCGCGCGGCCTTTATCTGCATGGTGAGATTGGCCGCGGCAAGACCATGCTTATGGATCTGTTCTACGCGACTGCGCCAATCTCCGGCAAGCGGCGGATGCATTTCCACGAATTCATGGACGAAATTCACGCTGGGATGGCGGCATTTCGCAAAAGCGCCAGGGGCAAGGATGCTGACCCGGTCGAGGCGGTGGTCAAGCCGATCCTCAAGTCAGGGCTGCGGCTGCTGTGTCTGGACGAGATGCATGTGCATGACATCACCAATGCCATGCTGTTGGCGCGGCTATTTGAAAAACTGTTTTCTGTCGGACTCACGCTGGTGGCGACGTCCAATGTCCGGCCCGATGAACTCTACAAGGACGGGCTAAACCGGCAATTGTTCCTGCCCTTCATCGCGCTGCTTGAGGCGCATATGACGGTGGTCGCCTTGCCGGCGACGCTAGATTACCGACGACTGAAATTTGCTGGGCAGTATGTTTATGCCTTTGGCACAGGACCTGAATCGCGGGCAAAGATGGATCAACTTTGGTTGCACATCACCGGTGGTGAGCCAGGGATGCCCGACGTGGTGAAAAGCGCAGGGCGTTCGATTATGGTGCCGCTGACGGCGCTGGGCGCGGCGCGGTTTGGCTTTGCTGATCTGTGCGAAAAGCCGCTGGGTTCGCGCGACTTTGTGCGCATCGCGCATCAGTTTGATTCGATCATCATCGACGATGTGCCGCAAATGGACCGGACCATGTCGAACGCTGCCAAGCGCTTTATCCTGCTGATCGACAATCTCTATGACCGCGGCGTTAAGCTGGGCGCCAGCTTTGCGGTGCCGCTGGAGCATCTCGGTATGGACGACAAGACGGCGTTTGAATTTAAGCGCACGATGTCGCGGCTGATCGAGATGCAATCGGAAGACTACATGAGCCAAGGGCTAAGGGATGATGGGACCACGGCGGCGTACTAGGAGCGGGCGCGGCCCTTTGGGCATCCGCCGCGCGCGGTGCGGCGCCAAACACGGACACTTTGCTCACCGAGCAGGGAGGGGGAGCTTCGCCCATCAGCAAGGGCCAAAGCGTAGTTTAGACGAAGGGTTCACTTGCCCCTATTAGCCAACAGGATTAAGAAGTGTGCCAATTCAACGCAGTTGGGATGACGACATATGGTGCATAAAAAGATCTCTCTTATCGGCTCAGGCCAGATCGGTGGGACGCTCGCCCATCTCGCCGCTCTCAAGGACCTTGGTGATATCGTATTGTTCGATATCGTCGATGGTGTGCCGCAGGGCAAGGCGCTTGACCTTTCGCAGTCGGCTCCGGTCGAAGGCTATGACGCCTCGATCACCGGCACCTCCAAATATGAAGATCTCAAGGGCGCTGATGTGGTGATCGTCACCGCCGGCGTGCCGCGCAAGCCTGGCATGAGCCGCGACGATCTGCTCGAAATCAACCTCAAGGTGATGGAGCAGGTTGGCGCAGGCATTGCCAAATACGCGCCTGACGCCTTTGTGATCTGCATCACCAACCCGCTCGATGCGATGGTCTGGGCGCTGCAGAAGTTCTCCGGCCTGCCCACCAACAAGGTGGTCGGCATGGCGGGCGTCCTGGACAGCTCGCGCTTCTGCCATTTCGTCGCTGACGAACTCAAGGTGTCAGTGCAGGACGTCAACGCCTTCGTGATGGGCGGTCATGGTGACACCATGATGCCGCTGGCTCGCTATTCGACCGTTGCCGGCATTCCGCTGACCGACATCGTTAAGATGGGCTGGATGAGCAAGGAAAAGCTCGAAGCGATCATTCAGCGTACCCGTGACGGTGGCGCCGAGATCGTGGGCCTGCTCAAGACTGGTTCGGCCTTCTATGCGCCAGCCACTTCGGCCATCTCTATGGCCGAGAGCTATCTCAAGGACAAAAAGCGCGTGCTGCCTGCGGCCGTCTATCTGAACGGCGAGTTTGGCGTGAAGGGCACCTATGTCGGCGTGCCGGTGGTGATCGGTGCCGGTGGTGCTGAGAAGGTTGTCGAGATCGCGCTGAACTCGGCCGAGCAAAAAGCCTTCGACAAGTCGGTTGGCGCGGTTGAAGGCATGATCGAGGCCTGCAAGAAGATCGCCCCGAAGCTGGCATAGCGAGCAAACTATATCCCCGCGCAAGCGGGAATTTCCCCTTTTGGGGCATGAACGGAGATTTCTGCTGAGGCGGGAATGAAGCGGTGGGAGTTTTGGGCTCCGTGACCGCAGAGCGACTTACCCATTCAAGGGGATTAACATGAACATCCACGAATATCAGGCCAAAGAGCTGCTGAAATCGTATGGCGCGCCGGTTGCGGCGGGCGTGGCGATCTTTTCGGCAGACGCTGCTACAGCTGCGGCCAGGTCGCTGCCGGGCCCGCTTTATGTGGTCAAGAGCCAGATCCATGCCGGTGGGCGTGGCAAGGGCAAGTTCAAGGAATTGGGCCCCGACGCCAAGGGCGGCGTGCGGCTGGCCAAAAGCATCGATGAAGTGGTAGCGTTCTCTAGGGAAATGCTCGGAAATACGCTAGTTACCAAGCAGACCGGCCCCGCCGGTAAGCAGGTCAACCGCCTCTATATCGAAGACGGCGCTGACATTGCCCGCGAGCTGTACTGCTCGCTGCTGGTGAACCGCGAGAGCGGCCGGGTGTCCTTTGTGGTCTCGACCGAAGGCGGCATGGACATCGAGGCGGTCGCCGAGGCGACGCCAGACAAGATCATCAGCGTCGATATCGATCCGACCGCAGGCGTCACTGATGCTGATGTGGCTAAGTTGGTTGCAGCCCTTGCACTTGAAGGCGCGGCCAAAACCGATGCGGACAAGCTGATGCCGATCCTCTACAAGGCCTTTGTCGATACCGACATGAGCATGCTTGAGATCAATCCGCTGATCGTGATGACCGATGGTCATCTGCGCGTGCTTGACGCGAAGGTGAGTTTCGACAATAATGCCGCGTTCCGGCACGGAGAACTCAAGGCACTGCGCGATCTGAGCGAAGAAGACGCTAAGGAAATCGAGGCCTCCAAGTTCGGCCTGGCCTATGTGGCGCTCGATGGCAATATCGGCTGCATGGTCAATGGCGCTGGCCTGGCGATGTCAACCATGGACATTATCAAGCTCTATGGTGCTGAGCCAGCAAACTTCCTGGACGTTGGTGGCGGTGCCACCGCGGAAAAGGTCACCGCTGCGTTCAAGATCATAACGGCCGATCCGGCGGTGAAAGGCATTTTGGTCAATATCTTTGGCGGCATCATGCACTGCGACGTGATCGCCGAAGGCGTGATCGCTGCGGTCAAGGAAGTCGGCCTTGGGGTTCCTCTGGTGGTGCGGTTGGAAGGCACACGCGTCAAGGAAGGCAAGGAAATTCTCGACAAGAGCGGGTTGAATGTCATCTCCGCCGATGATCTCGACGATGCTGCCCAGAAGATCGTCAAGGCTGTGCAGGGCTAGTGCCATGTTGCCTCGCAAGATCAACCTCCTGCAAGCGGCTGATCAGCGTATCAAGCAGATCTTTGATCCACATATCGCTGATGACGCGAATGATTCGCAGGTCAAGATTGACAAA
>JALBVE010000045.1 GCA_025050575.1 Candidatus Devosia symbiotica
CACAATCGTCCGCCCTTCTGCACATAGTGTGCGCTATGCGAACTATAGTGCACTTATCGCCAAAAGTTGCAGACCCAAATCGCTTAACCGCTTTGATTTTGTAACCTTTTGGCGCTAGAAGTCTCGACCATTCCAAACTGTAGCGGCATTTTTCCGCCCGCCAGCGAGGCCCCATGACAGTTCGATCCCGCCCTCTTTCTCCCCATCTCCAGATCTATCGCTGGACCATCACTATGGCGATGTCGATCGCCCACCGCGGTACCGGCATCGCTCTGTATGCCGGTACCGCGCTGCTGGTGCTCTGGCTCGGCGCTGCCGCGATCAGCCAGCAAGCGCTTAACCCGGTCAATGACCTCTATGGCAGCTGGTTCGGCCAGCTCGTGCTGTTTGGCTACACCTGGGCCATTATCCATCACATGCTCGGTGGCATCCGCCATTTCATCTGGGATTTTATCATTGGCATGGAGCCCGGCCAGCGTGAAGCTCTGGCCTGGGCCAATCTGGCCGGCTCAATCGTCCTGACCCTGCTGGTCTGGACAATTTTTGTATGGGTTGCCTGACATGACCGATCGCATTCCTGACGCCGTCATCGCCAATCCCAAGACCAAATACGGCAATGCTAAGGCTTCCACGCACCACTTCATCGCCCAGCGGCTGACCGGCGCGATCAATGTCGTGTTCATCGGCTTTCTCGCTTTTATCGTATTGCGCCTTGCCGGTCAGGATCGCTCCGACATGGTGGCCACTATCGGCAGTGGCTGGATCGGCCCGCCGCTAGCGGTCCTGCTGGTGATCGTGGCCATCCATATGTGCAACGGTATGCGCGACACGCTGGAAGACTATTTCCACGGCGTCGCTTACCAGCGCCTCATGATGCTCAACACCGCGTTCTGCATCTTCATCGCGGTGGCCGGTCTGGCCGCCATTCTCAAGCTCGTCTTCTGGGGTTAGTGACCATGGCGCAATACGAACTCATCGACCACGAATTCGACGTGGTGGTGGTGGGCGCCGGCGGCGCGGGCCTCCGCGCCACACTGGGTATGGCCGAACAGGGCTTGCGCACCGCCTGCATCACCAAGGTGTTTCCCACCCGCAGCCACACCGTCGCCGCGCAAGGCGGCATTGCCGCTTCGCTGCAGAACATGGGCCCCGATAGCTGGAAATGGCACATGTACGACACCGTCAAGGGGTCGGACTGGCTGGGCGACAATGACGCCATGGAATATCTGGCGCGTGAGGCGCCCGCTGCTATTTATGAGCTCGAGCATTACGGCGTGCCGTTTTCGCGCACCGAAGACGGCAGGATCTATCAGCGCCCGTTTGGCGGCCACATGACCGAATTCGGCGACGGCCCGCCGGTGCAGCGCACCTGCGCCGCTGCCGACCGTACCGGCCACGCCATTCTGCATACGCTTTATGGCCAAAGCCTGCGCCACAATGCCGAATTCTACATCGAATATTTCGCGCTCGACCTGATCATGGGGGACAACGGCGCCTGCGAGGGCGTGATCGCCTGGAAGCTCGATGATGGCACGCTGCACCGCTTTCGCGCTAAGACCACGGTGCTGGCCACTGGCGGCTATGGCCGCTCGTATTTCTCGGCCACCTCGGCCCATACCTGCACCGGCGACGGCAATGGCATGGTGGCGCGCGCCGGCCTGCCCCTGCAGGACATGGAATTTGTTCAATTCCATCCCACCGGCATTTATGGCGCCGGCGTGCTGATCACCGAAGGGGCTCGCGGCGAAGGCGGTTATCTCACCAATTCGGAAGGCGAGCGGTTCATGGAGCGCTACGCCCCCAATGCCAAGGATCTGGCATCGCGCGACGTTGTTAGCCGCTGTATGACGCTCGAAATCCGCGAAGGCCGTGGCGTCGGTCCCAAAAAGGACCATATCTATCTGCACCTCGATCATCTTGATCCAAAAGTGCTGGCCGTGCGCCTGCCCGGCATCACCGAGAGCGCAAAGATCTTTGCCGGTGTCGATCTGACCCGCGAGCCGATCCCGGTCATTCCCGCGGTGCACTACAATATGGGCGGCATCCCTGCCAATTATCATGGCGAAGTGCTCAACCCGACGCCCAAAAAACCCGATGCCATCGTCCTCGGCCTGATGGCCGTGGGCGAGGCCGCCTGCGCCTCGGTGCATGGCGCCAATCGCCTGGGCTCCAATTCGCTGACCGATTTGGTGGTGTTCGGCCGTGCCGCCGCCATCCAGGCCGGCAAGGTGATCGACCGCGACGCGCCGATCCCGGCCATCAACAAGACCCAGGACGACAAAATCCTCACCCGCTTCGACCGCTTGCGCAATGCGTCGGGCTCCAGGCCGACCGCCGCCATCCGTGACGCCATGCAGCGCACCATGCAGGAAGACGCAGCCGTGTTCCGCACTGGCGAGACGCTGCAGTCCGGCGTCAAACGCATGAGCGGAATCTATGGTCAGCTTAAGGACATCGCCGTCACTGATCGCTCGCTGGTCTGGAACTCCGATCTGGTCGAAACGCTCGAACTGGAAAACCTAATGGCCAATGCCATGATCACCGTGGTCAGCGCCGAAGCTCGCCAGGAAAGCCGCGGCGCCCATGCCCGTGAGGACTTTGCCTCCCGCGACGACGTCAAATGGCGCAAACACACGCTGGGCTGGATCGATAGTGACACCGGTGCAGTCAAACTGGGCTACCGTCCGGTGCATCTCGACCCGCTGACGCCCGAGAGTGAAGGCGGCATCGACCTCAAGAAGATCGCGCCCAAGGCGCGGGTGTATTGATGAGCGAAACGGCCGGATATTCAGGCATGCCCCTGGCGCAGAAGCTGGAGCTCAAGGATGGGCAGCGCGTGCTGTTCATCAACCTGCCTGATTCGGCCACCGATCTGCTGACGGCGCGTGATTTCAGCGAAGTCACCCAGCGCGCCGCCCACGAGTTGGGCGAGGTTACGCCCGGCTATAACGTGATCCACCTGTTTACCGCCGCCCGCGCGGTACTGGAAGATCTAGCCCGCGCTTTGATGGATCTGATCACCCGTAATGGCATGATCTGGGTCAGCTGGCTCAAAGAAGCCGCCAAACTGGCCACCGACATCACTGAGGGCGTGATCCGCGCCCTGCTGCTGCCGTTCGGGCTGGTAGATGTCAAAGTCTGTGCCGTCGATCAGATCTAGTTGGAGATCAAGCTGGTGATCTGGAAAGAATTGCGATGAAACCGATTACTGCCTTGACCATGCTGGCCCGCCCACCCTGCCCACTCAGGCGGCGTCACCAATCACGGCCCAGAAGGACGAGTTCTATTCTGTTTGCATGGGCATCGCCTATAATGAGCCGCTCTGCGTCTGCAGAGGCCGAGGCAGCTATGACGCTGATCGGCAGCCATTTCATGGCTGTCGTGATCAACTCTGTGAAGGGCGGCGCACCAGCCAAGAACGATTTCGTCGCCTACAATACCTACGTTGCCAAATCGAATCAGGTCTGCAAGCCAGACTACTAGGATTTTGCGCTGTGCTGAGCAGCGTGCCTAAAAAGGATGACCGAAACCATGGTCGAACTGATGCTCCCTAAGGCCGATCGGCCCACCCAAGGCAAATCCTGGCCCAAGCCGGCCAATGCCAAGCGGCTGCGCGAGTACCATATCTATCGCTATGATCCCGACCAATCGGCCAATCCGCGCATCGACACCTATTTCGTCGATCTCGACGATTGCGGCCCGATGATTCTGGATGGCCTGCTGTGGATCAAGAACAAGGTCGACGTAACGCTGACCCTGCGCCGCTCCTGCCGCGAAGGCATTTGCGGTTCCTGTTCGATGAACATCAACGGGCTTAACACCCTGGCCTGCACCAAGGGTATGGATGACAGTACCGGCCCCATTAAGATCTATCCCCTGCCCCATATGCCGGTAGTTAAGGATCTGGTGCCTGATCTGAGCACGTTTTACGCCCAGCACCGGGCCATCGAGCCCTGGCTCAAGACCGTCTCACCCACTCCGGACAAGGAATGGACCCAGACTATTCCCCAGCGCGCCAAGCTGGATGGACTCTATGAATGCATCTTGTGCGCCTGCTGCTCGACCTCCTGCCCGAGCTATTGGTGGAACGGCGACAAATATCTCGGCCCCGCCGCCCTGCTGCAAGCCTATCGCTGGCTGATCGACAGCCGCGACGAGACCACCAGCGAACGCCTTGATGACCTTGAAGACCCCTTCAAGCTGTTCCGCTGCCACACCATCATGAACTGCGCCAAGGTCTGCCCCAAGGGGCTGAATCCCGCCAAGGCGATTGCCGAAATCAAGAAGATAATGGTCGAGCGCAAGGCGGCTTGATTATTGGCGCAGCGTTGAGTTTATGCAGCCCCCGGAGCGATCTAGGGGGGGCTATTTTGTTTTGGAGGCGAAAGCCGCTGCCATTGCGACCGGTCGTCACCCATCCACCAGGGTGTCCTCGGATCAAGTCCGAGAATAGCCTGGTGGATGGGGCGAGTTCATGCCATTCGAGCATGGCTCTCATGGCCTTGATCGCTCCGATCGCGCCACTGGCGCGGTTTGTCCTGCGGGAAACGATCAAGCCTTAGTTATACCACGCCAAGGGGCGCGATCGTATCGCGCGTTTTGCCAGTTGACTTATCGACCCAGTGACACGATTTTATGCTCGAATTCACCCGCTTGGCTTAATAACACAAGGATCATTTGCCATTCGCCGTCCAATGAGACCAGTCGTGCCCCAAAAAGATGGGCCGCCCTCCAACGAAGATATCACCAGCGCTGATGTCCAGCTGATAGACGCTGGAGGTAAGAACCGCGGGATCGTCAACACCCGTGAGGCACTCGCAGAAGCCCAGGAACAAGGCCTCGACCTTGTCTTGATCTCTCCCAATGCCAACCCGCCGGTTGCCAAGATGCTCGACCTGGGGCGCTTCAAATATGCCGCGCAGAAAAAAGCTGCCGAGGCTCGCAAGAAACAGAAGGTGATTGAGGTCAAGGAAGTCCAGATGCGACCCAACATCGACACGCATGACTACGAGACCAAGATGAAGGCCGTTCAGCGCTTTCTCGATGATGGTGACCGGGTCAAGGTGACGATGCGCTTCCGTGGTCGCGAAATGGCTCACCAGGATCTGGGTATGCGGCTGCTGCTCAAGGTGCGCACCCAGACTGAGGAAATCGCCAAAGTCGAAAGCCAGCCGCGCTCCGAAGGTCGCCAGATGGTGATGGTGCTGGCGCCCAAATAAGAGTTGTCAAAAGATAGATTCAAAAAGGGCAGCCGCCGCAGGGCTGCCCTTTTTTTTGGTGACGCCGCTGATAATCAGGCGGCCAGCGTCAGTCATTGCGGTAGAATCGCTGTGCCGCGGCTAAGCCCGTAGCCCAGGCGAATATTGAGCATGCCGACCGGTTTGATCAGCCGCGCCGCATCCAGACCACTGGTCTGTTCCGCCGCAAAGATCGACAGGCTCACCGGTTCTGCGACGTCGGCGACCGCTGCAGCATCATTGCTGGCAGCAAACAGCGGCACATTGGTCGTCTGGCTGGCGAGCAGATCGAAAAGCCCGGCAAAGATCGTGTAGCCCTTGACCACATGAGCCAGTGACGCAGCGGCCTGGATCTCTTCGGCGGCCGAACTGGTATGGTCGATCGTCGGGCTCGAAAAATCTGGCGTCACTGGATTATTGATATCAACCACGATCTTGCCGGCCAGCGTCGGATTGGCTGCCGCCAGGGCCGCTGCACAGGGCAGGGCCAGCACAATGATATCGGCGCGGGCGATGGCCGCGTCTTGCGCCAGCGCCGTGGTATTGCCTGCTGGCAGCTTGGCGGCAAAGGCGATGGTGCTGGCCAGGTCGTGCGTGCTCACGATCAACTCAGCCTCGCCAGCCAGGCGCTTGCCCATTCCTTGCCGAGTTGACGATCCAGTGGCTTGACGAGATCGTCGACACCCTCTGTATAGCGGCCATATAGCCCGCCAGATAGATTTCCCGCGTATCAATGCGCAGCACTTCGGTATGCCTGGGCCGGTCCGCCAGAGCCAGCCCGGCCGCCGGCGGCGCGTCGAACAGCATGACATGGCGCGTCAGATCGGTCGCCAGATAAAGTTAGTCAAAGGGCGTACCGGCTAGCATAGCTTCGATCTTGTTTTCGCTGCGCAGCATCACCCCAACGTCAAAGCCGAATTGCTTGCTGATCGCCGCCTCGATGCAGGCCTTGAGATCATGGCTGTCGGTGGTTTCAAAGCGCACATTGCCGCTAGCAACAATAGCCTTGATCTTGCACAGGCCAATGCCGGCCAGACAGGTCTTGAGATCGGCCATCTTGATCTGCCGCTCGCCCAGATTGATGCCACGCAAAAAAGCCAAGTGGCGACTCATGGCGAATTCTTTTGCGGATAGATGGTCTCGCCGCGGGCCAGCATATCCACGAAATCGGCGATTTTTCTGGCCCGCGCCGCCGGTGTCTTGAGGTTATGGACCCGGAATGTCAGCGCGAAGCGGTTCTGCGTCGTCAGCCCGCGATAGGTTGCAAGGGTCGTCGGATTGGCCTCGATCGCCGCCAGCAATTCGGCTGGTGGTGGCATAGGCAGCATCCCAGCGGCCATCGGCCCTGACCTTGTCGCCATAGACCATGCCGTGTTCGGTCATTCTGCCGTCGGCAATCAGCTTGGCGATATTGTCGCGATTGATCTGGCTCCACGTGCTCCTGGCCTTGCGCGGACAATAGCGCTGCACGAGCAACACCGCGTCCCAGGACTTGCGGATCGCGTTGATCCAATCCCAGCACAGCACCACCTCTATCGCCTCGACTGCTGTGATGCTCGGCATGCAGCTAGCTCTTTTGAAGATCTGGATCCTGACTTCGTCAGCGCTGTCGTGATGGGCCCCCAGCCAGTCATAGAACGTGGCCTGGTCGGCGAACGCCATCACCTTGTCCGGATCGACCAGAACGGGCGCCATTGCCTAGTCCTCTGCCTCTTCAGGTGCCGCATCGGGCAACGGGGGGGAAAGACCCTCGGCAGCCAGGATGTCAGCCAGCTTAAGATCGAGCAGCTCTGCAGTGGGCAGCTGAATGCCAAAACTGCCGTTTAGCACCTCGCGTATTTCCGCCACGCTGGTCAGTAGGCGTACGATAGGCTCACTGCCCTCGACATGGATGGTCAGACGGTTGTCTTTCAGCGTCAGCCGTTTGCCGCTGGGCGACAGGGCCACGCGCAATTCACTGCGGAATGGCGAACTCGGGTCGCCCGACAAAAATCTCCTGGACGCTTCGTAGTTGGCCAGGATCTTTTCGCTGGTATCGAACGCATAAAGCGGCCACCAGGCGTCTTCGCCAAGCCTGGCCTCGAGTTGCCAAACCGGATCGCCGCCCGTGAGCCGGAACGTCTCATGCGGCGTATTCTGCTCGACGTCGGCCTTGAGCCTGAGCGGGGCGGTCAGTGTCAGGCTACCAAACCCCACATCCGCAATATAGGTGGAGCCGCTGATATCCACGGCCAGCACCATGTGATGCGCCGGCCCGTCAATGGCCTCCGGATTGCTCCACAATACCCGCGCGGCAAGTCCACGCACGGTAAAGTCGAGCTCCTCCAATATTGCCATGAGCAACAGATTGTGCTCGTAGCAATAGCCGCCGCGCCGCTCGGTGAGCAGCTTGGATTGCAGGCTCGCCAGATCCAGTTGGACCGGCAGACCCAATAGCGGATTGAGGTTTTCAAAGGCGATGGCTGCTGGGTGCAGCGCGTGCAGTAATTCGAGTGTCGCCAAGGTTGGGGAGATGGAACCGGCAAAGCCGATTCGCTCGAAATACGCGTTGAGATTGACCTTTTGGCGCATCGTCTACCCTTGTCGCTGTTGTTAGTTGGGGCGCAATATGGGTGATCGAGCGCAACCTGTCACCGTGGCCGATTTGCAATTTCATTGATCCAGAGGGCTGGACAGCGGCCATTTTGCATTTATCGGCATTGCATTTATTGGAATTGATGATCGGCGTCAGTTACTGGTCATCGGTGGCCCCGGCAAGGCCTCAATCAGGCCTGTGCCCGGCGCACGCGGATCACCACGTCGACATGGCTGACTTCCATACCTTTGGGGGCAGTCGGCAGTTTGCCGAATTCGACCGAGGACGCGGGAATGTTGATCATCTGCTGCTCGTCTTCCACATAGAAATGGTGGTGGTCCGAGGTGTCGGTGTCAAAATAGGAACGCGCCGCATCGACCGCCACTTCGCGCAGCAGGCCTGCTTCGTGAAACTGGTGCAGGGTATTGTAGATCGTGGCCAGTGAGACGTTGACGTGTGCCTCGCCTGCTTCGCCATGCAATTGCTCGGCGCTGACATGGCGATGCGGCCCGCCAAACAGCAATTCGGCCAGTGCCACGCGCTGCCGGGTAGGGCGCAGCCCGGCCATGCGCAAGACAGCCGTAAGACATGGTTTGCGCGACGGATGCGACCGGGCGATCGGGCTACGATCAGTCATGGGTCCTTGAGCATTCTGAAGGGCCGGAAGATACTGGGGTTCTTATAACGATCACACAAGCTTCACACAAGTCGCCACGCCGTCGCAGGGCGCGCATCCCTCAAGCTGCCCGCGCCGACTTGACCCAACTCTACGCACCCCTATACGAAACAAACACAAGGTTAACCGGGGTTGGACGCATGGCTGAACGGCAAAGCGCATTTGGGTATCAAGAGCTGTTGGCACATGGTCGGGGCGAATTGCCGGGTCAGGGCGACGCCCGCCTGCCCGCGCCACCAATGCTGATGTTTGACCGCATCACCTCCATTTCTGAAGACAGCGGTGCCTTTGGCAAGGGCCAGGTGCGCGCCGAACTCGACGTCAATCCGGACCTCTGGTTCTTCAAATGCCACTTCATCGGCGATCCCGTCATGCCCGGTTGCCTGGGCCTGGACGCTGTCTGGCAGATGACCGGCTTCTTCCTTAGCTGGATAGGTCAGCCCGGCCGAGGGCGCGCTCTGGGCGGCGAAATAAAGTTTACCGGTCAAGTGACCGATGACGTAAAATTGGTCGAATACGGCATCGACCTCAAGCGGGCGATGAAGGGGCGACTGACCCTTGGCGTCGCTGACGGTTGGGTTAAGGCCGACGGCAAGGTGATCTACGAGGCCGCCAATTTGCGTGTCGGCCTGTTCACCGATGCACAAATGAAAGCTGATCAGGGCGGCGCATAACCGCAGCGCAAATCTATTAACGAACAAGAACGCTCAGCGCATAAGGGCGTCGTATTGGGACCAAGCGAGGCTACGATGAGACGAGTTGTCGTCACCGGCATGGGTATCATTTCCTCGATCGGCAATTCGCTGGACGAGGTCACCGCCAGCCTGCGGGCGGCCAGACCGGGCATTGTCTTTGCCGAAGACTATGCCGAACGCGGCTTCCGCAGCCAGGTCAAGGGCGACCCATGCCTCGACCCCTTCGAACTGCTCGACCGTCGTGTCACCCGTTTCATGGGCAAGGGTGCTGCCTGGAATTATCTGGCCATGCAGCAGGCCATCGCCGATGCCGGTCTTGAGGCCAGGGACATCTCCAACCCCATGACTGGCATTGTCATGGGCTCGGGCGGCGCTTCCACCCACACCATTGTCGATGCCGCCGATATCACCCGCAAGAATTCTAACCCCAAGCGCATTGGCCCGCTGGCCGTGCCCAAGGCCATGGGCTCGACCGCCTCGGCCACCCTAGCCACGGCGTTCGGCATCAAGGGCGTGAACTATACCATCACCGCCGCCTGCGCGACCTCCAAGCATTGCATCGGCAATGGCATGGAACAGATCATGCTGGGCAAGCAGGATATCGTGTTTGCCGGCGGCCATGAGGATCTGGACTGGACCCTGTCCAATCTGTTCGACGCCATGGGCGCCATGAGCTCAAACTACAACACCACGCCCGAAAGGGCCTCGCGCTGCTACGACGCCAATCGTGATGGCTTTGTCATTTCCGGTGGCGCTGGCGTGCTGGTGCTCGAGGAATATGAACACGCCAAGGCGCGTGGCGCCAAAATCTGGGCCGAGCTGGTGGGCTATGGCGCCACGTCCGATGGTCTGGACATGGTCGCCCCCTCTGGCGAAGGCGCGGCCCGTTGCATGCAGATGGCGCTGAAAAATGTTGGCCCCAAGGTCGATTACATCAATCCGCACGCCACCTCGACGCCGGTCGGCGATCTCAAGGAGATCGAGGCCATTCGCGCCGTGTTTGGCGATGCGGCAAAATGCCCGCCCATCTCGGCCACCAAATCGCTGACCGGCCATAGCCAGGGCGCCACGGGCGCGCATGAATCGATCTATTCGATCCTGATGATGAAGCATCGCTTCATCGCCGCCAGCGTCAATATCGAGATGCTGGATCCTGCATTCGAGGATATGCCGATCATGCAACAGCGCCGCGACGAGGTTGATCTGGGCGTGGTGCTGAGTAATTCGTTCGGCTTTGGCGGCACAAACGCAGCGCTGGTCTTCAAGCACCCCGACGCTTAGAGGCAGCCCACGAGCGCGTCTGGGTGTGCGTTACCCAGGGCGACGTGTTCTGTGATCGCTGGGGACAATGCTTCCTGATGCGGCGCTCCCTCTTCTAGGCTTGACTAGCCCGATTGCTGCCGCGCTGCTGCATCAGGACCATGGCGAAAACGCCATGCCGACGCTCCAGTCCGAATAGTCATTCTCACGCATGCAGATGAAGACGTCCTTTGGTGACACGCTGGCATTGGCTGCTAGATTTCTGGTGATCGCGGAGTATGACGCCTTTTCATCGCGTCGCTTTGGCCGCGGCGCATGGTTATTTCGACCACGATCAAGGCATCGGAGCGGGCAATGCCATTAAATCCGCGATTATAGAAGAATTCCCTGTCATGATAGTCGCTGACTAAGTTAAATAGATCGTCCGCGGGAATTCCGATGCTCTCAACAAGAGCATTGTGAATTCCTTCTACGATAGCAGTCTTGTTCTCCGGCTTTAGCCCGGCGGATACAGCGGTTCTTAAAAATGGAAAAACATGTCTCCAGTTTCAATTGTGCCAAATTTTCACATTAAAAATGCTGTCAATATTGACATTAGTGCAATTCTACTGTGAACTCAGATCACATGATGCGACGAACGCAAAATAATTGCTGTCGCCGGAATAGCCGATCAGAGCGATCTGCATCCGGTCGCCAGCCAGCGCGGGTACCACCAGCAGGGCTAGCAGGCCAACGATACTAGCGATCAGTCGAACTATGACCATCCTCGCCGCGTTCAGTGTTATCCAGTGTCTCCGTCTCGATTAGGGTGACGGCGCTGACTGGAGCGACCACCATCTGTGCAATGCGTTCGCACCGCCGAACCGGGAAGGCGGCGGCACCGTGATTGATCAGCAGAACCTTGATTTCGCCGCGATAGAGTGCCTGGTGCATTGAGCGCCATGACGCCATATTTGGCCGCCAGTCCTGAGTGCGGCCGGATCTGTGCCTCGTACCTCGTGGCAGGGCGATGGCCGTGCTGGTGGGGATTATCGCGTGGTCGCCGGGCGCGATTTCGATCACCTGTTCGGGCAGCAGCGCGGCCGCTAGATCAAGCCCGGCAGCGCCAGAAGTCTGTTGCGCCGGCAGCGGCAACCCCTGGCCGTGTTCAAGCCAGCGCAGCGAGACAGAAATGAGGCTGGATGACATAAGTTGCTCGAATCTTTGGATTATTATCGATCAATCTAGGTCTTCGTAGTAGCGCCGGCAAGCCACGCCTTCACATTGTTAGTGTCAGCACACGCCAGAGCACGGCCAGCAGCGTCAACCCGGCAAGGCCCATCAGCGGCAGCAATGCCTGGCGCAGCAGACGATCTCTCTGCCTATGCTTACTAGCGTGATAATCGGCTAACGCCAGCTCCGCCTTCGCGATGATCATCGGCACCCGCCGCGCTGCTTCGGCCACGGTCTTGAGATGTTCGCCCAGCGTTTCGATCTGGCCCATGGGCCCCGCTTCCTTGCGCAGCCATTCGCCCACCACCGGTTCGGAGACGCTCCAGATATCCAGATTTGGATCGAGTGCCCGCGCCACGCCTTCGACAAGCACCATTGATTTCTGCAACAATACTAGTTCTGGCCGCGTCTGCATGTCAAACAGATCGGTGATCGCAAAGAGTTGTCCTAGCACGCGGGCCATCGAAATATCTGCGGCCGTGCGGCCATGCAGCGGTTCGCCGATCGAGCGGATCGCCAGCGCAAAATCATCCACCGACTGTTCCCTAGGAACATAGCCGATATCAAAATGCCGCTCGGCCACCATCCGGTAATTGCGGATGATGAAGCCATACAGGATATCGGCGAGAAACCGGCGCTCCTTGCGGTTGATGCGGCCCATAATGCCGAAATCGACGGCAATCACGGCGCCAGTATGCGGATCGGCGAACAGGTTGCCCGGATGCATGTCGGCATGAAAGAAGCCGTCGCGAATGGCATGTTTGAGAAAACTCTGCAGCAGATTGGCCGCCAGCGCCTTGCGATCCACGCTGGCGGCATCTAGCGCCGCATGATCGCGGATTGGAATGCCGTCAACCCAGCTGGTGGTCAAAACATTCTGCGCCACATGGTCCCAGCTAACGCTGGGGATGACAAAGCCGGTATCATCCTTGATATTTTCGGCCATCTCGGAAATCGAGGCTGCTTCCAAGCGCAGATCGAGTTCGAGCTGCGCCGAACGATCGAGCGTTTCGACAACCTCAACCAGCCGCAGCCGCCTGGTGGCAGCCGCAAAACGGTCCGCCAGCCGGGCGACCGCATAAAAGCTCTCGATATCGGCCATGAACCTGGCCTGTACGCCCGGGCGTAGGATCTTGACGGCCACGGTGCGGGGCAGGCCATTGGCCGGCACCAGTCTGGCGCGGTGAACCTGGGCAATCGAGGCCGCTGCGATTGGCGCGCTCAATTCGGTCAGTTCGGCGGCCTTGTCCTCCAACGCCGCCGTGAGAATGGCTGGCACCAGCGTCGCATCAAACGGGTCCATGCGATCCTGCAGACCGGCCAGGTCGCCAGCGATCGTGACCCCCACTATATCGGGCCGCGTCGCTAGGGTCTGGCCGAATTTGACATAGGTGGGGCCGAGCACATTGAGCGCCTTGGTC
Source organism: Candidatus Devosia symbiotica (assembly GCA_025050575.1). Taxonomy (GTDB): domain Bacteria; phylum Pseudomonadota; class Alphaproteobacteria; order Rhizobiales; family Devosiaceae; genus Devosia; species Devosia symbiotica. Next base: position 13,077 of record JALBVE010000045.1, read on the forward strand.
AGCCGCTCCACATGGCCGGCCTTGCGCACGCTGGGGTGCTCGATCAACCGGCCCAGCCAGATACCGGCGCGCAGCGGCGCCAGAGCGGGTAGTAGATCCTTGGTCGAAATGATTGATAAGGCGCCTTCGCGGGCCAGCACATAGCCAGCACGCAGTAGGCGGAAATAGGCGGAAAACAGCATGCGCTAGAGCTTCCAGCCAGAAAACAGCGTGGCGATATTGCCCGAGAACGCGGTGAATTTGGCTCGCTTGAAACCCGCCTCCGTCAGCATTGTCTGAAACAGTGCCGGATTAGGAAACTTGCGGATCGATTCCGCCAGATATTGATAGGGCTGCGCGTCGCCGATGACGAGCTTGCCCATCGACGGGATCAAATTGTCCGAGAACGCTTTGTAGATGGCGCCTAGGCCCGGCACGTCAACCTGGCTGAATTCGAGCACCAGAATGCGGCCGCCGCGCTTGAGTGCACGATAGGCCTCGTTCAGTGCCTTCTGAATGCGAGGCACGTTGCGAATGCCAAAGGCGATCGTATAGGCGTCAAAGCTGTTGTCCGCGAAGGGAAGCTCTTCGGCATTGGCTTCCACAAAGCTGGCCTGGGCCGGAAAGCGCCAGGATTTGGCGCGCTCGACGCCAACCCGCAACATGTCAGAATTGATGTCGGACACCACCACTTCGGCATAGCCCACCGAGGCATTGATGATGCGCTCGGCAATATCACCGGTGCCGCCGGCCATATCGAGCACACGCCAGGGGCGTGAGCCGAATTTGGGCGGCGCCAGATCGGCCACCATGGCGTCCTTCCAGACCCGGTGAATGCCCATGCTCATCAGATCGTTCATCAGGTCATAGCGGTCAGCCACGCCGTGAAATACCTGGTTGACCATGCCCTGCTTATCATCCAGCGCGACGATCTGTTCGCCGAAATGGGTGGTCTCGCGCGCCTCGGTCATGGCCATGCTCTTAAAATCTATACTGATGTTGGCGCGCACTACATAATGAAGTGTCACGGGCTTTGCCAATCGCGCAAAGCTGCGCAGGTAAAGAGGTTCCCGATGCCCGAATTGCCCGAGGTCGAAACGGTGTGCCGCGGGCTACAGCCCTGGCTCAAAGGCACGCGCATCGACAACGTCACCCTCAATCGTCCCAATCTGCGCTTTCCGTTTCCCGCCAGGCTGGCCGCCGATCTGGCTGGCAACGCCATTATTTCCGTAGGCTGCCGCGCCAAATATCTGCACCGGCTCCTGGCACTTTGCCGAGCACGGTATCGACAAGTCGCCGCGTTATTACGAAACGGCCACGCCGCCCAAGCACGATCATCTTGTCATGGACATCGATCATCCCGTCCATGGCAGGAGCCATCTGATCTATGTCGATCCGCTTCGGGTTTGTCGACCTCTATGATAATCTGGCCGATAGTCCTTAATCTATTGGAGCTCGGGCTCGAGCCGCTGAGCAATGATTTCAATTCGGTCCAGATAGCTAGCAAATTCGCGGGCAAGAAGACGCTGATCAAGTCGGCCCTACTCCACTAGCGCGTCGTGGCCGGGCTAAGCAATATCTATGTCGCCGAAGCCCTGCATCGCGCCCATATCCTGCCCACGGTGCTGGCCGGCACATTGGTAACATCAAAAGGCAAGCCCAGGCCTGCGCTCGAGGATCTGGCCGGCGCCGTGCGCCAGGTGCTAGCCGACGCCATTCGGGCAGGAGGCTCCACCCTGCGCGATTTTCGCAATACTGAAGGCGGCAATGGCTATTTCCAGCACAATTTTGCCGTCTATGATCGGGAAGGCGTGCTATGTGCGACCCCACTCTGTTCCGGCACTGTCGAGCGCATCGTCCAGTCGGGGCGCTTAACCTTCTTTTGTCTCCTGTGCCAGGAGAAACCCTGATCCGTTCTGGGTTGAATCCAGTTGACGCTCGCCCCTACTTATCCTATAGACCTCCCAACTTGGCGGCTATCGATATGCCGCCGATTTCATTTTCGTCCCGGACGCATGCGACCTCGTGGCGCGATTGGCCGATTGGACACCAAGAGGACCAATATGGCCAATACGCCATCAGCCAAAAAGGCTACTCGCAAGATCGAAGCCCGCACTGCGGTCAACAAGTCGCGTCGTTCGCGTGTACGCACCTTCATCCGCAAGGTTGAAGAAGCCATTGTTGCTGGCGACCACAAGCTGGCCATGGCCGCTCTGGCTGCCGCTGCCCCCGAGATTGCCCGTGCATCCTCCAAGGGCATTGTCCATGCTAATCTGGCGGCCCGCAAGGTCCGCCGCCTGAACAGCCGCGTCAAGGCTCTCAGTGCGTGATCGGCTGCTGCCGCACCCCATGGGGGGTCGCTGGCCAAATGACGAAACGGGGCTACGCAAGGGGCTCTTTGAATTGTTTGCATGGCCGCCGGATATGAGATTTTTGACATGATATTGCATATCATTTGCTGTTTTCGCCGCGCAGCTGCAAATTTATCCAAGTGTGTCCCC
>JALBVE010000046.1 GCA_025050575.1 Candidatus Devosia symbiotica
GTTGAATCATGGCAAAGCTGATTTGGGAATCCATCCTGTCAACAGGATCTAGTAGACAGTGGTCAATACTTCGATTTCACGGGCCGAACCGGGGCTCACCTTGAACTCGCGATTGAAGACCTGCTCTCCCTGCTTGGCTAGGACCAGATAGTTGCCTTCAGCCAGGACGGTCGATGGGAAGGCGCCAAGGTCCGAATATATCGTGGCGCCGTCAGCTGTCTTGACGGTCCATTCGACGTCGGCAATTGCTTCGCCACCTTCTTCGGAGGCTAGTTTGAACGAGATCTGGCTGGCGTGATGATACAGTGTAGCGTCGGTTAACTGGTCTGGCTCGACGCGCAGATCGGCGCGCACCACCGCATTGACCGTCCCGAAATGGGAGATGATATGATAGGTGCCGGCATTGAGGATAATAATATCGTTGGGCAAAAGCCCCTCGTCGACCATGGTGCGGTTTGCATCGTCGCCAGTGTAGATGTCGAATCGCAGCATATTGGGCGGGATAACAATGTCGCCGATAACCGCCGAATTGAGTCGCAGTGCGCCGGCCTCGAGCACAAAATCCTTGGCATTTAGGCCAGGCATCACCGCGATTGGTTCGCTGATCTGGGCTCGGCCATAGGCGACATGGACGACATAATCGCCGGGTGCTAGCTCAACATGGGCTATTCCATCGTCGGACTTGGCTACCAGGCCTAGTGCCCCGTCACTGCCGGCTTTACTCTCGAAGATGCGCCAGATCAGGCCATTGGAGATGGTCACCCCTTCGGGGATGATATGTGCCGTCAGGGTTACGGGCTGAGGCGTGGAGATTACGGCGGCGATTGCTGCCGTAGCCTCGCTGGACGGGGCCGGGACGGCGGCATGTGTAGGCAATGCCAGCGGACGCGAGCGCGGCATGGGTAGCATCTCGACGCTGCTCGATTGCGCCAGAGCAAGGGGCGTGTGCAGCGGAACGACAAATCCTGTCAAGACCAGGGTAAGTAGTAGGGCAAGATTCTGTCGCAAACGCATCTATTCTCTATTAGCCTGCAGCTGTTAAATTGTTGCGCGGAAATATCCGCTGAATGAGGAAAAGCTGTGTCACAGAGCTGCGGCGATTCCCGCGTTGCGCGATTATCTGCTGGACCCGCCGTTCGGTCGGCATCGCCTTTTTGCAGGCGCCCAAACTTAGTCCCGATGAGCTTGAACAGATGCTGACTATCGCCATGCGGGTGCCGGATCACGGCAAGGTCACGCCCTGGCGGCTGGTGCTCATCGCCGGTGAAGATCGCGCCAAAGCTGGCGCTGCGCTGGCCAAGATCGCGGCCCGCAACACGCCTGGCCTGGACGAGGCCAGTCTGGAGATTGAGCGGCAGCGATTCCTGCCTGCCCTTCCTGACCATTGGAGTGATCTCCTCGCCTCAACTATATCCCAAGATCCCTGAGTTCGAACAATTGCTGTCGGTTGGCAATGTGGCCTTTAATCTTGAACACGCTGCATTCGCGCTTGGTTATGCCGCGTCCTGGATCACCAGATGATACGTGTTCAACCCGGCCGCCGCAACCATGCTCGGTGCGTGCGGGTGAGCGTTTCGTTAGTTTTATCCATATCAGGACATCAATTGCCGGGATTGAGGACCGGCCGCGGCCGGTGCTGGCTGATATCGTTAACGCCATCATGAAGAGCAGCGTGATTTCCACTGAGTTCCGCGACCGCCACCTCAATAATCCCGCATATCCGGACAAGTTCGAGGGCAAGGCGGTGATGTTTGACGGTCCCGAAGACTATCACCACCGGATCGATGATTCGGCGCTAGCAATTGACGAAAACACCCTGCTGTTCATGCGTGGCGCCGATACGATCGGCTGTCCGGGCGCCGCAGAAGTGGTCAACATGCGGCCACCGAACTATCTGATCAAAAAGGGCATTACTGCGCTGGCCTGTATCGACGACGGTCGCCAGTCGGGCACCTCGGGTTTGCCATCGATTCTGAACGCTTCGCCTGAAGCGGCGGCTGGCGGCAATCTGGCGATTCTGAAGTCGGGCGACAGCATCCGCATCGATCTCAATACTGGCCAAGCCAATATCCTGATCTTGGACGAAGAGATCGCCGCGCGCCGGGCGGATCTAGAGTCGATGGGTGGCTACAAATATCCCAAGAGCCAGACCCCGTGGCAGCAGATCCAGCGCAGTATTATCGATCAGTTTGGCTAATAGCCAGAACAAAGAAAAGGCCCGCCATTGCATGGGTCTTTTTTGATTATTCTGAACTGTGAGGCTGTAACGCCGCCGTTACTGTTAAGCGCCTGCTGCGCCGTTGATAGAATCCCAGTCGCCCGAGACAAGCAGCGCAGCTGCCAGCCGCTCTTCATAGTCTTCGCGGGTAATTTCGATGCCGCCCAGTGATTCCAAATGGTCGGTCAGGAACTGCGTATCGAGCAAGACAAAGCCGCCAGCATTGAGCCGGGCGACAAGGTGGGCTAGCGCCATCTTGCTGGCATTGGTGCGGCGGTGAAACATGGATTCGCCGAAGAAGACGCCGCCAATAACCAGACCATATAATCCCCCCACCAGAACGCTACCATCCCATATCTCGACGGTGTGGGCAGTGCCGCGCTGGAATAACTCACTATAGACCCCGCGAATCGTACGGTTGATCCAGGTGGTGTCCCGATCCGCACCGACCGTGGCGCAGCCCTCGATCACGGCCGGAAAATTGGTGTCGACCTTAACCGCAAAACCAGATTTGCGGATCGCTTTGCGCAGGCTGGTCGACAGACGGAAGCCGTCGAGCGGGATGATACCGCGCAATTCAGGGCTGACCCAGAACAGATCATCATCTTCGGCGTCCTCAGACATGGGGAAAATACCGGCGCGATAGGCACGCACGATCAGCTCTGGTGTGATGTCGACGTCAAAAGGGTCTTGGCGGCGTAACATGGGGAACTCCAGAACAACCCATTTTTAACATATGGTACACAAATGTACCATATGCGTTTCGGCGCAGCAGCGGCGTTTTTGAGCCGCGCAGGGCCAATTTGACTTGCGGCAAAGAAAAAGGGGCGCACCGCGGCCCTTTGATCATCAGACCTTGTTTTCGGCCAGATATTTTTCCAGCCAGTGAATGTCGTAATTGCCCGAGAGAATGTCGGGCTCCTTGATCAGGCGTTGGAACAACGGCAGCGTCGTCTTGATGCCGTCAATAACGAACTCGTCAATAGCGCGGCGCAGGCGCTGCAGGCATTCGTTGCGGGTGCGGCCATAGACGATCAGTTTGCCGATCAGCGAGTCGTAATAGGGTGGGATCTTGTAGCCCTGATAGACCGCTGAATCGACGCGGATGCCGACGCCACCCGCCGGATGGTAGAAGGTAATGGTGCCCGGCGAGGGCGCAAAGGTCTGCGGGTCTTCGGCATTGATACGCACTTCAATAACGTGACCGGTGAACTGCACATCCTTCTGGGTCATCGACAGTTTTTCACTCGAGGCGATGCGGATCTGCTCATAGACGATGTCGATACCCGTGATACGCTCGGTAACCGGGTGCTCGACCTGCAGCCGCGTGTTCATCTCGATAAAATAGAACTTGCCATCCTCATAGAGGAACTCAATGGTACCGGCGCCGGAATATTTCAGCTTGCGCATTGCGACGGCGCAGATTTCGCCGATTTCGTCGCGTTGCGAGGCCGGCACGGTGGGGCCACCGGCCTCTTCCCATACTTTCTGGTTGCGGCGTTGCAGCGAGCAGTCACGCACTCCCAGATGCACCGCATTGCCATGGCCATCGCCAAGGATCTGCACTTCGATATGGCGCGGCTTTCCCAGGTATTTTTCCATATAGACCGAGCCATTGCTGAAGGCGGCTGCGGCTTCGGCACGGGCAGTGGACCAGGCCGTCAGCACGTCCTTTTCGGACGTCGCTAGCTTCATGCCACGGCCGCCGCCTCCGGCAGTTGCCTTGATCAGTACGGGATAGCCGATTTCCTTGGCCAGGCGCTTGGCCTCGGCCTCGGTTTCGACTGCGTCGGGGGAGCCGGGTACCACGGGGATGCCGAGTTCGACGGCGGTCTTCTTGGCTGTTATCTTGTCGCCCATGATGTCGATATGATGCGAGGATGGACCGATAAAGGTCACCTTGTGCTCCGTCAGAATCTTGGCGAAGCGCGCGTTCTCGGAGAGAAAGCCATAGCCCGGATGCACGGCGTCAGCGCCGGTGATCTCGATGGCGGCCATGATTGAGGGAATGTTGAGGTAGCTCTCCTTGGCCGACGGTGGTCCGATGCAGACACTCTCGTCAGCGAGACGCACATGCATGGCGTTGGCATCGGCAGTGGAGTGCAGGGCCACGGTCTGGATGTCGAGCTCCTTGCAGGCGCGCAGGATACGCAGTGCGATTTCGCCGCGGTTGGCGATCAGGACCTTCTGGAACATGGGATCCCCCATTACTCGATAACGACGAGTGGCTCGCCATACTCCACCGGCTGAGCATCCTTAAAAAGAATGCGCGTGACGGTGCCCGAGCGATGTGCGGGGATCTGGTTCATGGTCTTCATGGCCTCGATGATCAGCAAGGTTTGGCCTTCGGTTACCTTGGTGCCGACTTCAACAAAGGAGGCTTTGCCGGGCTCGGGGGAACTGTAGGCGGTGCCGACCATGGGGGAGGTCAAGGTACCAGGATTGGAGGCCAGGTCTTCGATCGTGGCAGGGGCAGCTGCGGGAACCGAGCCGGCTGGTGCGATCGAGACGGGCGCTGCCTGAGGCGAAGGCGCATAATACTGTGGCGCTGCGTAGGTAACGACTTCATTGGGATAGGAGCGGGTAACCCGAACCCGGAAGTCCTCCTGCTCGATTTCGATCTCGGCGAGATCTTCCTTGTTGAGCAGATCGGCAATGGCTCGGATCAGATCCTGATCCACTTGCGATGACTTGGTCATTCTTGTTGGTCTCCCGCGCGATACGCGTTGATCGTTAGTTGAGTTTTTCAGCGAGCGCTATCAGCGCCATTCTATACCCGGCAACACCAAAGCCGCAAATGACACCGAACGCCACGGCCGACACATAGGAGTGGTGTCTAAAAGCTTCGCGCTGGTGGATATTGCTCATATGAACTTCGGCGACCGGCAGTCTCACCGCCTTGAGCGCGTCATGGATAGCCACGGAGGTATGGGAATAGGCTGCCGGATTAATGAGAATCGCGTCGGCGGTCTTGCAGCCATCCTGAATCCAGGTCACCAGCACGCCTTCGTGATTGGACTGGCGACAGTCGATGCTCAGGCCCAGCTCGATGCCAGCCTGCTTGCATAGGGCTTCCACATCCTTGAGCGTCTGCGTTCCATAGATGTCCTGCTCGCGCGTGCCGAGCAGGTTAAGGTTCGGGCCGTTGAGGACGAGAACGCGCTTTGCCATGATTTTTGCTTTGTGCACCGGGTCTTCGTACTGAAGCAAGCGCGGTTACACGAATTGCACTGAAAACGCAAAGAACCCGGCGAAATTAAACCGATTAGCCACCGCATTGGTTCTGGTCGCAGGTCCGTATATTGGCAATACGGCTGCGCAATTCATCAATGCTGATGGCGCCTGGGATTATCTCATTGCCGATGATGTAGGTTGGTGTACCGGTGATATCGAGCGCCTTGGCAATTTCGCATGAGGTCTGGATGGTCTTGGAGACATTTGCCGTTCTCGTGTCGAGTTTCAGGCTGATTGGGCTGAGCCCTAGATCGGTCGCGGCGGCAAGGGTCACCTGCTTGTCGACTTTGCCACGGCTAGTGAATAGCGCTTTGTGAAAGGCCCAATAGTCAACGTCCGCAATTGTAGTCAAAGAACTCGACCAGTGTGACGTCGCCATCGGGATTGCCGACGACCACCTAACCGGGGTTGTTGAAGATGGCGTCGTGCATTGAGGCAATCGCTGCAGTGGCCTTTTGGCGCTCCTTGGCGTCGTATAACTAAGGCTTGGCCTCCACACCGACCTGCAGCTCCATCAGCGGTTCCGCGGCAAAGCCGATCATCTCACGCAGAATATCGGCGTCAGGGGTCTTCTTCATACCAGCGTGCGCAGGTTCACCATTGCATTGGTCATCGGTGATCCTTCCAGTATCAGGTTGGTGTGAGCAACCCGACCCTACCGGAAATCGGTCTATGACCACCGATCAGCTACACCAGGGTCTGGGATATGATCTGCGCTGACCGCTGGCAGCAGTGAATCTTCGTCCCGCACAACCGTGCTAGAATTGGCTAGAAGCTGGGTACTCGGTCCAGCAAACTATCTTCTGCATGCCATCAATTTGTCTGGGCTAATAGCAACAAAGCAGACAGCGCGATGCGGCTAGGGGCATGATCGTACAAAGGAGTTTCCAGACGGACTAAAATGGTTTGAGACCCTTAAGCGGCGCAAGGCTACTGGGCAACTCGAAGCTTTCAGCGTTGGCAAAATACGCCGCTCTGCATACCGGCCATTTTCGACAATGCGGCATTATCAATCGCCGCTGTTCGTCGATCGATCCGGCTGGAGCGAGGAGATCTTTCCTCCGAGAGCGACAAACCGCTCAATCACTTTTAGCGATAAGGGGTCGCGTACAGGCATATGCATTCTTGCTACCAACGGACCTGCTGATCTCCACTTTGATGCAGCTATCGACGTCTACCAGCAGGTGATCCACTATCGCTTTGCTCCGAACGGAGACCGCATCGACAATATCACCGACTGGGGGGGGCTTAAGCAGTGCCACAAGGCCTATGGCGTCAATGAAGAAAGGTAAGTGCTAGTTGAGCAAGGACGACATCTTTCACTACGTCTATGGCGTGCTGCATGATCCGATCTATCGCGAGAAGTATGCGCTGAATTTGAAGTGTGAGTTTCCGTGCATCCCCTTTTATCCGAACTTCTGGCAATGGGTGGGATGGGAAGAGGCGCTGATGGCGATCCATATTGGCTATGAGAGTGTCGAGCCCTAGGCGCTGCAGCGACTCGACACGCCGGACGAGAAGGCGCGGGCGGCGAGCGTGGCGCCCAAGGCGATGCTTAAGGTCGACAAGGACAATGGGATTGTCTGACTCGACAGTGAAACTTAACTGAGCGGGGTGCCCGCTGAGGTCTGGAGCTACAAGTTTGGCAATCGTTCTGGCGTCGAATAGGTGCTGGACCAATACAAAGATAAAGACGCCCAAGGACCCGACGATCCGCGAGAAGTTCAACACCTACCGGTTTGCCGATTATAAGGACAAGATGATCGACCTGATCGGGCGGATGACGCGGGTGAGCGTGGAGACGTTCAAGATCACCGAGGCAATAAAACGGGCCCAGCGCTGAGTGAGCGAGTAATCCCCACCCGGCCTTCCCCTGAAGGGGGAGGGGCAGATTGGCCGGATGCGGGATGATGCCAGACACACGGAGCGTGTGCTTGCTCCCGAAGGAGGAGAAATCGGGGCGGTGCGAGGCGCCCCCCCCTCCCACCCCCCCTTCAGGGAGAGGTGCTGTGCGGTGGGTGAGTGAGATCGAGGCAAAGGCTAGATGCGATTAGCCGGTGTTCATCGGAAGAAGAAGGGTAGAGTCAGCGCAGCGCCCGCAGAGCATTAAGGATGACCGCGACGTCGATGAGTCCCTGCAGCAGAGCGCCCTGGACCGGAGGGGGTAGCCAAAGGCGGCGGCAAGCATGGCGGTCAGCGACAGGCCGAGGCCGGCGAAGACGCTTTGCAGGGCGATATTGCGGGTGCGTTTGGCGGTGGTGACGACCTTGGCCAAGGGACCAAGGCGTCGACCAGCAGCACGATGCCGGCGGCTTCGGAAGAGGCGGCGCTGCCGCTGGCGCCCATGGCAACTCCGACATCGGCGGCGGCCAGGGCGTGGGCATCATTGACGCCATCGCCGACCATTATCATCGCGCCACGTTTGGCCCCGATGGATCGGGCGATGTCGCTGCGATCGCCGGAGGCTAGGATGATGCAGTTGACGCCGGCGGTGCGCAGGGCGTCGAGCGCCTGTCTGGCGTCGTCGCGGACACGATCCTGCAGCACGATGATGCCGAAGGGGCGGTCCTCGACGGCGACCGCCACCGTTATGGCGTCAACAGGAATGCCATGCGCCAGGTCGGCAAAGCTGCCAAGGGTAAGCTGACGCTGATATAATCGAGGCCGCCGACGGCGGTGATGTGGCTGTCGATCTGGCTAGTCAGACCTTCGCCTGCGGTCTCGTGTGTGCCGACCGGGTTGGACAGGGCCAGCGCCCTGGTATTGGCGGCCTGCACCAGAGCGCGGCGGCAATGACGTGGCCGGAGGCCTGATCCAGGCTAGTGGCGCGATAGAGCACGTCGTTTTCGGTGATATGAGGGAGCGGTGCGGATTTCGGTGACTACAGCCTGACCACCGGTCAGGGTGCCGGTCTTGTCGAGCATGGCGATATCGATCGCGTGCCAGGGTTTCGAGCATGCCGCCATTCTTGACCAGCACGACAATGCGGGTGGTGCGCGACAGACCCGAAATGATCGCCACCGGGACCGCCAGGATAAGCGGGGCAGGGTGTGGCGACGACGAGGACAGCCAAAGCGCGCAGCGGGTCGGCGGACAGGGCACAGGCAATGCCGGCCATTGCTACGATCAGGACTAGAAAGCCGATGGCGTAGCGATCGGCCAGCCGGGCCATCGGCGCCCGGGCGTTCTGGGCGGCCTCGACCAGCCGGACAATGCCGGCATAGATGCTCTCGGCGGCTGGGCTGGTGACCAGCAGATCAAAGGGGGTGTTGATCAGGGTGGCACCCGAGAGCGCTTCGCCGCCGCCCGGCACCTGGACGGGACTAGATTCGCCGGTCAGCGCCGATAGGCCGAGTTTGGCTCTGGTGCCCGACACCGTGTCATCGACAGGCAGGACTTTGCCATGGAGGATCAGCAGACGGTTGCCCGGCACGATGGCGGTAATCAAGATCTCTTCGAGCGTGCTGCTGGTGTAGCGCATGACGGTGCGGGCGACGCGGCCGAGCAGGGCGGCCGTTTCATGGCACACCCGGCCGGCAGCGAAGGTTTCGAGCAATTGCCCGCCAGCATACATCAGGGCCATGACATTGCCGGCCAGCGGTTCGCCAAAGGCCAGGGTGGCGCTGGCGCTGGGTCATGACGACAAATTTGGCTTCATCGAGATAGATCAGAAACATGTAGAGCATCGTAGCCTCCCTAACGGCAGCGCAAGGCGGTGATGCTGACTAAACGACGGACCGGATGCGGTTTCGATAGGGGTGCAGATTATTTGTGCTCGCGTCGGACGGAAAGAGCGTGGATCGACCAGTGTTTGAAGGCGGGAAATGGTCCTCGATGCAAAGGCGGGAAATGGTCCTCGATGCACTGGAGAGTATGATGCTGGACATCAATATTGTGGCACTGAATCGTGCTGCTGAATGACCCGCAGGAAAATATGGCGACGCTAATGGACGAACCGGTTGCCTGGGAACGCTGGCGCGCCCTGGCGGCAGTGGTCATGCTGGTCGGCGTGCTACTGCTGGCGCTGGACTAGACTGGCCGGAATGCGAGATAGGCAAGGCGGATTATTTGGACCAATGTCGAACTGACGCCGATCCGAACGGCCAGGCGAGCAAGAACGGAGAAGACGTATAAGTACCTTTGCATCCTGGTGCTAGCCAGCCCGTTGCAGGGATTCGGAGACGGTGGTCAGTGTGCGTTATCGCAATGGCGTGGCGACCTGCATGGACGGCCTTTATGCTGAGACCAAAGGAGTGGATTGTCGGTTTCATGGTCCTGGAAGCGGCCGACATAGAGGAGGCAATCACCCTGGCCGCGGACGAGCCGCTGGAGGGACTGGCTGAGCTGGAGCTGTGGCCGTTTCTCGACGAACAGCACAGCCAGACAGGCCAGGACCGGTCCGCGTTCTTCCGGCGCTGAAGGGTGGATACGCCGGCGTCCCGATAATCTGCTCCGGTGACCATTCCGGTGACCATAATTCATCCAAACTGACGATTTTGCTTAATCTCTGTGCAAGTATGACTTGATTAGAGCCGTTTTGCGTCAAAAAATCGTGGCACAGGGATTGCATTGTAGGCCCCACAACGTTTTTCAAGGCGGGCGTGGACCTAAGATTTTTCGAAATTTCATCGCAATGCAGACTATCTGCTGCTGGCGCAGGATGCTGGCATGAGTGCTGCACTGGCGGTTGGTGACGGGCTAGTCGGCCTGCTGCTGGCCAACCTGCTGGCTGCGGTGTGCTATGCCGAGGTGCCCGTGCTACAAAGGATTACGGTAGGCTATGTCGACTTCATCTGCAATACGCCGCTGATTATGCAGTTGTTTTTCGTGGCTTTCGAGCTGCCGCGGCTGTTTGGCTATAGCTGGCCATTCTGGGGGGCATGCGCTACTAGCGCTGACTCTGAATTTTTCTCCCTATTTTGTTGAAATTCTGCGCGCCGGCTTCGCCGCGGTGTCGAAAGGACAGGTGGAGGTGGCCATAGGAGGTCAAATCGATCTGGTTCTCCAGCGCTTATGTGCCGTTCTTCTTGGGCGCCTTTGCCACGCCCAATGTTGCGGCGTCGAGCGTGACTGACCTGGCCGGCAAGTCGGTCGGCGTCACTAGCGGCACGCTGGAGGACCTTGAGCTGGCCGACGATGGCCTCGAGGGCATAGAAATCATCCGCTTCGGCGACAATCGCTACGCTATTCTGCACAAGAAGCTCGGCGGTCAGCTGAACGGCCTGTCAGAAAAATGGCTGGGCCAGGAATTGTCGCCGCTGCCATCGCTCTAGGCCGCGTCTGCCAGTATAATGATAGCTGCAAAACCCGCTTCGGCATTGTTGGAGCGGGTTTTGCCTTGCTGCCGCTAGCGACGCGGGCATCCGGACGATCCACGCGAAGATCAGAATCCCCAGGAAGATAACCAGCGAGCCGATTTCATGGTACCTTGCCAAAGCCGCCGTTGCCTGCGACAATACATTACGTTTCAGCCTAAGTCGGCTGCCCTGATACCGGTTCGCCGGTCGTGGCTACAGACTCTATCGTGCGAACGTGCTTTCCGGCTGGCATACTGCCACCGGACAACTGCTCGTCCGCATGCGACACGAGCTTATTATCGGGATACAAATTCATGTCCACCATCACTGGTACCGTCAAGTTCTTCAACACAACCAAGGGCTTCGGCTTTATTTCGCCTGAAGACGGGGGTAAGGATGCCTTCGTTCACGTTTCCGCTGTTCAGCGTTCGGGCTTGCAGAGCCTGTATGAAAACGACAAGGTAACCTACGAGCTCGAGACCGGCCGCGACGGCAAGGTTTCGGCTACGAACCTAACCCTGCTCTAGTCTTAATAGACAGTTACGAAGGCCACCGTGATGTTGAAAACGCGGTGGCCCTTGGTTTGTTTGCGCTGTGAAAACGCCGCGAAAACGCCGCCCCCGGGGGGGCGTCGTTTTGCATTTGCCAAGCTGACGATCAGAATGCCTGGTAGCTCGAGATCTTGTTGGTGTAGAAGCTCAGATGGGCCTTGTCGTTGGATACGATGGTGCAGGCGCCACCATATAAATTGTTGTTGCAGACGGTGATCTTGGCGCTATCCTGAATGCGAATGGACGAGATGGCATTGTTCCAGTCGCCCAGAACATGAGGTTGATCATCGCCGGGCGAGACGCATAACTGAGCATCAGTGAAATTGCTGCCCTTGAAGAAGCAGACCTTGGCGACGACGGGAATAGGGCCGGCGGTGGTGCATCGCCAATACCGAAAGGGAAGGTCTGGCCATCGGGGCCGACGGTAACGCCGAAGTTGAATGGCAGATCGGGCTTAGACGGCGACGCTTGGACGTCGGCCGGTTTTGAGATAATTGGCCGAGACCCAGCCATTCTGACGCGGGCGTTGAAAAGATCTTTCGGCAGCGCCGGAACAGTGGCGGTTCAGAAATGGCAGGATCGGCACAATAATCGGCAGGTCTGGCCCATGACCTGAGCGCGGGGTAATTCCATGTTTAGACCGAAGCACCAACTCGCAGCCCTGCCATGTCTCTCAAAGCCGCGTCTTCGGCTCCTAACCCCCATACCTATTGCGGTGCCGGTCGCGCGACAGCAGCAGGGCTCGTAGTCATCGCCTGTTGGTCAGCGCTTGCCCTGCTGACGCGTTACGCTAGCCCGCTGCTACCGTTTGAACTGCTAGCGCTCAGCTTTGCCATCGCGTGCGTGTCCAATAGCGTGTTGTTGCGGCATGGTTTGCGGGGGTTGGCGAGCTGGCGACAGGCGCCCGCCGTTTGGATCTTTGCATCCTCTGGCCTCTTCGTCTATCATGCGCTGTACTTCGCGGCTCTGAACCAGGCACCGGTGGCACAAGCCAGTTTGATCGCCTATCTCTGGCCATTCATGATCGTGCTGATGTCGACGCTGACAGCGCGTCAGTCCTTCCAGCCTCGGCATCTCATCGGGGCCGCGATGGGCTTTCTCGACACGGTATTTGTGATTCTGGGTCCGTCCCTTTCAGGGGATGATCTTATTGCGGCATCCCTCCACGAATGGGCGGGATATGCTGCTGCGGCCTACGCTCTGATGTGGTCTATCTATTCCGTTGCTAATGGGCGTTTCAGGGCCATTCCTAGCGGGATGATCGGTGGTGTCTGTGGGCTGGTCGCGCTGGCGGGCGCCGGACTGCACCTGCTGCTCGAAACCACTGTCGAGCTGTCGCTGAGCTAATGGATCGCAGTCGTGCTGCTTGATATCGGCCCGGTGGGTGTGGCTTTTCTGGCCTGGGATCATGCAACCAATCATGGCGAGATGTCCCTGCTCGGGGCACTTTACTTACTTGACGCCGCTTATCTTCACCGGCTTGCTGATCGTGGTAGATTTTGTCCCGATGCGCTGGGGGGGGGTTGTCGTCTCTGCCACTCTGATCATGCTCGGAGCGACCGTCGTGGTCTCCAATCGCGCCCGAATGACAAAAAAAGCCGCCATAAGGAGCGGCCAAGGCCGATCTGATTGGTAGGGAGAGCCAGGGTTGGCGACCGAGTTCTCCAAAGGGCCGGGCCGACGTTGGGGACGCGGGGCGCGGCAAGTCCTGGTCGTATGAGGACACGTCGGGAACAAGGCGACCATATTGGGCATGGATGATACTGTGGTGATGGTTTTGTTCAGGCCATGTTCAGCCAGGCAAGGCAATTGTTGGGGGCAGACCCAAGGTATTCAGGAGATCGACAGTGGTGCGTAAGATGTTCGGCGTTGCGGCAGGTTTGCTGATGTTGGCCGGTAGTACGGCGGCCGCCTATGCCTCGCCCAATGGGGTATGGGAACTGGAGACACGCGACACGCGCATCCAGCTTGAACTATGCGGTGACGGCACGCAGCTGTGCGGTACGCTGGTCTGGCTGTCTGATGTCGATTACAACAAGCAGTATGAGCCCTTTCTCAACGCTCCGGTGGCCAATGCCATCAACCAGATTAGCCCCAATCGCTGGAAGGGTGCCATGAGGCTGTTCGGGCAGAACATCACCGGCACGATCACGCAGCGGAGCGAGGCGCAGATGACCCTGCAGGGCTGTGCCTTTCTAGTGATCTGCAAGAGCTACCAGATGCTCAAGTTCAGCCCATGATGGCTACGCGCAATCTTGTTGGCGCTCTTGCTGGGCTGGTGGCTTTGCTGGCCGTGCCGACGGTGTGGGCGGCGTCGCCGGTTGGCATTTGGGAAATCGAGATGCGGGACTCGCGCTACAAGGTTGAGTTATGCGGCGCCGATGGAATGACGCTGTGCGGCACGCTGATCTGGCTGGGCAATGGTGCTGACAGTCCGGATAATCTGCCCTATCTCAATACGCTGATGATCGATCATGCGCCGCAGACCGGGCCGAACACCTGGAAGGGCGATTTACACCTGTATGGGCAATCGGCGGCTGGTACGATCACGCAGTTGAGCGACGATCAGATCAGCCTGCGAGGCTGCGTGTTCGGGATTATCTGCAAGACCTACCAAATGTATCGGATGGTCAACTAGACTAGTTAGTATTGCGCGGGATGTGTATGCGGCCTTGCCCCCACTCTAGGGGGGCAAGGCCTCAACCGCCAGGATGGCGGCAAACATCAGCGCGGCACCGACATAGCCAATGACGGGCAAACGCTCGCCCAGGATCAGGTTGCGAACAGTCTTTCGGCAGACAGGATGATGGCGGCATTGGCGGGCGGCACATATTGCTGACCGACGGCTTGGAAGATGAAAGCCATAGCACCGCGTCGGTATTGATGGTGCCGGCAAAGACTGCATCGCCAGGCTGCCTGGCGCGCGGCATGCTTTTGCCGGTGACCGGCAATTCATCGATGGCGCTGCTGTCGGCGATGATCAGGCTATCGGTCGGGATACGTTCGCCGGGGTGCACCATGATGATGGCGCCCAGGGTCAGGCTGGCGGCGGGCACTTCGCTGGTGCTGTCATCGTTGAGCAAAAAAGCTGTCTTGGGCATCAGATCGGCCAGTCCGGTGATCGAGGCACAGGCCTGGCTGGGCGCGATGCCTTCGAGCAGTTCGTCAATCAGGAACAGCAGGACCACTATGGCGGCTTCTTCGGTGGCGCCGATGATGACGGCACCAATGGCGACAATGCTCATCAGGGTCTCAATGGAGAAGGGTGTGCCGGCAATGGCGCGGCGATCGATCGAGATCAGGCCGACCAGCAGAGCGAGTAGAAAGGCGATGGGGCGATAGCGGGAAAGGCCAGGCCGACGAGCCAGGCGGCCAATAGCGCCAGCCGCAGCTTAGCGCCAGTATGGCCGGGGCCGTCTTCCACACAATGGCGACTTATTGTAACAAAAAATTCTTATAATAAGGTCAATGCTGTCAAGCCGCTAATATCGTGGGCGATCGGGATGAGGTCATTGTTGAACTGATGGCTGCGCCCGGCAATCTGGCGCAATTGCGCATGTGGCATGGCATTGGCGTAGAGATCGAAATAGGCCAGCGACGTGGTTTCATCGGCGTCACCGCATCAGTCCCCCTTTGCGCCCGCTGCCTGGCTGTGGCCGCGCACTGTGGTGTTGTCAATCATGTGCTGCCAGTCGTCGGTGAGCCCGAGTTCGACTAGGGTCTCGAGTAGAGCGTCCCAGACCCCTTGC
>JALBVE010000047.1 GCA_025050575.1 Candidatus Devosia symbiotica
TCTCATAGATCGTCCTGTTCCAGCCCTTTATCGCCCTGCTTGTTGGGTTTTTCCTCGTGCTGCCCACGATGGCGCAGGAGGAAATCCGCGCCTATGCAGCGATATCGTCTTGGCGGTGGATGGCACGGTAACGGTCACCGAAACCATTGAGGTGAACGTCGAAGGTATTTAAATTCGCCGCGGCACTTATTATGACATTCCAGTAGTCATGACAGATCGTGACGGCAGCAAGGTGCGGCCCGACTTTGCGGTCCTCGACGTGCGACGCGATGGAGCTAGCGAGAACTATCGCGTTGAGTGCATGGGTAATTTCCAACGCACCTGGATCGGCCATTCCGCAGTGCCGTTGCACTACGGCCCATACACCTACACCCTGACCTATACCATGAGCCGCATGGCTCGGTCCTTCGACGATTATGACGAGCTGTATTGGAACGTCATCTACAATTACTGGATTTTTCCGATCCTATCGGCAGATGCTCGTGTGACCCTGCTTGATGGCGCCGTCATTTCCAATCTGGCTGACTATATCGGTCCGGTCGGGTCAACCGAGCAAACCGTATCGGTCAAGCGCAAGTCAGACAATAGCGCCAGCTTTCGCCTTACCCGGCCACTTGGCGCCTGTGAGGGACTGACCATTGCCGTAGCGTTCAACAAAGGCATCATCTAATTCCCCACCGGCCTGGATGCCTTGACGCGGCAAAATCTTGATTTGCGCGATAGTATTATTCCCGTGCTCGCTGCCCTGCTGGCCGCCCCCTACAACGCCCTGGCTTGGTTCCGTGTCGGACGCGATTCCGAAAAGGGCGTCATCTTTCCGCGCTTTCACGCGCCCGAGAGATTTTTGCTGGCGCTGGTACATTATATCCCCAAGCGGGGGCTTCAATGATCTGAGCTGGACTGCACTGACGGCCGCCACCTTTAGTCTCGGTGTCAAAGGCCTGGTGACCATCGACAATAGCAAATCCAACTTGCGCATGACGGTGACCGGCAAGAGCCTAGCCACACCGCTGCCGGCGGGCGAAGAGGTGATCTTCGACTATCTGCAAGGCAAAACCCAGCGTGCAGATCGACAAATCCACCGGACTGGCGTTGCAGAAGCGCCGCCAGGCTTTCACCACCGTCATCACCCAAGAGAACCGCACGCTCTGGTTCAAGACCAATACGGGCTATTCCGTGCTCGGTTACTTGCTCGGCATAGGTCTGCTGGCCGGCATGGTATTTACCGAAATGCTCGACCCGCTCTGGCTAATTGGCTCTGTCGTGCTCGGCATCCTGCTCTCTTCACTGGGCCGCTTGATCAGTAAGGGGTTCCAGAAGTGCTATCTGTCGCGGGTCATTTGTTGTCATCTGTCTGTTGATCATGACGGTCAACTTCTTTGGCCTGACCCTCAATAGCCTGAATGCGATCCGCATCAATGTTGCCTCGATCTCCGCGGTGTCCATTGTCATGATCACGATTGTCTTTGCCTTTCTGATGCGCACGCCCACGCTGCAGGGCCGCAAGGTGATGGACGAAATTGACGGGCCCAAACTCTATCTCGAAACCGCCGAAAAAGACCATATGAACATGGTGGACAAGCTGCTCATGAGGGTGAGCCGGTTTGAGCGTCTGCTGCCATTTGCCATCGCGCTGGAAGTTGAAAAGCCCTGGAGCGAGCATTTTGAGGTCGAACTGGCCCGCAATGCCGTGGCCGATGCGCCCGATCACTATGCACCTTCCTGGTATAATGGCGATATCGGTTCAGTCGGTTGGTCCGCCTCCAACATGTCAAATGTGGTCAGCGCCGCTGCTGCCTCGATGACAGCGGCCATGATTGCCGCCCAACCAGTGCAGGCCAGCTCGTCCGGATTTTCCTCCAGCGGTGGCGGCGGCTCTTCAAGTGGTGGCGGCGGTAGTGGTGGCTAGTAATCGCCATGTAGACATCGCCGTCTGCCCAAGTTAAGCAAAAATACGCTTTCCAACCCCCCGGATCCCCTATGCCAGAACTGCTGCTCGAACTATTTTCCGAGGAAATTCCCGCCCGCCTGCAGCGGCGTGCGGCCGATGATCTCAAGAAGTTGGTGACCAATGCGCTGGTCGATGCTGGTCTGGTCTATGAGGGCGCCAAGGCATTCGTGACCCCGCGCCGTCTGGCACTGACGGTTACTGGTCTGCCTGCCCGTTCATCTGATACCAGCGAAGAGAAAAAAGGTCCCAAAGTCGGTGCGCCGCAGCAAGCCATCGATGGTTTTCTGCGCGGCGTCGGACTAACCTTGATTGACGACGTCAAGATCGAGAGCGACCCCAAAAAGGGCGATTTTTATGTCGCGCTGATCAAAAAACCCGGTGCCGATGCGGTGTCGCTGCTCTCGGCCATCCTGCCCAAACTGCTGGTCGATTTTCCCTGGGCCAAGTCAATGCGCTGGGGCTCAGGTAGCTTCAACTGGGTGCGGCCGCTGCGCGCCATCACCGCCACCTTTGGTGCGGAAAATGAAGAGTCGGTCGTCATTCCCTTTGATTCCAATGAATTGATGTCGGGCCAGGCCACCTATGGCCACCGCTTCCTGGCGCCTGACGCCATCAAGGTGCGCCGCTTCGACGACTATGTGACCGCGCTCGAACGCGCTAAGGTAGTGCTCGATATCGATCGCCGCAAGGACATCATCAAGACCGATGCCGAGCAGCTGGCCTTCGCTCAGGGACTGACCGTGATTGCTGATGAAGGCCTGCTCGAAGAGGTCGCCGGCCTTGTCGAATGGCCCGTGGTGATGATTGGGACCTTTGATCCCGATTTCCTCAGGCTGCCCGAAGAAGTCATCATCGCCACCATTCGCGCCAATCAGAAATGCTTCTGCCTGCGCGATTCTAGCGGCAAGCTGGCGCCCAATTTCATCATCACCGCCAATACCGAAGCCAGCGATGGCGGCAGCGTGATCACCGCCGGCAATGAGCGCGTCATCCGCGCCCGGCTCAGCGACGCCATGTTCTTCTACCAGGGCGATCTGGCTCTGCCGCTTGAGCATGGCCTGCCCAAACTCAAAGACACGGTATTTCATGCTAAGCTGGGCAGCCAGTTTGCCCGCGTCGAACGACTGGTCAAGCTGGCTGCCGAGATCGCCCCGTTGATCGGCGCCGATCCGGAACGCGCCAAGCGCGCCGCTATGCTCGCCAAGGCCGATCTGACCACCGGCATGGTCGGCGAGTTCCCCGAGCTGCAGGGACTGATGGGGCGCTATTATGCCACTGCCCAGGGCGAACCTGCCGATATCGCAACGGCTGTGGAAATGCACTATAAGCCGCTGGGCCCGACGGACATAGTGCCTACCGAGCCCACCTCGATTGCCGTGGCGTTGGCCGACAAGCTCGATCTGTTGACTGGCTTCTGGGCGATTGATGAAAAGCCCACCGGCTCGCGCGATCCCTTTGCCCTGCGCCGCGCTTCCCTAGGCGTGATCCGCATCATCATCGAGAATGGGCTGAAGCTGCCACTCAAAGTAGAGCCGGATCTGCTCGCCTTCTTCCATAATCGCCTCAAGGTGATTCTGCGCGACGCGGGCGCACGTCATGATCTCGTCGATGCGGTTATTTCCGCCGACAGCGACGACATGCTGCAGATCACCCAGCGCGCCGATGCGCTCTCGGCGCTGCTGTCATCATCCGATGGCCAGAACCTGCTGGTGGGCTACAAGCGCGCTGCTAATATTCTGGCTGCTGAGGAAAAGGAGGACGGCGCCAGTTATCCCGGCACCGTGGCCCAAGGCGCTTTGGTTCTGCCCGAAGAGACCGCTTTGGCCTTTGCCGTCAATGCCGTCCACGCATCGGTGACCGGCCATGTATTTAAGGACGATTACAAGGGCGCCATGGCCGAGCTGGCTTCGCTGCGCGTCCTTGTGGACGCCTTCTTCACGTCAGTGATGGTCAATGATGACGACGACGCCGTCCGCGCCAACCGCTTGAACCTGCTAGCGCGCCTGCGCGACACCATGCATCTTGTCGCCGATTTCTCGAAAGTGGCCGGCTAGTTTCTATCCAGGGGCAGGGCGCATTTGATGGTGCCCATGCTGGTCTGGAAGTCAAACACCGTGTCGCCATAGTCATCGGTGATGCAGCTGCCGACCCGGTCGATATCGGCCAGCGGGCCGTTCGGCGCGTTGACACTGGATCCCGACGAAACCAGTTGCCCCTGGCCGCGCGGAATGATCTCGGAGACAAAATCATAGTCGCCGGCTACGAACAGACTCAGCATGCTGAATGGGTTGCCGCTACCGTCGGAGCACACATAAATGCCCGGCGGTGGAAACTGGGCCAGCGATGGCAGCGTTAGGACGAAGAATGCGGTGACGATGAGCAGGGCTTTGCGTAACATGGCACGATGTTGTGCTGACTGGCCGCCAAAGCCAAAACAATCTGCCGCTACCAAGGAACTTTATATATGAGCGTTGGATTGTTGGCCATGCTCGATGACGTTGCCGGACTGGTTAAGGTCGCCGCTATCTCACCCGACAATATCGTCGGGGCAGACGGCCAAGGCCGGCGTTAAGGCTGCCGGTGCGGTGATTGATGATGCGGTAGTGACGCCGCGCTATGTCGACAGCTTCACCGCCGAGCGCGAGCTTCCCATTGTTGGCGCCATTGCCCGCGCCTCAATCAAGAACAAGCTGATAATCTTGCTGTCTGCGGCGCTGGTATTGAGCACTTTCCTGCCTTGGGCGATCACGCCTTTGCTGATGATTGGCGGCGCCTATCTCTGTTACGAAGGGGCTGAGAAGGTTTCTATGCTCTCGCACCGCATCAGGCCGAGGCGCACGAGACCGGGCTGGAGCCCGTCGCCCTCAATGCAGAGGCTCTGGAGGATCAGAAGGTCGCTGGGGCCATACAGACCGATTTCATTCTCTCCGCCGAGATCATAACCATTGCCCTGGCGGCCATTGAAGCGCTAGACATTGTCTCGCGTGCACTGATCCTGGTCCCGGTGGCCATTGGCATAACTGTGGTTGTCTATGATGGTGTGGCTATGATCGTGAAAGGCGATGATTTCGGACCATGGATGGCCCAGAATGCCCAGACCGGCGCTGGGCGCGGTTTTGGGTGTGCCCTGGTAAGGGCATGCTGGCCTTCATATAGGCGCTCAGCGTGGTCGGCACTGCAGCGATGATTCGGGTCGGCGGCGACATCATTGCCCATCGTTTAGTCAAATTGGGTATCACTGGACCCGAGCACTTTATTGAAGCCGCGTCCGAGTGAGCGGCGCACGCTTTGCCCGCCATTAGTGGCTTTGCCAGATGGTTCATGATGGCACTGATTAATGGTATCGGCGGCCTAATCCTGGGCGGCATTTTGATCCTGGTCGTAGGCTATGTCGTCGCCCCTATCGTCAAGGCGCTCAAGCCGCTGGCTCAGACCGTGTTGAATCGGCTTCCTAGCTCCGGCCCTTGAACGGCGCCATGCCCTCATTGGCCAACTGATCGGCACGCTCATTCAGATCACGGCCAGCATGTCCTTTGACCCAGTGCCAGTCAATGGTGTGCCGCTTGGTGGCGTCGTCCAATGCCTGCCAGAGTTCGAGATTTTTCACCGGCTTCTTATCGGCCGTGCGCCAGCCATTCTTCTTCCAGCCATGCATCCAGCTCTGCACGCCGTTCTTGACATATTGGCTGTCGGTATGCAGCTCGATATCGCAGGGCCGCGTAAGCGCGTTGAGCGCTTCGATGGCGGCGGTCAGTTCCATCTTATTGTTGGTGGTCAGTTCGGCGCCGCCACAGAGTTCTTTGGTCCGGTCGCGATACTGCAATATGGCGCCCCAGCCGCCGGGTCCGGGATTGCCCGAGCAGGCTCCGTCGGTATGGATGATAACGGTGTCAGTCATTGACCCTCGATCAATTGTAGACGTGAAATTGGCATTTGAGGCCGCTCGGTGCAGTTTCAACATGTGTTGGGATCATGCTAATCCACCTCAGTACTGCGAGTGAAGGTGCGTTGCGCGTATCGGCAAATCCGATGAAGTGATCGTGGTTCGTCTCGGCAAAAATTCAGTCGCGCAGGCCCATTGCCGCTTCGGTCGCGTAACCTTGGCCGTGATAGACCGTGAACAGGGCATAGCCTAGCTCAGGTTCCCCGGTAGGGGGATAAATGCTGAACCCGGCCCGCCCAATCATAGCGCCATCGCTCTTGCGGGTGACCCACAATTTGCCCAGACGACGGGTGTCAAACAGGGCGATCCACTCTGTCAGCTCCGCTACGGCCTGCGCCTCGGACCAGGCACTGCCCTCGACAGTGAGGTATCTGGTAATAGCCGGGTCGCCATGCAGTCGAACCAGATCAGACAGTTGATCCATGGTCTAGCCAGACAATTGCAGGCGATCGGTCATTTGCCGGCGACTACTTTGATGGCCCGCAATTCGCGCGGAATGTTGAAGGCGATGTTTTCCCTGGCGGTTACGCGGACTTCAACCTTGGTGTCATAGCGTCGGGCAAAGGCCTTGATTACTTCGTCGACCAGCTTTTCGGGCGCCGAGGCCCCGGCCGAGACACCCAAAGTTGTAACCCCGGCAAGCCGGACCCAGTCGATATCGACAGCGCGATCGACCAGCATGGAGACCTTGCAGCCGGCCCGTTCGGCCACTTCAACCAGGCGCAGCGAATTGGACGAATTGGACGATCCCACCACGATCATCGCATCTACCTCGAGCGCCACGGCCTTGATGGCCTCCTGCCGGTTGGTGGTGGCGTAGCAGATGTCTTCCTTGTGCGGCCCGTTGACCGCGGGGAACCGCTCCTTGAGAGCGTTGACGATGTCGCGCGTGTCATCCACCGACAAAGTGGTCTGAGTGACAAAGGCCAGGCTCTGCGGATCGCGCGGTTCGAACGCCATGGCGTCGGCCACCGTTTCGATCAGCGAAATGGTGCCAACGGGTAACTGGCCCATCGTGCCGACTACCTCAGGGTGACCCTTGTGGCCGATGAGCACGATTTCGTGACCTTCGGCGAAGTGCCGCTGCGCCTCGACATGCACCTTACTGACCAGCGGGCAGGTGGCGTCCAGAAAGAACATATTGCGCGTTTTGGCGTCGGCCGGAACCGATTTGGGCACGCCATGCGCCGAGAACACGACCGGTGCCTCGGTCTGGGGGATTTCGTCCAGTTTCTCGACAAAAATGGCACCTTTGTCGCGCAGACCATCCACCACATATTTGTTATGAACGATGGCGTGCTGCACATAGACAGGGGCGCCATATTTCTCGAGGGCGAGTTCGACAATCTGAATGGCACGATCGACCCCGGCACAAAAGCCACGGGGCGCGCAGAGCAAAATGTCTAGATGTGGTCGCCTTTCCATATCAGATCAGATGCTTTCGACGGCACGATAAGTCAAGTCTTGTTGCAGCAGCCCAGCCGCGCAGGCATGATGCTGCTGTAATCAGGGCAGGGACGCAACAGTGAGTTTGGCGCAGGAAATGTTCGCTATCGCGCCGGCCATGGGGAAAGCGAATCTGTCGGCCAGCCAGCTCAAACTGCTCAGCGGCAAGGCGCGCTGGATTTTCCGTGTCGGTGAAGCTGGTTTTCCCACTGCCCCAACCATCGCACTGACCCGCGCCGCCTGGGAGGCGTTGCAGGCCGAGCGCAGTCGCAAGGATGCCAGGTTGCGTACCCATTGGGTGGCGTGTCTGTTCAAACTGGTCGGCAAGGACGGTACACCGCCGCCATTGGTCGTGCGGACCGCCGCTACCAGCCACAATGGCGGCCTGATGCCGGCCAAGCTCGGTATTGCCGCACCCGCCAATGCCGAGGATTCGGTTAATCCAGGTCGCGCCCTGGCCAAGGCCATCAAGAATGCCTTTGACAGTTATGGCTTTGGTCAGGGCTGGACCGGGCATCCCGACGAGGATCGGGGCAAGCAGATTGTCCTGGTTCAGGCCCAGGTCGAAGGCAGGATCGAGCAGTTTCTCACCCGAAACGGTACCACCGGTGCGCTGGGTCCGGCCCCGCTGGACAGTGCGCCATTGCCCAAATTGCCCGAATCAGCGGCAGCTCTGGTCGCTCTGGTCGATGCTAAGGCCGGTCGCCACATGTGCTGTGCCGCGGCCGTTCTGCGCGGTCAATTGCTGTTTCTGTCCGCCCGTCCATTCCAGGCATCGGCGGCGGCGGATCTCGAGGCCGCGGTTGACCGGGTCAAGCGCAAGATCTGGTCGCCGCAAAATGCCGTCAGCCGCGTCGATCCGACCCGGCTTGCCCAATTGCTGCATCCCCGACTGAAATCCACCCTAGGTGCCGCTTCCATCGCCAAGGGGCTCGGCGTATCGCCCGGCGCGGCCAGTGGCGCCATCGTGTTCAATCCTGAAGATGCCGCCCGGCTGCGGGCGCGCGGCAAGCACTGCATTCTAGTGGTCAACGAGACCGGCCCGGCCGACATTGAGGGCATGAAGGCCGCCACCGGCATTCTGACCGCTCGCGGCGGCATGTCCAGCCATGCCGGCGTAGTGGCCCGCATCACTGGCAAGCCTTGCGTGACGAGTGTGCGCACGCTCTCGGTCGACGCTGGTGAAATGGTCTGCTGGATCTGCGAGCGCGAATTCCGCGCCGGCGATCTCTTCACCATCGATGGCAGCGATGGCACGGTCTATGTCGGCACCTTGCCCCTGGCGCAGCCGCATATCGGCGGCGCCATCGGCACGCTGCTCGACTGGTCCGACGCCACCCGCAGAATCGCAGTGCGCACTAATGCCGAAACCATCGAATCGGCAATGACGGCGCTGAGTTTTGGCGCCGAAGGGATCGGTCTGGCTCGCAGCGAACACATGTTCTTTTCGCCTGAGCGCATGGTCGCCTTGCGCCGCGTGATCCTGAGCGAGGACGGGGATGATCGCAGCCAGGCCGTCAACGGTCTGGTTGACTATCAGAAAGGCGATTATTCGGCGCTGTTTTCCGCCATGCAGGGACGGCCGGTGACGGTGCGTCTGTTCGATCCGCCGTTGCACGAATTCCTGCCACGTGCTGAGGAAGATCTCGAAGAGACCGCAGCCTCGCTAGGCCTGGCGGTGCGAGCACTGCGGCTGCGGCTCGACCGCATCGCCGAGGTCAACCCCATGCTAGGTCATCGCGGGGTCCGGCTGGCCATTACCTATCCCGAAATCCTCTCCATGCAGATGCAGGCCATCATAGCCGGGGTGCGGGCTGCCAGCGAACGCCAGGACGAGCCGGTGGCCGTCGAGGTCATGGTGCCCTTTGTCTCGACGGCCAGTGAAGTGGCCTTTGTGCGCGAGCGTATGAACACCATTGCCGCCAATTCCGGCCTGCTGCGGACCGAGCGAGTCAAGCTGTCCTTCGGCATCATGATCGAGCTGCCGCGCGCCTGTTTGCGGGCCGGTGACATTGCCCAGATGGTCGATTTCTTCTCCTTTGGCACCAACGATCTAACCCAGACTACCTTTGGCATTTCGCGCGACGATGCACCGACCTTCCTGGTCGCCTATCAGCGCAAGGGCATTTACGAGCGCGATCCGTTCGTCACGATCGATGAAAAAGGCGTGGGCGAACTGATTGCCACTGCCATTGAGCGGGGCAGGACAGCCAATCCCCGGCTCAAGATCGGCATTTGTGGCGAACATGCCGGCGATCCGGATTCGCTCAAATTCTTCTCTGGCCTGGGCGTCGACTATGTCAGTTGTTCGCCCTATCGTGTCCCGGTAGCACGGCTGACGCTGGCGCAGACCGCCGCTTAAATAGCGAGAGCACAATCCCTATATGCAAGGGGAACAAGCCAGCGCAGCCTGGCGCAAGGGATGGGATACGACCACCGTGAGATTATTGCCGGTTCTGGCGCTGTTACCACTCTTTTATGCACCTACTCCCATCGTGTTGGCCCAATCGGCGGTGTCTCAGTGCATTCTGATCTCCAGCGATGTCGATCGACTCTCCTGCTATGACGGTTTGTTTCGTGCGCTTGAGACCCTGCAAGCCGGGCTGAGTGTCACCCTGCAATCGGAACAGCTCATTCCGGCTCGTCCCAGTGGCCGGGCGCCGGCGACCATGGTGATCAATTGCACCAAGGAAGTGCTGAGCGTGGCCTTCACCTTTGCCGGCAACACCATGTCGCCTCTCGGCCGTGACGCCAGCATCACGCTGCAATATGACCTGCAAGCGGCGCAGAGCCGGACGCTGTCGGTCAACGCCGATAATACCGCCATTTTGATAAGCAACACCCGCGAAGCGGCAGCGTTTCTGGACGGCATGGCCGGTGCAACCAATTTGACGGTTCGGGCGACACCCGCCAACTCTCGCTCACTATCGGTCCGCTTCCGGGTCGATGCTGTTCTTCCTAAAGTCAATCAGGTGCGGACAGTCTGCGGCGTCTGATTGCGGCAAAATTCAACAATCATAACAAAGCCGAGACCCGGCCATGGTTGGGCCACGGCCGCGCCCGAAATCCTGTTTACGCGCTGCTAACCCTAATTAAGTCATCATCACAACTGTCGGCATTCTAGCGTCACTATCGCCGATCAGTAGTTTTGTTGCGTTGTGTTGAGTTGCGTAGATGGTTTTTTTCATCGGCCAGTGGGGCATTTGCGCCCGGCTAGAGCGGTTCGTCGCTTGCATCCGGTGTCCAAAGTTCTGGTCTGGGACTGCTTAGTGTTCTTAGCTACGCGGGTATGACCAGCGGTGCCTTCGGCCCAGCGTCTGACCTTCCTGACAACAATCCTACCCCGATCATGTTAGCCAGTGCCAGCCTGTCCTATACTAGTGTTGATCCTATCATTACCGGTTCGGTCAACAATCTGTTTAATACCGCCAGCTTTACCGGCCCCAACCGCGTCGCAAAGACCGATCGTGTTCGCCCCGCTGTTGATGTGCTGCTAAACAGAAATCGCTTCGAATGCGGTCACAAAACGGTCATGCGCTTCGCCCGTCGGCCAGGGCCGTATTAACCGGTCGAAAGCATCGACATCAAAGGCTCGTTGACTGGGGGCGCCAAAGAACTTGCGCGCCTCCGGCTCAGCAAACCCGGCCAGGTGAATGGCCTCGAAAAACGCGGCCTCGCGGTCGGCTTGCTTGACTAGCTTGGCCATTGGCTCCGTCATGCTGGCGGGCAGGGAAAACCGCAGGAAGATTGCCGATAGCAGGCGATTTTCGACGTCCTTGTAATTGCCGCCCATGGCCGCTTTGAACGGTGAGATAATGTCGCCCATGACATATTCGGGCGCATCATGCAGCAAGGCCTGCAGCAGGATGGTGGGCGTTGAATCGGGATTGGCTGCCCGGAATAGTTCAAGCACCAGCACCGAATGCTGGGCTACCGAAAACGGATAATCCCCATAGGTCTGGCCATTCCATCGGGCCATGCGAGCCAGACCATGGGCAATGTCGGACAGTTCGACATCCATCGGCGAAGGATCAAGAATATCGAGACGGCGCCCCGACAACATCCGTTGCCAAGCGCGTGAGCTTGTCCGTGCCATCATGCCCCAATTGGTTAGCAGACTGTTAGCATCGAGCCTAACAGTTGGGACCGATTCGCTAAACTGGTTGACGCGTTCTAACCCTCGTCCTCGATGCCTGCATCGCCAAATGTGTAACAAGCCCAGTCGGGTAGCGATACCATGACTGGCTTGTCGCTGACCGTGACTGCAGCCGGATCGATAATCCGGTCAAGCCGGAGGATGGCGACGGCCCTGCCATCGACGACCTGGCCGATTGTACCAGCTTCCCGGCCTGCGGTGATAACAGCGCTGCCGGCGGGGGCATCGATGCCCGAAACGATCACCGGGCGGCACCGCGCGGTGCCGCGATGCTTCATCCGGCTGACCACTTCCTGGCCTACATAACAGCCCTTGGCAAAGTCGATGCCATCGAGAATGTCCAGACCAATATCATAGGCAAAAGCCTCATTGGCTGGAAAGTCATTGCCCTGATGGGCAATACCGACCCCAATACGCTCGGCCTGATAGAAATCGTCGTTCTGAACCCAGCCGGCAGTCTCCTCGACCGGCGCGATCACCCGCCAGCCCATATCGAGCGGACCATGGCGATCGGTGTGGCGGATAAAGCCGGGTTCTTCATCCTGTGAGAAGCCAATGCGATGGCTTTTCCGCAAATCGTCGATCACCACTTGGGCGCGCAGGCGATACATTTTTATGCGCTTAAAAAAGTCGTTGGCGACCGATTGATGCACATCCACCCAGATCGCGTCCGCGGCATGGCAGGCCAACCCCTCGGCCAGGATCTTGCCCTGCGGCGAGAGCAGGGCCCAGGCGGCCAGGCCATCTTCGGTCGGGATCGGGCCGGTCACCACATCATTGAACAGCTTGTGGGCATCGGGGCCGGAAAATCGGAACACGGCACGATCGGCGCGCAAATGGGTCGTCATAGTCGCTTGCCTCTTGGTCGCTGCCTCCGCTAAACTGGCGTTACACGGGGGAATGGCATGACCAGAGACATGGCGCAGTACGACACGATTTTCAAGAACGCGACACTAGTCAACCAGGATGGCCAGGGTATTGCCGATGTCGGCGTGCGCGGCAGCCGCATCGCAGCGCTTGGCGATCTATCTGGCGCGGGCGCCGCCGAAATCGTTGACTGCACCGGCCTGCACATCCTTCCCGGCGTCATTGATACCCAGGTGCATTTCCGCGAGCCGGGCCTGACCCACAAGGAAGATCTGCAATCGGGGTCGCTCTCGGCGGTGATGGGTGGGATCACGGGCGTCTTCGAAATGCCCAACACCAATCCCCTGACCACCAGCCGCGAGACTTTTGACGCCAAGATCGCCGCGGGCACCAATCGCATGCATTGCGACTTCGCCTTCTATATTGGAGGCACGCACGAGAATGTCAGCGAACTAGCCGAACTCGAGAAACTGCCAGGCTGCGCCGGCATCAAGGTGTTCATTGGCTCCTCGACTGGCTCGCTGCTGGTTGCCGACGATAATGGGGTGGAAGCCATTCTGCGCGCCGTCTCGCGCCGCGCCGCCTTCCATTCCGAAGACGAATTCATGCTCGAGGCGCGCAAGCATCTGCGGGTGCCTGGAGATCCATTCAGCCATCCCGTCTGGCGTTCGCCCGAAGTGGCGCTCAATTGCACCAAGCGGCTAGTTGGTCTCGCCCGCAAGACTGGCAAACGCATCCATATACTGCATATTTCAACCAGCGAAGAGATGGCCTATCTAGCCGATTACAAGGATGTTGCCAGTGTCGAGGTCACCCCGCATCACTTGACGCTTGATGAAACGGCCTATGACCGTCTGGGCACCTATGTACAGATGAACCCGCCTATCCGTGACGCCCAGCATCGTGCCAGTATCTGGGCCGGCGTCAGCAATGGTGTTGTCGATATTCTGGGCTCCGACCACGCGCCCCACACGCGCGAAGAAAAGGATCGCCCCTACCCCGCCTCCCATTCCGGCATGACGGGCGTGCAAACCCTGGTGCCGATCATGCTCGACCATGTGAACGCCGGCAGGCTAAGCCTCGTGCGCTTCGTCGATATGACCAGTGCAGGTCCTAACCGGCTGTTCGGTATCGCCAATAAGGGCCGCATCGCGGTCGGCTACGACGCCGATCTGACCATTGTCGATCTCAAGCTCCGCGAGACGATCCGCAACGCCAGCGTCAAAAGCCGCGCCGGCTGGACGCCCTATGATGGCGTGACGGTCACCGGCTGGCCGGTCGGCACCATTGTGCGCGGCAAGACGGTGATGTGGCAGGGCGAACTAGTCACCGCCTCAATCGGCCAGCCCATGCGGTTCCTCGAAGCGCTGCTATAGGGGGTGTAGCGCCCAGTAGTTTTGGCGGTTTTGGGATGGAAAGGGGACTGTCCGCTTCTGATAGGTTGCTCGGATAAGCGGACAATTGAGAGGGCAAGCTGCCGGAGGGAGCCTATTCTAATGAGGCAGTGGCGGGAGGATTGCCTCATTGCGGTCTCGCTTGGTCGCCAAACTTCAGACTTCGTCTGAAAGGATGTCCGGATCGACTATAGGGGAGGAATCCAGGACCACTCTAGCCGCCAAGGCTGCCTTGCCAAGTTGTCGATCATGGCACCGACATGGAGCATGCCTGCAAAGACGCCATTGGGCTGAACCTCATCATGCAGCGTCATGATGTAGTTGCGGGTGCTGCTATGGCAGGGCCAGGTCCGTTCATTCCAGCCACTGAAAAAACGGCCGATAGCCCATCGGCCATAATGAAGGCTCCAGCGCCGCGCGAACGCATGCCGGGCATCAGCGCACAAGCCAATTCGATTGGTGCCCATGTTAGCAACGGCAAAATCGACTGCAGATACCTGGCCTCTAGATCGATCTCCGGAACGAAATAGGCAGCGCTCGAAATAGATGAAAAAGAGAGTAACATCAATCTAGCCGAGTTTAGCTTTGATTGTCTTTATAAGAGACGGGATGGCGGCCAGGTCAGTCAAGTCGGCGGGAAAGCTATAGGCTTCAATCTTCTGCTCTGCCAATTTTCCCTTGAGAAGACCTAGGCTGGATGCACTGTGGGCGATCAGGGCGACATTGTAGCTTTCTTGACCAAATCGGGCGGCAACCGAGGCATCCAATCCGGTGCCAGCGCCGAATATTGCGATAGTCTTTTGTTCAATCATCAGAAAACTCCAGGGTAGGTTGCTGCTGTGCAACTTGGTCCGACTGCTGCATTGGGAA
>JALBVE010000048.1 GCA_025050575.1 Candidatus Devosia symbiotica
GGGCGGGCTCCTTAATGGAGCGTTGATGTTGTGATCACACTATGATCAAACTCACCGTTTGCTCAATATTCTGGGCGATTGCGTGATCGTGCTGAGCCATCTTGCCGAAGCACTGCATCACTGAGACAAAAAACGCCCACGGATTTTCATCCACGAGCGTCCAATTGGGTCGTCGCGTTTCCGTTAGTGGACGTGCGCGCTGTTGATCCGTCTCGCCTCAATCTCCAAATTGGCCAGCGCACTCATCACTTCCTGGGCAAAGGATTTGTCCTCTGGCGTGGTTGCCATGGCTAGTTCGACCTCAGCGACTTTGATCTGCTCGGAAAGATCACCGTGGTCGAATTCCGCGAACGGTACCGAGTGCTCGGCCAGAATAGTCAGGCCTTCAGGCCAAACGTCGGCAAAACCGCCCTTGACAAAATAGATCTCGTCGCGACCATTCTGGTCATTGACGGTGACGAAACCCGGACGCAGCGTGATCATCAGCGGCGCATGATCGATCAACACGGTGAAATAGCCTTCGGTGCCCGGCACGGTGACAGAGGTCACGACTTCCGACAGCACTAGACGCTCTGGAGACACGATCTCGATCTTGAGGCCTTCAGCCATTATTTAGTCCCTTAACGGAAGCTTAGGCTCGCCGCGTGCGGCAAGCTCGTCGCATGGATTAGGCTGCCTGTGCAGCCAGCTTCTGAGCCTTCTTGACGGCATCTTCGATGGTGCCGACCATGTAGAAGGCACCTTCTGGCAAGTGATCATATTCGCCAGCAACCAGGCTCTTGAAGCCCTTGATGGTGTCTTCAAGCGATACGAACGCGCCAGGCGTGCCGGTGAACACTTCGGCCACGTCAAAAGGCTGGCTCATGAAGCGCTCAACCTTGCGAGCACGGGCCACGACTAGCTTGTCTTCTTCAGACAGCTCATCCATGCCCAAGATCGCGATGATGTCCTGCAGCGCCTTGTACTTCTGCAACAGTTCCTGGACGCTACGGGCGATCTGATAGTGCTCTTCACCGACCACCAGTGGATCGAGAATGCGCGAGTTGGATGCCAGCGGATCAACGGCCGGATAGATGCCCTTTTCCGAAATCGCGCGGTTCAGCACGGTCACGGCGTCAAAGTGGGCGAACGAGGTCGCTGGTGCTGGATCGGTCAAATCGTCGGCAGGCACATACACGGCCTGCACCGAAGTGATAGAACCCTTATTGGTGGTCGTGATGCGTTCCTGCATCTGGCCCATATCGGTGGCTAGCGTCGGCTGATAGCCCACAGCAGAAGGAATACGGCCCAACAGCGCCGACATTTCAGCACCGGCCTGGGTAAAGCGGAAAATATTGTCCACGAAGAACAGCACGTCCTGGCCCTGATCGCGGAAGTTTTCCGCAATGGTCAGACCGGTCAGCGCCACGCGGGCACGAGCACCTGGGGGCTCGTTCATCTGACCGAACACAAGTGCGCATTTCGAGCCAGCAGCCAAACCTTCGTTCTCGGTCGGATTATTGTTCACGCCCGATTCAATCATTTCGTAATAAAGGTCATTGCCTTCGCGGGTACGTTCACCTACACCGGCAAAGACCGAATAACCACCATGCGCCTTGGCGACGTTGTTGATCAGCTCCTGGATCAGCACCGTCTTGCCCACGCCAGCGCCACCCATCAGGCCGATCTTGCCGCCACGCGCATAGGGCGCGATCAGGTCAACCACCTTGATGCCGGTAACCAGCACGGTGGATTCAGGGTTCTGCTCAGCAAAGGTCGGCGCATCCTGGTGGATTTCGCGACGATCGGTCGAAGCGATTGGGCCGGCTTCATCGATTGGCTCGCCGATTACGTTCATGATGCGGCCCAGCGTGGCCTCGCCGACCGGCACCGTGATGGCAGTGCCTAGATCGATCACTTCGGCGCCACGCACCAGACCTTCAGTGGTGTCCATGGCGATGGTGCGCACGGCGTTCTCGCCAAGATGCTGCGCCACTTCCAGGACAAGACGCTGGCCATTATTGGCCGTTTCGAGAGCGTTCAAGATCGGGGGCAGGTGGCCGTCGAACACGACGTCCACAACGGCACCGATGACCTGCGATACGCGACCGACCCTTTTCTCTGCCATTTTTTCGTCCTTCGCTTCGATTGCTTAGAGCGCCTCCGCGCCCGAAATGATTTCGATGAGTTCTTTGGTGATCTGGGCCTGGCGTTGGCGATTATAACTCAGCTGCAACTGCCCGATCATTTCGCCGGCGTTCCGGGTCGCATTGTCCATTGCCGACATCTGCGCGCCATAGAACGAGGCGCTGTTTTCCAACAGCGCCCGCAGCACCTGAGCCGCTATATTGCGCAGCAGCAGGTCTTCAACGATCGCCTCTTCGCTCGGCTCATATTCGTATGGCATGATTGGCGCTTCAACCGCACCCTCTGCCTTGGTCAGCAGTTTGACCGGGATCAGCTGCTGGGCGGTCGGCACCTGGCTAATAACCGAACCGAACTTGGCAAAATACAGCGTTGCCACGTCGAATTCGCCCGCATTGAACATTGCTAGCACCTTGTCGGTGACCTGCTGGGCCTGGGCGAACCCAACCCGCTTGATCTCACGGAAATTGAAGGTGTCTACG
This sequence comes from Candidatus Devosia symbiotica, assembly GCA_025050575.1. Taxonomy (GTDB): domain Bacteria; phylum Pseudomonadota; class Alphaproteobacteria; order Rhizobiales; family Devosiaceae; genus Devosia; species Devosia symbiotica. The sequence continues at coordinate 2,607 of JALBVE010000048.1, forward strand.
ATGTTGTCAGCATATTGCCGACGCAGGATATCGTAGCCCTTACGGCCTACGGTCAGTATCTTGACCGTCTTGCCCTGGCTCAGCAGCTTGGCAGCATGCTCGCGCGCCAGGCGGGCGATCGAGGAGTTGAAGCCGCCGGCCAGACCGCGTTCACCGGTAGCAACCACCAGCAAATGCACCTGATCCTTGCCTGTGCCGCTCAGCAGAACGGGAGCGTTTGCCTGGCCATCATAAACGGCACCAAGCGCAGCCAGCACCTTGCCCATGCCTGCGGCATAAGGGCGCGCGGCCAAAGCAGCTTCCTGGGCTCGACGGAGCTTAGCTGCTGCGACCATCTGCATGGCCTTGGTGATCTTCTGGGTCGATCTAACCGAGTCGATCCGGTTCTTGAGGTCCTTTAGCGAAGCCATTGGCCATCGATCTCCCTGCTGGTCTTAGGCTACGTAGGTCTTCTTGATCTCGTCAAGTGCAGCCTTGAGCTTGGTGCAGGTGTCGTCACTCAGGGCCTTCTCGGTAGCGATGGTGGTCAATAGCTCGACATACTTGCCGCGCAGCGCCGACAGCACCGTCTGCTCGAAGTTGCCGACCTTGCTGGTCGGAATGCTGTCGAGATAGCCTTTGGCACCGGCAAAGATCACCGCAACCTGTTCTTCCATCTTGAGCGGGCTGAACTGGGGCTGCTTGAGCAATTCGGTCAGGCGGACACCGCGATTCAGCAGGCGCTGGGTGGCCGCATCCAGATCGGAACCGAACTGGGCGAAGGCCGCCATTTCACGATACTGGCTGAGCTCGCCCTTGAGCGAACCGGTAACCTGCTTCATCGCCTTGATCTGGGCCGAGGATCCCACGCGGGACACCGAAAGGCCAATATTCACGGCAGGACGGATGCCCTGGAAGAACAGATTGGTTTCCAGGAAAATCTGACCGTCGGTAATCGAAATCACATTGGTCGGAATATAGGCCGACACGTCATTGGCCTGCGTTTCAATCACGGGCAGTGCCGTCAGCGAACCCAGACCATGGGCCTTGTTCAGCTTGGCGGCACGCTCAAGAAGACGCGAATGCAAGTAGAACACGTCTCCGGGATAGGCTTCGCGTCCAGGCGGACGACGCAGCAACAGGCTCATCTGGCGATAGGCAACGGCCTGCTTGGTTAGATCGTCATAGGCGATCACGGCATGCTTGCCATTGTCGCGGAAGAATTCACCAATGGTGCAGCCGGTGAAGGGCGCAATGTACTGCAGCGGTGCAGGATCGGAGGCAGTTGCCGCGATCACCACCGAATACTGCAGCGCGCCAGCTTCTTCGAGCTGACGCACGAACTGGGCAATCGTCGAACGCTTCTGACCGATCGCTACATAGATGCAATAGAGCTTTTCGGTATCCGAAGCATTGGCAGCATGCGCAGCCTTCTGATTGAGGAATGTGTCCAGAATAATCGCCGACTTGCCGGTCTGACGGTCACCAATGATCAGCTCACGCTGGCCACGGCCGATCGGGATCAGCGCATCGATGGCCTTAAGACCCGTAGACATGGGCTCATGCACCGACTTGCGGGGCAGAATGCCAGGCGCCTTGACGTCAATGCGGCTGCGTTCGGTGTGTTCAATCGGGCCCTTGCCGTCGATCGGATTACCCAGACCATCGACAACGCGGCCCAGAAGGCCCATGCCGACCGGGGTATCCACGATCGAACCAGTGCGCTTGACGATATCGCCTTCCTTGATGGAACGATCGTTGCCGAAGATCACGACACCGACATTGTCAGTTTCAAGGTTCAGGGCCATCCCCTTGATGCCACCGGGGAACTCAACTAGCTCGCCGGCCTGGACCTTGTCCAGACCATAAACGCGAGCAATACCGTCACCGACGGAAAGCACCTGACCGACTTCGGAAACTTGGGCTTCCTGGCCGAAATTCTTGATCCGGTCCTTGAGGATCGCAGAAATTTCCGCGGCTTTGATGTCCATTATCCGACCTCTTTCATGGCGATCTTCATCGCAGCGAGTTTTGTCTTGAGCGAGCTATCGATCATCTGGCTGCCGACCTTCACTTGAAGGCCGCCAATCAACGATGGATCGACGAATTGATTGAGCGTGACGGTCTTGCCGATCTTGGCCTTGAGCGTTTCGCCGAGCGCGGCAAGCTGGTTGGCGTTCAACGGCGCTGCCGAAGTAACATCGGCGGTCAGTTCGCCACGGGCCTTAGCGGTCAGTTCGCGAAAACCGGCAATGATGGCATCGAGCGCAAACAGGCGGCCATTCCTAGCCACCAGGCGCAGGAAATTAGCAACCAAGGGATTGGTTGTCGCCTTGGCCAGCAGCGTATTGAGCGCTGAAGCCTTGTTGTCACCGGAAATAACGGGCGAACGCAGGAAGTGCGCGAAATCTGCGCTCTCCCCGATCAGCCGCAATACGTCAGAAAGCGATGTCTCGACCGAAGCTAGCTGGTTCTCGCTGCTGGCGAGATCAAACAGCGCCGACGCATATGGACGAGCGATCTGGGTAAGCACTGAATTCTGCGCTGCCAATGCCGCATCACCCCCTTGGTTGCTTGCCTGCTTGCCGCCTACTTGGGTCGGAAGACCCGGGCGGTCGCTGACGCCTGTTCCTGTCTGGAAAAGGGGCCTTCTATTCTGCCCCCCTTTAAAGTCGCACTCAACTATAGCACAAGGCTCGCGGGCCTTGCAAGGCTTGGGGACGTGATTCGATTGCGGTAAAAGTGTCGCAGGGCGACAGCACATCGTTTACCGCGATCTTTATCTATCGTTGCCATCGGCCCGCTTGATCAATGCAATGTAGGCTTTTGAGGGCTTGCCGATGTTGATACGATTGTCGCCGAAGGACATTCGCTCCGCCGTGACAGGTTTCTTCGGTGTTTTTTCTAGTCGCCTGCGTTCTGATGGCGACCAAGGACTTCGCCTCAATTGCCTCGACGGTCTCGTTGACGGTAATGGCGGCCATTTCTGCGATGGCCGCGACAGCAGACCTCATCATCAGATATCGCCGCCGCAAGATAGAGAATCACCGAGCAGATGCTGCTTGCCCAAGTTCGGACGAATATCCAGGCCGGTCGTTCGCCTTTCAGCCCAACCGGCAAGCGCTGGCCGATCATCGTCATATCGGTGGCCACGGGCATCATCACGACGCTGGTTGGTCTGTATTTTAGCGGCTGGCCTACATAAAACTCATCGGGTCGATATCGACTTGTACGCGCAAATTGCCCGCAACCTTATCGGCCGAGTCCAGCCAGAACCGCACATAGCCCGACAGGTCAAAATCCTTGCCCGACTGTGCCAATAACCGCACCCGGTGGCGGCCGCGCACCATGGCGATGGGCGCATCGGCCGGGCCAAACAGCCGCACGCCTTCGGCCATCGGCGCCGCCGATAGCAGTTTTTTGGCAAAGCCCATCGCCACATCATGCTCATTAGCGGTCACGATCAACGCCGCTAATCGCCCGAATGGCGGCAGACCGCCCGCTGCACGCGCCGCCAATTCATGGGCATAAAACGCCTCGCGGTCGCCGCTAACCATGGCCCGCATCACCGCATGGTCGGGATGATAGGTCTGCAGGAAAGCCTTGCCGCTTCTCGACGCCCGCCCGGCGCGACCGGCTACCTGAGTCAGAATCTGGAAGGTCTTTTCAGCCGCCCGCGGATCGCCATGCGCCAGGCCAAGATCGGCATCAAGAACCCCCACCACGGTGAGTTTTTCAAAATGGTGTCCCTTTGACACTAATTGCGTGCCGATAATCAGATCAAATTCGCCCCGCTCGATCTCGCTCAACCGCTCGCGCAGCTCGGCATTGCTGCCCATATCCGACGACAGGATCACCCGTCGTGCATCGGGAAACTGCGCCGCCGCCTCTTCGGCTACCCGCTCGATGCCCGGTCCCACCGCCACCAGCGCATCCGCCTTGCCACAGGCACTGCACACGGTCAGCGCGCGCACTTCATGCCCGCAATGGTGGCACATCAACACGCCCCGGAAGCGGTGTTCGACCATCCAGGCCGAACAGTCCGGACACTGATATTGATGCCCGCATGAGCGGCACAGCGTCAGTGGCGCATAGCCGCGCCGATTGAGAAACAGCAGCGCCTGCTCGCCGCGGTCGAGGGCGCCTAACACCTCGCGTGCCAGCAGCGGCGCAATCCAGGCGCCCTTTTCCGGGCCATCGACCCGCATGTCGATGGTGGTAATATTGGGCATGGCCGCTTCGGCATAGCGACTAGTCAGCAGCACATGGGCATAGCGCCCGCTATTGGCATTGTTGCGCGTCTCCACCGATGGCGTCGCCGAGGACAGAATCACCCGCGCATTGCTCAGATGCGCCCGCATCACCGCTATGTCGCGGGCATGATAAGTAATACCGTCAGCCTGCTTATAGGCGCCGTCATGCTCCTCATCGAGCACCAGTATGCCCAGTTCGCGAAACGGCAGGAACAGCGCCGAGCGCGCGCCAACCACCGCTCGCACCGTCCCGTCGAGCACGCCGCGCCAGACCTTGGCGCGCTGCACCGGCGTCATGTCCGAATGCCATTCGGCCGGTCTGGTACCGAACCGGGTGATAAAGCGATTAATGAAGCTGTTGGTCAGTGCGATTTCGGGCAGCAGAATCAGCGCCTGCCGACTTGCCCGCAGCGTATCGGCCACCACCTCGAAGAACACTTCGGTCTTGCCGCCCCCGGTCACCCCATCGAGCAGCGCCACGCCAAAGCGCTGCGGGTCAAGCGCTAGGATCTCCCCGAGCGCCTTCTGCTGGCCCTCCGACAATGTGACGACCGACGCCTCCGGATCGGGCGGGTCCACAATTGGTGGCGCTGGCAATTCGATCCGCTCAATCGCCCCGGCCCGCTCCAGCCCCTCGATCACCGAGGCGGACACGCCTGAAGCCGCGATCAGCGCCGGCTTGGGCCAGGCCATATCGTCCATCAGCGCATCGAGCACCCGCAGCCGGGTAGGCGTCAGCTTGTCGGGTTCCTGACCAGTGCGGCGAAATGCCGTGATCGGCTTGGGCGCATCGAGCGCTTCGGTGGATCGCAGCACCGCGCGCAACACCTGGCCGGGCGGCGCCAGCGTATAGCGTGCCACCCACTCGACCAGCTTGAGCAATTCTTCGCTCAGCAGCGGCACCTCATAGGCCATGGCGATGTCGCGCAGCCGATTATGCGCCACCATGTCCTTAGGCGGACCCCAGACCACGCCGAGCACCAGGCATGGCCCCAGCGGCACCGACACAATCGAGCCGCGACCTACCGTCATGCCTACAGGCACACGATAGCTATATGGCCCCTCGACGGCGACCCCCACCATGACTGCGACGATGTCTGGACGATGTTCCATCTGTGCCCGTTCTGTTCGCCGTGAACATAGGGAGCGCAACTGATTCTGCCAAAGCGATGTCCTCCTGATAGGCCTTTGTCAGTGGCCCGGCCTAGTCTGGATTGATCGACGGAGGACACCATGATGCAGCCGACCCAATCGCACACCGTCACCTTGACCCTGGATGTGACCGGTCACCGTCAGCCCGTTTTAACCTGGCTGTTGCAAGCATTGCGCCAACCACTCCATCGACAGCCACTGCCACCGCAATTGCAGCAGGACGTCAGCATCGTCCTGCCGTTGCAGGACTCCAGGCGCGCTTGTTGGTGCGTCTAGAACGCCCCGCGCAGGCCTGCAGTGATTTCGGCGCTGCGCAGCTCGGCGCCACCCAGGTCATCATCGATAATCGTGCGGACACCGGTGGTGGTATTGAAATATTCCGACTCGCCACACATTAGGAAGATCTGGTCGTAGCGGCCAGCAATATAGAGCTCCGCCATCGGGCCGAGCGCAAAACCCAGATCGGCGCCCATTGCGACCGTCGGCGCCGGACGGAAATTGTCCATCACCAGCAGATTGCGCATCCAGTGATTGTCCCGGTTCTGCGCCAGCATGGTCATGCCGCCACGCAATAGTCTGCCGATCCGAACCTTGTCGTAATATTGGTCGCCATCAAACCAGACAAACACTTCTGGCAGCTGCTGCCGATAGGTGATCGCCGGAGCCCCATCGGCAAAATTGCCGGTACTGTTGCAAAACCCGCCATCGCTATAGATGTAGGACCAGCCATAGGTCGACCATTTCATGTCGGTGTATTTCAACCCGGCATGCAGCCGCACCACGACATCGCTGACTATTGACCAGCTCATAGCCGATTGCCGCCGCGCCCGTCACATAGTGATCCAGATGGGTATCGGGGTGCTGCAACCTGTCCATCCAATTGTCGAAATTATTAGTCTGGATATGCCAGTCATAGCCTTCCATATAGCTCGAGCCATACCCGGCAACGCTGCCTTCGGCACTGACCGAAAAGCCACTGCCCAGATCAATGGCGATGCTATCGCGCAGCATCGGGGCCCGGCTCTGCCAGATCAGCTTGCTCAGCGTATAGTCGCCATTGAAGACATATTCTTTGCCTTCCAGATGTATTGCCCCAATCCAGCTCCTGATGCGGATGGTGTCGTCTAGGCTTGTATAGCTATCGTCCTGTGCGGCGGCCTGCGGCGCGGCGAGCGGCAACAACAGCACATAGGCAGGGCTAACAAGGGTTAAAATCAATCTGTTAATGGGTCAGCTTTCCGTTATATTTAATAATATTCTCAGATATTTAATGATCAGTTTACTATAAGGGTCGAGATTGAGGTCATGATCGACTCCGCCTTTGCCACCGACGAGTTCATTCGCGCCCGGATCAGTGCCTGGCAGCGCGAACTTGGCTCGGTACGCCGCCTGGCGGCCAATACGCTGGAAGCCTATAGCCGCGATCTCGACCAGTTCCTGCAGTTTCTCGCCAGCCATACCGGCGGCCGGGTTTCTCTCGACACGCTCAAGCAGCTGCGCGGCGCCGACATCCGCGCCTTTATGGCCCTGCGCCGCAGTGAAAGCCTGGGGTCACGCTCGCTAGCCCGGGCGCTCTCGGCGCTCAAGAGCTTTTTCCGTTTCATGGAGCGCGAGGGGGTAATGGCCACTGAGGCGCTCAATGTCATCCGCACGCCGAAACTGCCCAAATCCCTGCCCAAAGCGCTGACTCTCATCGAGGCGCGCGACGCCATATCCACTACTGCCGAGATGGAGGAACGCCCCTGGGTGGCCGCCCGCGACATGGCTGTACTCTCGCTATGCTATGGCGCCGGACTGCGCATTGCCGAAGCCCTGGCGCTGACTCGCAGTGATCTTGAAAGCGACGTCTTGCGGGTGACGGGCAAGGGCGGCAAAACCCGCATGGTGCCTTTGATCGCCGCCGTCCGCCGCTCGATCGAGCTCTATCTCGAGCTTTGCCCCTTCAAATCCTCGCCCGAAGAACCGCTGTTCCGCGGCGTCAGGGGTGGCGTGCTGTTGCCGCGGCTGATCCAGCTGCGCCTCGCCCAATTGCGCGGCGCTCTGGGCCTTCCGCCTTCTGCCACCCCGCATGCCTTGCGGCATTCCTTTGCCACCCATTTGCTGGGCAAGGGCGGCGATCTGCGCACGATCCAGGAGTTGCTGGGCCATGCCAGCCTCTCCTCGACCCAGATCTATACCGCGGCGGACACCGAGCGCCTGCTCGACAGCTACCGCAAAGCTCACCCCAGAGGTTAACAGACTGTTAGCATCGACATTGTCGCGCGCGCCGAGCGGTTAGTATCGAGTTGGATTTGTGTGCCCCGTGCCGGGCCGCCTAAAAACAGGCATGGACAGCATCGTTTCGCCCTTGTTCCCCTCGCTCCTTCTTTCTGGCTCCCCACGGGACCGGAAGGAGCACTGACGTCCAGCTCTTCGCAAAACCCGGTCCGCCCTCTGGCGCTCCAGTGACTGGTAAGGCAGACCCCATCAGGACCCGCCCATGACCCAACCCGCAACACCATCCACACCCATCAGCACTGCCAATGACCCGCTCGGCTACGGCTTTGCCGTGGCCGGCGCCGTGCTGTTTTCCACTAAGGGCATTTTTATCAAGCTCGCCTACGCCGATGGCGTCTCCACCGAGATGTTGCTTAGCCTGCACACGCTGGTGGCAGCGCCGGTCTATCTGGCGATTATGGTCAAGTTGCTGCGGCGCGAGAATAATGTGCGCCACCTGAAGATGCCAATCGTGCTGTCCAGCATAGCCGTGGGCATTCTGGGCTATTACATCGCCAGCTATCTCAACTTTCTCGGCCTCAATTTCCTGACCGCGCAATATGAGCGACTGATGCTGTTCACCTATCCGTTTTTCGTACTGCTGTTTGGCGTTTGGTTCTTTGGCGACCACATCGTCGACGCGTCGTCCTGATCATGCTAGTCTCCTATGCCGGGCTGCTGGTGATCTTTGGCTGGAACCTGGCGGTCAACCAGGACGGGCTGCTAGTCGGCACGCTGCTGGTGTTGGCCTCGGCGATCAGCTTTACACTCTATCAACACCCGGCCAAACGGCAAATGCTGATCATCGGCGCCGGCCTGTTCATCTGCATCGGCATGTCAACAGCTGCCATCGTCGCCATTGCCCAAAATCTCGTCCTGGCCGGCCCCGCCAGCTATTTGAGCCTGTCGCCACAGGTCTGGTTCTATGGCCTGGCGCTGAGTCTGATGGGTACCGTGCTGCCATCATTTCTGATGAATGCCGGCATGGTCCGCATCGGCGCGCGGACCACTGTCTCCACGGGCGCCTTTGGCCCTATCATTGCCGTCTGGATACTGAGCTAACCTTTACCGCCTATCACGCTGTCGGCATAGCGGCGGTATTGGCCGGTTCGGTGCTGTTCACCCGCGCTGAGCGGCAGGCGCGTCAGGCACCCTGCTGAGGCGACTCGGTTCACCACCAGCCGAGATAATCTTTCGTGGGCCTATAACGGGAAATGCGACGATCCCGATTTCACCGGCCCCGGCATGACCGACAAGCCCTCACCAGAAAGCCTCATGCACGACGCCAGCGACTGCCGCGCCGCCTTTGACCTGGGCATCATCTCGCTGGGATCGGCCGGTGCGCGCCCGGCTGCCAGCTTTGACTATGGCAGCGATACTAGCGCCTACGCCAATGACGGGGAATGCGATGACCCTCGCTTCGAGCGCCCTAGCACCGACAAGAAGCTGCTTGCAGAGGATATGATGGCCGATGCTAGCGACTGCCAGTCGCTCCAGGCCCAGGGCCAGGTCAGTATCCGCACTATTTACAGCCCCGAATATGCCGCCAGCGCGCCCTATGACGGCTCGGGAATCGCCTTTGGTGACGATAGTTCAAGTTATTCCAATGATGGCGAATGCGACGACCCCCGCTTTGAAGAACCCAGCACCGCCTCCGCTCTGCTTGAGAGCGACAGCGCACACGACGCCACCGACTGCCGGACGACCTATGAGGGCGGCATGGTCTGCTGCACCACTGAGCATCACAGGGCTAGGCACGGCGCGGAAATCCCCGCCATGCCCACCATATCTACCAGGCCTTGAGCGCTCCCCAGGGTCTTGATCTCATCGTGCGCGCAGTCAAAACCACCTGCCGCATCGGCAGCCTGACGCGTCAGTTCATTGGCATCGCTATTGGCGCACGCATCGACATAAGCGATGGAGCAGCTATTGCCGGGTGCCAATTGGATAATCATCAGCATCTGCCCCTCGGTCTCCGTCCCATTCTCGCTTGAGGTGTGATAACGCACGATAGTGGCGATAGGCATCCCGCGGCCCAGTTCATTGCTCAACCGCCATTCTAGCTTGGCCTCCAGCATGTTGAAGGGCGGCACGGTGCTGAACTGGGGATCAGGCCCGGTGTCGAACCCGTAATTGAGCGCAAAGCGCAGATCGCCCTCACGCACCAGCAGCGAATAGCCCTTAGAGACCGGGCAAGCCCAGCTGACGCCAAAATCATCAGCCTCCAATATTCGGTATAGGCGCTGGTAAATTCGGCCCGGGCCGGACCCTGCAAGCCCCAGACCGGCCAGCAATGAGAATACAAAGGGTTTCATCCTGGCTCCCAGGATCGTACAGAACACGCGCAATATGCGGCGGCAGCCTTGCAGTAAACCAGCTTGCCTTTGCCCGGCCATTATGGGCAAAATGTAACCATTTTGTAGCCCCCTTAATGAACGAGACACCAAGCCAAATGAACATCAACGCCATCCCGACCGGGAAAAATCCACCCGACGACCTGAATGTCATCATTGAAGTCTCCATGGGCGGCGAGCCGATCAAATACGAAATCGACAAGGCCAGCGGCGCCCTGTTCGTCGATCGCTTCCTCTATACCCCGATGCGCTATCCTGGCAATTACGGCTTCGTGCCCCATACGCTGTGCGGCGATGGCGATCCGCTCGACGTCATCGTGATGAATTCGCGGCCGCTGGTCCCCGGCGCCGTTGTGCGCTGCCGCCCAATTGGCGTGCTGTTCATGGAAGATGATGGCGGCCAGGACGAAAAGATCCTCGCTGTTCCCGTGCCCAAACTCACCCGCATGTATGACGCCATCAAGGACATCAGCGACATGCAGGAAATCCAGGTCGAGCGGGTGAAACACTTCTTCACCCATTACAAGGATCTCGAGCCCGGCAAATGGGCCAAGATCAGCCATGTCGGCGGCTATGAAGACGCCAAGAAGGCGATCCTGGACTCCATCAAATTGCACAATAAGTCGGCCTGACCGATTTGACATATGAAGGGGCGTGCAGCGCTCCTTCGCTTTTACTGACCGTCTATTGGGAGACCTGCCATGACCGGCAAGATCGTTATTCTCAATGGCGGATCGCACGCCGGCAAATCGGCCATCGCTGCAGCCATCTAGGCCGACCTGCCTGGCAGCTGAATCAATCTGGGCGTAAACGCCCAGAACCACATCCTGCCCGATACCCTGCTGCCTGGCATTGGCCTGCGCCCGCGTGGTGAGCGGCCCGACCTTGAACCGGTCGTGTCCCGCCTGTTCTTGGCACTCTACCAATCGATCGCTGCCCATGCCCGCCAGGATCTGAACGTAGTGGTCATATCGGCCACCACGACGCCTGTTTGCGCTCGCCTGCTGGCCGACCTCGGCGTGTTATTTGTCGGTGTGTATTGCCCACTCAAAACGATCATGGCGCGCCGCAACGCACAGCCAGACAGTATGTATGTAAAAGGCGACGGCATCCTTACTTTGGTGTAGCGCTAGCAGGATGCAGTGCATCTGCCGGGGATCTATGATCTCGAACTTGATATCGCCCAGCACACCCCGACCCAAAGCGCGCTCGCCATCGGCCAGGCGCTGGCAACTCCGCGCCAGGATAGCGCCTTTGCCACCTCGCCGCACGCTGACCAGCCCGATCAAGCCGGAAATGCGTGGAGGCCAAGCCTTAGTTACACCACGCCAAGGGGCGCGATCGTGAGCTTTGACGATACGCAATTGTTCCGGTTCTACCCCGAGGGCATCTCCGCCATTTCCCAACCTGTCGATGAAATAGCGCGCAGCATCGCCGAGACTACACTAGCACGACTGCAGGGCACTGACGTCGCTGCAATCACTACACGCACGATACAGTGCAATCTCATCCTGCGCTGCTCCACCCGCCCGCCTATACGCAGCTAGGAAAGCGTCTAGGATGGCGACGAACAGTATCTTCGCGTCCTCGACTCCGTCGAGATCGCCATGCGCGACGGCACC
>JALBVE010000049.1 GCA_025050575.1 Candidatus Devosia symbiotica
ACGGCGGAAATCAGGGCTTTCATGGCTAGTTCAACTTGTGTGTCATATTGAAGGCATTAGAGTTTTCAGGCAGGTCGAATCGAGACCGATTGCGAATCAGAGGGTAACCCAACGTTAAGCAAAAGGCGCTATTTGTGGGGACAGATCGGTCCGTCTGCTTATTGACGTGTGATCCCCTCCAAACCCCAGCACAGCCGCAATTGCGTGAATCCAAAGAGTTAATTGAAGTCGATACTTCAATCAATTTCTTAAGAAGAATTGATAAGTTTAATTCTTAAACTTCAATGACTTAGACTAAATTGAGTCTAACGCCATTTGCGTATTGCGGAACCGAATTAAACTTTGTTAACTATTTGGACTTAAGGTTTGGTCATATCTAGTAGGGTTGGCATGGGCAGGCCAAGTCCAACGGTTCCAGCAGGAATGAATGACAAGGGAAATATAATGCGGGTACTCCTTATAGAGGACGACAGCGCGACTGCGCAGAGCATCGAGTTGATGCTCAAGTCGGAGAGTTTCAACGTCTACACCACCGATCTGGGTGAAGAAGGCGTCGATCTCGGCAAACTATATGATTATGATATCATCCTTCTCGATCTGAATTTGCCTGACATGAGCGGCTATGAGGTGCTTCGCACCCTGCGTATCGCAAAGGTTCAGACGCCAATTCTCATTCTGTCGGGTCTTGCTGGTATTGAGGACAAGGTACGTGGTCTCGGCTTTGGTGCCGACGATTATATGACCAAACCCTTCCACAAGGACGAACTCGTGGCCCGCATCCACGCCATCGTCCGCCGTTCCAAGGGCCACGCCCAGTCGGTCATTACGACCGGCGAGCTGACAGTCAATCTCGACACCAAGACCGTCGAAGTGCAGACTCAGCGCGTGCACCTGACTGGCAAAGAATATCAGATGCTTGAGCTGCTCTCCCTCCGCAAGGGGACCACGCTCACCAAGGAAATGTTCCTCAACCACCTTTACGGTGGCATGGATGAGCCTGAGCTCAAGATCATCGACGTGTTTATCTGCAAGCTGCGCAAGAAGCTCAGTGTGGCAACCGGTGGCAAGAACTACATCGAGACCGTCTGGGGTCGCGGCTATGTGCTGCGCGAGCCCGATGATGTCGAAAGCTATTCCGAGAACGTTGCCTAAACCACTTTCAAGACGCGAGAATTATCTGAACCTCGTGCGACGATGTCGAGCGGGTTTTTTCCTTTGCATGGGGTCTGAATAAGTTGCGGCGCAAGCGGCTTGCTAGTTTGATCGCCAATCATGCTCGCTAACTCCGAGACCCACCGTGCGATCAACGCGGTCTGAAAATTGAGCGTCCGCATCTGATCGCGGCGCTGATGCGCATGGTGCGCGATATTTCACTGGCCGAAGAACTGACCCAGGATGCGCTGGTGGCAGCGCTCAAGGCCTGGCCGGCGTCCGGCGTGCCGGCCACGGCGGCCTGGCTGATGCAGACGGCCAAGCGTCGGCCCATTGATCATTTCCGGCATACCTCGATGGCTGTGACCAAGCTGAAAAGAGGTCAACAGAAATATCGAGAATGATCAGCCCGATGTCACCGAAACGCTGCATGAGGCCATTGATGATGACGCGGACGATGATCTGCTGCGACTGATCTTCACGGCCTGTCATCCGATCCTGACGACAGAGGCCCGTGTGGCCCTGACCTTGCAGCTGGGGCGCGTTCTGGCCCAACTGGCACCCAAAGAGCCAGAGATGCAAGCGTTGCTGGCACTGATGGAAATTCAGGCGTCGCGTCTGGGTGCGCGCACCAGTCGATCGGGCGGGCCGGTGTTGTTGATGAACCAGGACTGGTCGCGATGGGACTGTCTGCTGGTCAGACGTGGATTGGCGGCGCTAGAGCAGGCGCTGAGCAGGGCCGCCGAGCCCTATGCGTTGCAGGCGGCGATAGTGGCCTGCAATGGCGTCAGGCATCTCGGCTCGACATTTATCGAAGGCTTCCTGGCCGTCTTCTGCCTCTTCGAGAATGTAGTCCATGTTCTCGAGGATGCGCCGGGCGACTTTGCGCACGACGGTCGAGTCATCGACAATCAGGCAGGACATCATTTGGGAATGGCTCCGACGCGACTAACGCTGGCGCTATTGTGGCTCATCACTTCCTAGGAAGTGGTTAGCAGATCGCAAACGTTTAAACTGCATCGCCAACTGGCTTGGGGATGGCATTGAAGAAGAACTTTTCGTTTTCAATGCCGATAGCAATGACCATGCTGGTCATGCGCGCCAGAATACCGGTATAGAAGGGCTGGATACCGCGCGCGTCGACAAAGCCTTCATCGGGCGTGCCGGCCAGCAGGCCTGCTGCGCCTGACGGAATCAGGGTCTTCTGGCGCTTCTCGGGATCGCTCTTGGAGGTGAACTCGAATTTCTCATTGCCAGCGTCACCAGAAATGGAGGCCATCACCTGACCACCGCGAGGCACGGACATGGCAGCTATCAGCAGCATATTCATGAACAGCTTAACCTTGCGCTTGGGCAGCAGGATCGGTGGCACATTCCATTCAAGATCGGCCTTTTCGATCTCAAACAGGATGCGGGCCACGCGCTCGCATTCGCGAGTGTCGATATCGGTACTCGATGTCGACGACGCGCCATAGGCGAGACGGGCAAATTCCAGCTTAGCGCGGCTCTGGCGGGCCGCACTGGCGATAAGGTCGTGCGCGCCTTCGGCCATCTCGGTCTGGGCAGGGTCGCCGAGAACTTCCAGGCCATTGCCGATCGCTCCGATCGGATTGATCAGATCATGGCAAACGCGGCTACAGAGCAGCGCCGCGAGGTCGGTTGCCTTAAGGTCGATAATGTCGGCCATGCTGCTGTCTCCGTAGCGCCAGAATATCGGCAAAGAATCACTTTTGTCGACATTAGAGGGTGACAAATAAAAGTGGACCCCAAATTGTGGCCAAAGGGGGACTGGCTCCACCAAGAAGTTCAGTTAATCGAGAGGTTTTTGGACAGCTCGGGCCATTTTTCTTGAGCTATTCGCCCTGCTGCGTCAGGTGAAAGCAGGAATGCCTCGCGATTTAGCAACAGAATAGTTTTAAAGAGAGAAAGCCGCTGCTTGAACACGGCGTAAATTAAAGGGGTCTGAATCAGCGACGAAGCCACGCAACACTCCGATGACATTATGATCTCCAAACTGGGGTGCATAGATTTCGGGCGCGCTTGCAAGGATGTCGCGATTGGCAGCAGTGGCGAAGTACAAAGGTACGTTCTGCCAGACATATTAAGTAGTCCGAAACGCTCGGGAGCGGCGTCGGCTCGGTGAAATAGCTGACAGCGTCCATGTCCGGCATGGCGATGCCGGTGAGCGGGCCGGTGACGATCAGGGTCACCACTGATTGCGCCTGAGCGGGATGGACGGTGAAGGAAGCCATTCCCAATAGCGGCAAAACAAAGGCAAGAATGGTTAAGATTTGTTTATAGGTTTGCTTCATCTTCAAACCAAGAACGGCATGCAGGCCGTTATAAGGTGTCTAACAAAAGTTAGGGCCCAAGCCCCAATAACCCTGCAATTGCCAATATGGCGTTTCGCCTGGGAGCTATCGATGATCAAGCGTCTCCTCATTCTGTTTGCCATGCTGTGCGCGGTTGCTGCATCGGTACCCTCGGCGTTTGCGCAGGGGTCGCTGAGCGACACCTATTCGGGGGAGGATCTGATCAATAGCGGCAAGCAGTTTTTTGGCTCTGCCGCGCAGGGTCTGGCCTCGGTGGTCGAGCGTGCCGTCAGCCAGTTCGGATTGCCCAATGGCTATATTCTGGGTGAAGACGCCGGCGGCGCGCTGTTTGCCGGCGCCCGCTATGGCGAAGGCGCGCTGCATACTCGCAATGCGGGCAAATTTAACATCTACTGGCAAGGGCCAGCGATTGGCTTTGATGTTGGTGGAGATGGTTCCAAGGTGATGATGCTGGTTTACAACCTGAACCAGGTGTCGGACTCGCTGGGTCGCTATGCCGGTGTTGACGGCTCAGCCTATGTGCTGGGTGGCTTTGGCGTGAGCGTTCTCAAGCGTGGCAATGTGGTGATGGTGCCGATCCGTTCGGGCATTGGCGCGCGGCTGGGCATCAATGTGGGTTATCTCAAATTCACCAATGAACCGACTTGGAATCCGTTCTAATTTCCTGACCATCGCCAATAAATGTTATCGCGCCGCGGCCAAAAACCCTGGCATTGTCGTGACTGGGAAACCGCGCCGCGTTAGGATTAATGACTGGCGAAGATGGCGGCATCTGCGCCATAGCTGCCAGAATGGGGAAATCCATGCGGGTCTAGGCTGTGTGGTTTTGGAGTTCGACCGATGCTCATTGAGAAGATGATGTATTTTGCACTCGGCTTGCTGATTGTCGGCCTGGTCGCGCTGATCATTTTGCCGGTAGTGTGGAAGCATGCCGTTCGTTTGACCAAGCGCCGCATCGAAGCGGCTAGGCCCATCACCATGGCCGAGTTCCGCGCTGACAAGAATCAGCTGCGCTCCGAGTTCGCCCTGTCCACGCGTCGACTGGAGGTCAATGTCGAGACGCTGCGCAAGCGGCTTGCCGAGCGGCTGGGCGACGTCAACCAGAAGCGCAGTGATCTGGGATTGCTCAAGGCGGAGCGCGACAAGAACCTCGAGATCGTCAAGAAACTGGAAGTCCGCGAAGCCAAACTGCGCAGCAAAGTTGCAGAGCTGGAATGCGAAGTCACCGACCCGACACAGCAATTGCGGATGCGCGAACGTGACCTGGATACGCGTGGTGGCGAACTCGATGCACTGCGCAAAGCAGTAAGTAGCAAGCTGCCCAAGCTCACCAAGGGTTCGAGCCTTGCGCTAACGGGCGACGATGAGCCGGACGTCGAGCGTCTCGGCACGGCGCTGGCCATTGAGCATAAGCGGGCCAGCTTTCTGGAAGAACAGATCAAAAGTCTGGTGGCGCGATTGGAGACGTCCGATCGGCGCAGCGCCGAGATCAATATCAACGCCATTCTGACCGAAAGCAATCAGGTGGTCGAGAAGTCGGCGGACCGCGCCAAGCAGATGCTCGCTGACAAGCTGGTGTTGGAGGCCAAAGTTGAGATCCTGCGCAAGAAGGTGATCAGTGTTGAATCCACGATCATGGCCGATTGGGACGGCGAGCGCATGGAAGAAGCTTTTCTGCGCGAGAAGCTGAACGATATCGCGGCCAGTGTCAGCCGACTGGTCTATGCCGTCGATACCGACACACCGGTGGAACACAACGATAAAGACAGCCTGTTTGACCGGGTGCAGCGGTTTGCCGATGACGGCAAGGACTATGATACGCTGCCTGTCAAGCCGATGCCGAATGATCGTAGCGGATCAGTCTCGAATCGCATGGCCGTTCTGCGAGAAATCCAGGAACGCTAGAAGCCCGCCGCGTTCTGAGAGCTACCTGATGGTAACGCTGCGGGTAAGTTCACCGGTCTCCTGATTGAACAGGGACAGCGTGGTCACATCGTTGAGCGTATAGGTTACGTTGATGGTGCCTTCGCTGACCGAGGCGGTAATCACCACTGCACCGGACGGCAGGGCCACGGCCTCTGCCACTGGCTGCAGGGGAGCATCGCGCATCGCGCGATAGACAAGGGCGAAGCCAATCGCCATAAAGCCCAGCAACAGAATGCCGATCGAGATACCGAACGAACGACGCGCTCTCCTCAGTATGGCGAGAGCTTCAGGCGTGAGCGGGGTATCCGCTTTTTGCCCGCTGAACCCAGTTTCGTTAGGATTGTCCATGGCCGAAAATACCGCATTAGAGTTCGAGGGCGACGAAATTGAGGTCGTGGTCAATGTCGAGATGGCTGGCGGCCGGCTCGATGCCGCTCTGGCTAAGGTGCATAATGTCCTCAGCCGCAGCCGGATCAAGGAATTGATCCTGACTGGTGCTGTCAGCATCGATGGCAAACTGATCAGTGAGCCCAAATACCGACTTAACGCTGGCGAAACAATCATTCTTCTAGCCTCACCCCCAAAAGATGCTGAACCGCAGGCGGAAAATATCCCGCTCGATATTCTTTATGAGGACGATCAGCTCATCGTTATCAACAAGCCGGTGGGTATGGTGGTGCACCCGGCACCAGGTTCACCCAATGGCACTTTGGTCAACGCCCTGATCTTTCATTGCGGGGAAAGTCTGCAGGGAATTGGCGGGATCAAACGGCCCGGCGTTGTGCACCGTCTGGACCGAGACACGTCGGGCGTGATGGTGGCAGCCAAGACCGAGCGAGCGCACCGGCATCTATCGGCACGGTTTGCCGATCACGGCCGGACCGGGCCGCTGCATCGCGCCTATATCGCCTTCGTCTGGGGCTCGACGGAAACCGCCAAGGGCAACATCGATGAGCCGCTGGGGCGCGACCAGAATAATCGACTGAAGCAGACTGTGCGCAATGATGGCCGCGAAGCGATCACCCATTATATGGTCGAAGCACGCTTTGGCGATGATGGCTGGGACATCACTCGCATTCAGTGCCAACTCGAGACTGGCCGGACCCACCAAATCCGCGTGCACATGGCCCATATCGGTCATCCGCTAGTTGCAGACAGCGTCTATGCGTCAGGCTATGCCACCAAGATCAACAGATTGCCGCCCAATGTTGCCGCGCCGATCCAGGCCCTGGGTCGCCAGGCCCTCCATGCCGCCGAACTGGGGTTTGAGCATCCGATCAGCAAGGAAGAGATGTTTTTCGAGGCGCCGCTGCCACCCGACCTTGAAGCCTTGGAAGAGGCATTGAGCGATTACAACAAGGCGTTTGCGCGCTAGCCAAAGCACAAGGGAGTCCGGCAAAAGAATACGTTTTTGCCGCCTGCGTTGGGTCGTGCGGAAAGCGCGTGGCAACCATTACACGTTTGTAACGTTTAGCTTGGTTACTACATCTTACAATCGCCAAACTGGGACTTATATATTCCTCGTCTGCCAATGCGCCGTGTTGGGCATGGCAGATTTGAAGCGTCTGCCCGCGGCATGTGGGGGATAGAGAAAGGGGTGCGTTTATGGCCCAAACAAATTTGCCAATGCTCTCGGCCGAAGGCGGTTTGAGCCGCTATCTTCAGGAAATCCAGAAGTTCCCCATGCTGGAACCGGATGAAGAGTTCATGCTGGCCAAACGCTATAAAGAACACGGAGATCCGGGCGCAGCCCAGAAGCTGATCACCTCGCATTTGCGGCTGGTGGCAAAGATTGCCATGGGATATCGCGGCTATGGCCTGCCGATTTCGGAAGTGATTTCAGAGGGTAATGTTGGCTTGATGCACGCGGTCAAGCGCTTTGAACCCGATAAGGGTTTCCGCCTGGCCACCTATGCGATGTGGTGGATTCGCGCCGCCATACAGGAATATGTGCTGCGCTCATGGAGCCTGGTCAAGATCGGCACGACGGCCGCCCAGAAGCGGCTGTTCTTCAATCTGCGCAAGGTGAAGGGTCAGATCGCGGCGCTGGATGATGGCGCCCTGCATCCTGACCAGATCACCCAGATTGCCACGACGCTGAAGGTCACCGAGGCCGATGTGATGTCAATGAATGCCCGCCTATCAGGTGATGCATCACTTAATTCGCCAATGCGCGCCGATGAAGGCTCGTCCGAGTGGCAGGATTGGCTGGTCGATGACACGCCGAGCCAGGAAATTGCGCTCGGTGAGAGCGAAGAATATTCGGAGCGCATGGGTCTGTTGACCACTGCCATGGATGTGCTCAATGAGCGCGAAAAGGCAATTTTTCATGCGCGTCGGCTACAGGAAAATCCATCGACCTTGGAAGAGCTAGCCCAGCAATATGATGTGAGCCGCGAACGGATTCGCCAGATCGAGGTGCGTGCCTTTGAAAAAGTGCAGGATGCCGTCCGCGAGGCTGCTGGCGCTGCTTGATGGCGCTGAGCGTGAAGAGATCAAAGGCGGACCAGAAATGGCCCGCCTTTTTTTGTTAGCCGGTCGCGCTTTTGCAAATGGCCGGTCACGCCACAAGAGGACTTGCTTGACGGCCGACCCTCTTGTGGCGATGTTGAGCGTGGGATCAGTTCGCTGCTGGCGCCGTTGCCAGATCAACCGGCGCCATGACATCGGTTGGGGTCATGCTATCGGCAGCATTCATGTTGCCGGATGGCTTGTCATCCTTCCAGATGAAGTCCGGTGCGCCGTCGAGTGCGTCGGCAGTAGTGGGGAGGACCCATCGCTCGGTGTTGTCGCCTGCGACAGTGAATTCAAGCGTCGAAAAATCCACGGCGACCGACTTTTCGCCAATGCCTAGGAAGCTACCGACGCCGATGACGGCAGCCACGATCTGCCCATTCTGGTTGAAGATTAGGTCAGAGACATTGCCGATTTCGTCAGCATCGTCACCCGCGCTTGAATAAACGGACTGGCCGATCAGTTGGGTCGCCAGATTGTCAGTATCGACAGCCGTGTAGCCTTCGGAAATGTCAAAATGCGTCCACATGGCGGGTGGATTCATCGCATCGGTCCCGATGGCCGGGGCTATGGCTTCCGTGCCAGTTGCAGGGGCCATAGCATCTGCGGCAGGGGCCTCTGTCGTTGTTGCGGGAACCGTGGTGTCGATTGCAGGCGCAGCATCCTGCGCCATCGCGGCAGTCGACATCAAGGCAGCAAGCGCCGTAGTGGCCAAAAGTGTGCGGATCATTACAAGCTCCGTATGTTCATTCTTGTGGTGAACGGGCCGTGCGGTGCAAAACTTGCAGGTGGCACGCCGTCATGATGTCTCGACAACGCGAAAGCAGGCCGAGACGTTCCGCGACAAATTGGCGCTGTGCATGCGGCGCGCCTTGAAAAGGCTGGCTCTCGCAATGAGACCGGCCTTCTCCGCCTCCCTGGCAGTTTTTAGGTTGGGGGCGCGCAGCATAGGACGCGCACCGTCCGACATTGATCTATCTATCGAATAGAGTTGGTCTAGTCGCGCGCTGTCGATCAATAAGTTTAAGTACAGGCTAACGGATCAATCGGGCGCTATCACGGTCATAGTTGCGTATAGCCTGATGCGGCATGCCGCCGTCCTGAAATTCGAGGCCGAAGGCCACAAAGCCAAGTCATTCATAGAAGGCCAGCTTGTCGGACTGGGCAGTCAGGTAGAAGCGGTTACGGCTAGCGGCGCGAGCATGATCCATGGCGGCGTCGATCATTGCCTTGGCAGTGCCCTGACCACGAAACGCCTAGCGCACTGCAATACGACCGATCTTGATATGCTCTGGTTTGTCGAGCAGACGCAGTGTGCCGACCACTTCGCCTGAAGCAATCGCCACGAAATGGGTCACGGTCAGGTCATCGACGTCGTTCTCATCCTGCTCGGGGACCTGCTGCTCCCAGACAAAGACCTCGCCGCGGAGCGCAAGGGCGGCGCTGCAAAAGGTCGAGAAGGGCGGGACGATCAGGATGGCGATGCTCATAGCGGCATGATAGTCGAGGGCGTGCGCCACTGCCTAGTAGTCTCCCAGATGCCATTGCCGATGGACCAGCCGGTGTAGATAGCTGAGCTTCTCGATGACCTGGGGCGTCAGTACGAAGAGATAGGCATCGGGATAGCCCATGACGCGATTGAGATCATTCGGCATACTGGTCAGGGACACCCAATTGTCGACAATTGTCTGGGCGTCGGGCGCCGTATAGGGCACGAAGCCAGTTTAGATTGACAAATCGGCCTCCTGTCCATCGACCTGTGCATGCACGCCAAAGGCCGACACCATCGCCACCGTGTCAATAATGTGGAGGTAATGCGCGAAGGTTTCGGCAAAATCCTCCCAAGGATGGCAGGAGGTATAGCTGCTGATGAAGTTCTGCGACAAGCCGATCGGCGCACCATTGTCATAGTGCTAGCCGTCTCATTGCTGATCTCGGCTATCGGCGCCTTCTGGGTCGCCCAGAAGGGCGGCAACCACCGCGACAACAATACCGTCTTTGCTGACGTGTTCTGTCGGTTCTAGGAAAGGGATATCGCATGTTTCGAGGTATTGGACTGTGGCTGCTCGGCATGCCGATCTGGCTGATCATCATCGTGCTGTTCCTGCACTAGTCCAGGACGGACAATCGAGGCGGGGAGTAGTCCTCGCCTTTGCTCATGCTCAGTTGAATATCCGCTTGGGGCGGAACTGGCCGAATTCAACCCAGCCAGTGGCCAGTACTTTGCCTTTGAAGCTGGCCCAGCATTCGTCCACATTGATGGGCGACCCGGCGCCGGTCAGCAGCACATTGTTACCATAGCGGACCGCCGTCGCCTGCCGGGCGTCGAGGCGGATTTCCGGCAGATCGACAAAACCCGACCAGACTGGTTTCAGCAAGGCGTCGCGCACCGCGCCGTCAAGGGCCTCGAGCTGATCAATAGTGACAGCATCCGCGTCATGGAACGGTCCCACGGCGGCGCGATGCAGCATGCTAACATAGCCGCGCGTCCCCGATGCCTCCCCGATATCGCGCGCTAGCGACCGCACATAGGTTCCTTTGCCACAGGTGACTTCCAGGACTGAGCGCTCCGACGAGTGCTCGATGAGCTTGATCGCATCGATAGCGATCTCGCGTGGCGCCAGTTCCACGGTCTCGCCGGCTCGTGCCAGATCATAAGCGCGCTTGCCATCGATCTTGAGCGCCGAAAAGATTGGTGGCCGCTGCATTACTGTGCCGGTGAACCGCGGCAGCACCGCTTCGAGCGCCGCCTGGTCGGGCCGCACATCCGATATAGCAATCACGCTGCCTTCCGTGTCGTCCGTCGTGGTCGCGCGGCCCCAGGTAATGGCGAAGCGATACACCTTACTGCCATTCTGCACCTGCGGCACGGCCTTGGTCGCCTCACCAAGTGCAATGGGTAAAATGCCGGTGGCTAGCGGGTCTAGCGTACCGGCATGTCCGGCCTTGGCCGCGCCGAACAGCCAGCACACCTTACCCACCGCCTGGGTGGACGTCATATCATAGGGTTTGTTGAGAACCACCCAGCCGGAAATCGCGCGTTTGACGCGCTTGGGGGCGTTCAATCGGCCTCGCCATCATTTTCGGCAAGGTCGCGCTTGACCTTCTCGGAGCGCAGCAGCGCGTCGATACGGCTGGCTTCCTCGAAAGTCTCGTCGACATGGAAGCGCATTTTGGGCGCGAATTTGACGTTGAGCTGCGGCGAAATGCGACCCCGAATATATTTGCGATGGCGGTTCAGCGCCGCCACTATCTCTTCGGCATGTTGGCCGCCCAGCGGCATAATATAGGCATTGGCCAGCTTCAGATCAGGGCTCATGCGCACTTCCGATACGGTGATCACTGCACCGCGTAAAGCGTCGTCCTCAACGTCGCCGCGGGCGAACATGGCCGCCAGGGCGTGGCGGACCAATTCACCCATGCGCAGCGAGCGCTGGGTCGGACCGTTTAGCTTGTTATTTTTACTCATGGCGGCCAATTATGCTCTCGCCGCGCTCCCGTCAATCCGCCAGCGCCAGCGTTGTATCGACCTTGAGCTGTTCGGCCCGCACTTTAAAGCGTCTCGGGGGTCACCGGCCAGGTGGCTGGCTGCGATGGATCAAAAGCCCCGCTCCGCCATGCCTGATAGGCAATAGCCATGCCCTTGTCGGTCTGGTGAAAGCCGACCACCATGACCTCGCCCTGCCCGGCATAATCCTAAAGCCCAGGCCGGCAGATCGTTGCCCTGGTCCTCGCCAAACTTGAAAAAACCGCTCAACTCGGGCTTGCAGATCTGACTGTAGCCAAACATCACCGCGTTGCGATAGTCGGTCAGCTTGCGGTCGGTCTCGAGCGTAATGCGCGCGCCAAACAGCGTCTTCCAATTGCCCTGGTTTTCGCTCTTGGGTATAGATCTCCAGCAAGGCCTGCTTGACGTCGGCGCGGAAGCTCGCATTGATCTAGTCGATCACATTGCTGCCCAACTGTTCGGTTGGGCTCAGCCAATCGGGCAGGAGCAATGCAAAGCCGCGCTCCAGTGCATTAAGCACCAAGCCATTGCCGTTGCAAAACGCACGCGACCGGCGCGATCTGCTTCCGAGCGTGATGCGGTCAACGTTGGTTTAGGCGGGGAACAGCTGGACTGGCAAGCCGCAACGAAATCGATTGCAATCACGGTTATCGGCGCTAACTCAGCGAACCGCGTCCATCCTCGGGCAGCACGCGGTGCGGTGGTGGATGCCCGTCCATGAATGCGCGGATATTGACGATCACCGTCTCACCCATCTCCACCCGCGCTTCCGGTGTTGCCGAGGCCATATGGGCGGTTAGAACGACCCGGTTTTCTTCGGCCAGCGCCAGCAGTCGCGGATTGATGCCATTCTTGTTGTCAAACACATCAAGCGCCGCGCCATTGAGATGACCGGATTCGATCTCGGCTATCAGCGCGACCTCGTCGATCAGCTCGGGCCGGCTGACATTGACCACAAAGCTGCCCGGCTTCATCCGGGCCAGCCGCTCGGCCGATAGCAGATGAAAGGTATCCCGGGTGTGTGGGGTGTGCAGCGAGACGATGTCCACCGCTGCAATCATGGCGTCCAGATCGTGCCAATAGGTGGCTTCGAGTAGGGTCTCGATCGCCGGCGGGCGGCGATTGCGTGAATAATAATGGATATTGAGCCCGAAGGCCCTGGCTCTTTGCGCCACAGCCATGCCGATGCGGCCCATGCCGACAATGCCCAGCGCCTTGCCGCGCAGTCGGTGACCGAGCATCGAGGTTGGCGACCAGCCGGCCCAGACCCCGTCGCGCACCAGCATTTGCGTGCCTTCCAGCAGCCGCCGGGGCAGCGCCAGCATCAGCGCCATGGCCATGTCGGCGGTGTCTTCGGTTAGCACTGAGGGCGTATTGGTCACGGTCAGCCCGGCAGCCCAGGCCGCCTCGACATCGATATTGTCGATGCCATTGCCAAACTGGGCAATCAGTCGCACGCTTTTGGGCAGACGGGCAATCAGCGCGGCATCGATATTGTCGGTGATCGAACAGACCAGCACATCCTTGTCCGCCAACCCATCAATAATGTCGTCGGCAGTGAGGGTGACATCGCCATCATTGACGTCGGTCTCGAACAGTGTCGCCATCCGGGCCTCGATCGTCTTGGGCAGGCGACGGGTGACCAGAATTTTGGGTTTGTGACTGGTCATATGGTTCCGGAGTGCGACCGCCAAGGTGTGAAAACTGCCCTCTTCAGCGAACATTAAGGATCATGGAATAGTGATAGGGCAATTTGAATTCATCTGCAAAGCTATGTTTGACCAGCCCCCGCATGGCGGCCTTGACCGTCATTTTGAGTATATTATCCGTCCAATCGTCTGGCTGCTGCTGACGCTGGTTCTGCTTGTGCCGCCGGCACTAGCCCAGTCGGGCAATCCCAGCGGTCTGCCTCTGCCGCGCTTTGCCTCGACGCGGTCGGGCCCGATCAATGTTCGGGTCGGGCCCGGCACTAAATACGAAGTGACTTGGACCTATCTCAAATCGATCATCCCAGTTGAAATCATCCAGGAGTTCGATACCTGGCGCAAGATTCGTGATGTCGATGGCGCTGAAGGCTGGGTGCACCAGAACCTGCTTCAGGGCACCCGCGCTGGCTATGCCATGCCGCTGATGGCCAATGGCGAGGTGGCCCTGCGCGCTAGCCCGTCCGACCAAGCCGATTTGAGGGCCCGTTTAGGTGCAGGCTTCAAGATCATTATCAAGCAGTGCGATATCGCCTGGTGCGAAGTTGCCGCCAGCAGCCAAGACGACGATGCCCGCTCAGCCAGCTATTTGGGCTATGTGCGCCAGGAAGAGCTCTGGGGCGTCTATCCTGACGAGAAATTCGACTAATCCAGCTCGGCCAGGGCGTTGGCGCTTTGCCGCGCTACCCGCAAACTATTGTCTTGTTTGGGACAGCTAGCACAGAGCCGGTCCGGGTCGATCAGATAGTCCAGGCAACAGCTCTTGCGATTTCCTGAGCCTCCGCGCGGGCGACGGATTCCAGCGTCATGGTATCTGACGC
>JALBVE010000005.1 GCA_025050575.1 Candidatus Devosia symbiotica
GCAGCTTCATATAGCCGCTCTCGATCATCCGTTTGACCACGTCATGATAGGTGACAGTCTTGCCCTTGAGATTAATCCGCGCTTGGCACTGCTCATTGCACATCATAAGGGCGTCATCTTTGGTCCAGTAGGCTACGCCCATCGGAATGGTGGCGGCCAGGACGCGGTAATTGTGGCGTTGCAGCATGTCGGGCATATCCCGGTGGCCACGGCGCCAGGTTAATGCCGTCAGCAGCGCCGCCAGCGCAAGGGCTATGCCGGCGCGCTGCGCGATGGCGGATCATGAGTTTTCTGCTGCCGCGTCTAGGGCCAATGCGTCACCATAGTCTGTCGGGAGGAACTGGACCTGCGACGTCTCCAGCATTTCGGCGCGAGGCGTCGTGCTCATCTGCGCGCGGGCCGCATTGTCGAAGCGGCTCGGCAGTGCGGCCGTGGCAATCGCTCTGGCTGCTGAATCTAATTCGGTAATGTCAGTAGCAAAGGTGGTCGCCATGCTTGTTAGGTGGCGCTAAGCATTATCAAGCGTCCGCACGATATCGTAGGAAACAAACAGCAAGGCGGCGAGCAGCGCGGTAAAGGCAACTGCGGCAGTGATCGGGAAGAGAACCAGGCCGCAGCTCTGTCGTCCCGTCGACGCTGTACTGTCGTTGACTTGGCGCGTATTCGCCCTGTTCTGCTCCGCGCCCACTCCACTGGCGCCGACGCCAGATGTCTCCGCCGACCGCATGCAATTCTCCGTCCTGCGGGGGGCAATTTTACCCGAACCGATTTGCCCTTAACGAACAATGAATCAGCCGAACTCAGCTGTCCAGACCTGGGAAAAGCAGGTGGGAGGGTTGATCCGCAAAATTGCGAGTCAGCAGAATCACTTAGCCGCCGAAGAAAAATTCTTTCAAGCAAGCTGAAGATTTAGTTTGTCAACATGCGCGAAAGAATGTCAGCTGTATTGCTGCTGAGTGATCCGGTTGCGTCGAGCCCGCGCAAGGCGGCCTGTGCCGCGTCGCGGCGCTCGCTTTCCAGCATTGGCCAAATCCGGAAGCCGGTCAGAACCCGTGCGGCCACCTGCGGATTGATCTTGTCGATCTCGGCGACAAACTTGGCTACAAAGCGGAATCCGGCACCATCGGCACGGGCGAACTGGGTTGGATTGTTCATCGCGAACATGCCCACCAGTGACCGCAGCCGGTTTGGATTGGTCTTGGGGAAATCCGGATTGGCCAGCACCGCACGGATGTGGTCAATCACCTCGTCCTGCGGCACGGTGGCCGTTACGGCGAGCCATTTGTCGAGCACCAGCGGGTTGGTAGCGGCGAAATTGGCATGGAAATCCGCCAGCATGGCCGCAGCGTCTAGTGTCCAAGCCTGCGCACTAGCACTCAGCGCCGCCAGACGATCCGTCATGTTGCGGGCATCAGCATATTGTTGCGCCGCCAGACCAGCGGCGCCGGCCGCATCACACCCCACCAGCAGGTCAAGCAAACGGTTGCGCAGCGAGCGCCGTCCCGTGCTGGCCGCATCAGGCGTGTAGGGCGCATCGCTGGAGAGTTTGAGATAGGCGTTCAGCATCTCCAGCGCCAAGGGCGCAAATACCGCCTTGAGAAGCGCCGAACGCACGTTATGGATCCGGTCCGGGTCAATGTCCTTGCCAATGGTTTGACCGATCTGTGCTTCGGCCGGCAGGTTCAGCGCCAGAGCCTTGAACGCATCGTCCAGCGCGTCGCTGGCCAGCGTTTCGGCCATCGCTTGGCTCAATGCCTTAACAGCGTCTTCGCCCCAGGGGGTGCCGTTGATGGCGTCCACGGCCAGGGCCATGCCGACATCCTGAAGCGCCTGCCAGCGATTAAACGGATCACTGTCATGCTGGGCCAGGAACAATTGGTCGGCCTGACTCAGTGTGGTAGATATGTTGACCGGGGCGGAGAAGCCACGCAGCAGCGACGGCACCGGCTTGTTCGGAATACCAGTAAAGGTAATTTCCGCTTGGTCGGTCGTGAGCACGATCATGTCGTCGCGCACCTCGACGCCACTCACACCTGTCCAGTTCATTTCGCTGCCATTGGGGCCGAGTAGGCCGAACTTTATGGGCAGCACCAGCGGCTGCTTGTCAGGCTGGCCCGGCGTCGGCAGGGTTTGCTGGCTCAGTTTGAGCGTATAGGTTTGACTGTCGACATCATAGATGTCACTGACGCTCAGGCGCGGCGTACCGGCCTGTAGATACCAGGTCTTGAACGGATCGAGATTGACGTCATTAGCCTCAGCAAACACCGCCAAAAAGGCCTCGATGGTAGTGGCTTGGCCATCATGGCGTTCGAAGTACAAGTCCATGCCTTTGCGGAATCCAGCTTCGCCCAGCAGCGTCGCCAGCATGCGCACAATCTCGGCGCCCTTTTCGTAGACAGTCGGGGTATAGAAATTATTGATCTCGCTATAGTGGTCCGGCCGCGCCGGATGCGCCAGCGGGCCGCCATCCTCGGGGAACTGGGCCGCGCGGAGCGTCACCACATCGGAGATGCGCTTGACTGGCCGGCTGCGCTCGTCGCTGATGAATTCCTGATCACGATAAACCGTCAGTCCTTCCTTCAAACACAGCTGAAACCAGTCGCGGCAGGTGATGCGATTGCCGGTCCAGTTGTGGAAATATTCGTGCGCGATCACCCGCTCGATGCCGTCGTAATCGCCGTCGGTTGCGGATTCGGGCTGAGCGAATACCAGCTTGTCGTTGAAGATATTGAGGCCCTTGTTCTCCATCGCGCCAAAGTTGAAATCGGACACGGCCACGATGTTGAAGATATTCAGGTCATATTCGCGGCCAAAGCGACGCTCGTCCCAGGCCATTGAACGCTTGAGGCTGTCCATCGCCCACAGGCACTGTTCCTGCGTGCCATGGCGGCTATAGATTGCCAGATTGATCTTGCGCCCAGATGCGGTGGTGAAATTGTCAGTGATTACCCCTAGATCACCCGCCACCATGGCGAACAGATAGCTTGGCTTGGGGAAAGGGTCTTCCCAGACGGCAAAGTGCAGGCCCTTGCCGGCATCACCCTGGTCGACCAAATTGCCATTGGACAGCAAAACCGGCGCGAGGCTCTTGGGTGCGGTGATGCGCGCCTTAAACACGGCCAGATTGTCCGGGCGATCCAGATAATAGGTAATGCGGCGAAAACCCTCGGCCTCACACTGCGTGCACCAGGTGCCGCCCGACCGATACAGCCCCATCAGTCTGGTATTGCTCTCTGGCTTCAGAGTAACCTCGGTTTCCAGCACGAAACGACGCAGCGGCGGTGCGAACACCGTCAGACCATCCTTGTCCGCCACATAGGCCGACAGCACTAGCGGCGCGCCATCAATCGCAACAGAGTCCAGCGTCAGCTCATTGCCATCAAGCACTAGTGGTGTGCCCGCTATGGTGTCCGGGCGCGGTTCAATCGTCAATTGCGCGATCACCCGCGTATCGGCCTCGGTGATGCGGAAATCGAGGTTAACCAATACGATGGTGTATGGGCTCGCTGCATAGTCCTTAAGGAAAATAGTCTGTTCGGTTTCGGTGCGCATGAAATGATCCATCAAATTCGGCGGACTGAAAGTCAGTGTGGCCGCGCCGCAATAGCAGACTCGGCGTTTTCGTGTATTCTATGCGGTCGATGACCGCTTCGGTCTATAAATCTTCTACGCCAAATGGGGCGGCATTGGGGAGGGGTGTCCTGCGGTCGCAGCGCGTGTCTCCATCTTCGCCAATTGCAGGCGTATGAGCGCGGTATCCAGGGTTTCCGACTGGCACGCATGCCATCGGTCTTGCTTGTCTTGATCTCAGCCACGCTTGAGCTTGTAGCGCGTCTAGTCTAGCACAGCGGCCCTGCCGGCACAAATACGGTGAACGACTATGTTGCGTTGGTTTGAACGACGTCTTGAAGTTTATCCGATGGGCGATCCGGCCGAGCCCGCCCAAAGGCCTGCTAGCCTTCTGCCTGCACTATAGCCACGGCGCCAAGCAGTGGCTGGCCATGATGGCCATTCTGGCTGCCGCCGTGGCTGCCAGCGAAATCGTGCTGTTCGGTTTTATCGGCGATCTCGCTGCTGCGTGTGGTGTCCGACGACGCGGCTGCCAAGCCGCTCGGCACCGTCAAGGGCAATATCAGTTTCGAGAATGTCTCGTTCCACTATGGCAAGACCGGCGGCGTGATCGAGGATCTCAACCTGCATATTAAGCCCGGCGAAAAGATCGGCCTGGTCGGGCGTTCTGGCGCCGGCAAGTCCACCGTCATTAACCTGCTGCTGCGCTTTTACGACTGCGCCGATGGTCGCATCTTGATCGATGGTCAGGATATCGCGATGGTCACGCAGGACAGCCTGCGCGCCAATATCGGCGTGGTCACTCATGGATACCTCGCTACTGCATCGCTCGGTGCACGAGAACATCCTTATACGACCGCGCCGATGCGACTGAGGTGATGATGCTCGAAACCGTCGATCTGGCCGAGACATCGGACTTCATCACTGGGCTGAGCGACCCTAAGAGCCGCAATTGAGCCGGTCAAATTGTTGACATTGATCCGGCGGTCTAGTGCGGACGCTGCCGATTCTGATCGTCCTTGGCGTGCTTACCGGCGGGGCACATTGCACTATGTCGACGAAGCGGGGCGGACGGCGCAATCGTCCAGCCGCGGCATTGCTGCGCGCTTTTTGTGGCGACATTGCTGATAATCCTGTTTCGCTAGCATTACCCGCGCTGGTGATTCGATTTTGCGGTTGGGCTGGGCCGCTTTGGCTGGCGGATGGGCGCCTATATGTTGCTGACCGACCGCTACCCATCGACCGTCGATCAGCAATCGGTACATTTGACGTTGACTATCCCGATGTCCACCAGCGGAGTCGCTGGTTGCCGCTGCTCAAGTGGCTGCTGGCGGTCCCACATTACCTGGTTCTGGCGGTGTTGCTCATCGCAGCGGCGCTTGTCACCATTCTCGCCTTGATCGCCATCCTGCTCACCGGAGCCTACCCTAGGCCCCCGTTCGATTTCGTCGTCGGCGTCGGTCGTTGAGCAACCCGGGTCTGGGCTTATGCTCTCCATGCTGGTCGCCGACGACTATCCCTAGTTCAGCCTGCGCTAGGCGCAGCGGGCAACAATCGGGCGGTCAATCTGTCTTCGGTCGCCGATGCCTGCGGCGTTGGCACGCCATCCTGTCAGGCCAGCCGCGCGTTCTAGCGTTCGGCATGAGCCTTGAATCCGGGGTGGTCGAATGGCGCCATTAGAGTGCCCGTGGCGCTGCCCGCAGCGCCGCCAAACAGCATGCTGGCGCTCAGGCTGATCCCGGTCGCGTCGCCCGAGATCAGCACCGGCACGCCCATCGATCGGGCCAGGGCCGGGGCGAACAACTGATTGTGCACCAGGAGAGGGGCTTCGATGATGATCTGGCGGCCCAATCCGCATAGGCTCAGACAGGTCTGGATGATTAGCGCCAGATAGAGCGATACCGCCGCCGTGCGTTCGCCGGGACTGAGAGCATCGGCATTGCCGACCCAGCGACCGACATGATTGGGGAAGGGGCTGACACCAGCCATGAAACTGGGTAGTGCCTGCACATCGCCCGCGATGACGGCATCGACATCATCCGTGGAATCGTGAATGCCGCAGGTGACCGGGTATCCACCCGCAACCCGGTCGCCGCGGCGATCTCGGCCGTGATCGGTCCAAGCGCCGACGCCGCCGGCCGCACGGGAAGCGGTCCCGCCAGTCCAGCTGGCGCATCAGGCTTGAATAATCGGCCTTCTGTGGTCTGTGGTGCTCACAGATCAGTGTGACAGCCCAGGAAGTGACCTCGCTGGCCATAACGCCGCTTAGTCGCCATTCCCAGTATTGCGGATAGATCAAGATCTAGGTCACGCTGGCGAACTGGTCGGCAAAGCACTGGCTCTGCCAGAACAATTGCGCGCCGATATTAAGCCCATTGGGCAGCAGCGGCGACAGCGTCTCGGCAAAATCCGGCCGGACAGTGCCATAGGCCGCGTTGGTCTCCATGGGGCCGGAAAATTTATAATCCAGTACCGGCAGCGCTAGGCTATCGCCTCCCAAAAGCGCCACGGTCGCGCCATGGGTGGTGATGGAAATGCTGTCCATGCTATGCTCTGCCTGTAACGCCGTCAGGCTTTCCAGCATGAAGGCCCACAGCCGCTCCACATCGGCATGCGGATAGGGCTCGTTCTATGGCCGTTGCTAACATGTTAGCGTGTAGCGTAATCCTCCCCTGTGCGCGGCGACTAGCCAATTGCTGCGTTCTGGAGTATTTGCCCGCGTATGAACTCTCTTGTCCGCGCCCGGCGCTTCAGCGTCACCCCGATGATGGACTGGACAGACCGTCACTGCCGGTTTCTCCATCGCTTTCTTACGCGCGAGAGCCTGCTGTTTACCGAAATGGTCACCAGCGCCGCCATTATGCATGGCGATATCGATCGTCACCTGCGTTTTGACCCGGTCGAGCAGCTCGTAGCGCTGCAATTGGGCGGTTCCGATCCGGCCGAACTGGCTGCCGCGACTGCTATTGCCCATGACTACGGCTATGCCGAGATCAATCTCAACGTCGGCTGCCCCTCAGATCGCGTGCAGTCTGGCCGCTTTGGCGCCTGCCTGATGGCGGAGCCTGATCTGGTGGCACAATGCGTCCGCGCAATGCGCGACGCCACTGATTGCCCGATCACCGTCAAATGCCGCATTGGCATTGACGATCAGGACGTCGAAACCGGGCTTGACCGCTTCGCCGATGCCATGGTCGAAGCGGGTGTTAATGCGCTCTATGTGCATGCCCGCAAGGCCTGGCTGCAGGGGCTCTCGCCCAAGGAAAACCGCACCATCCCGCCGCTCGATTATGATCGAGTATATCGCCTGCGCGCCCGTCTGGCGCCGTTACAGGTCCTGATCAATGGCGGCATCGATACGTTGGATCTCGCCGAAGCGCAGTTTGCCCACACCGATGGCGTGATGCTGGGTCGCGCCGCCTACCACACGCCCATGTTGCTAGCCGACGTCGACCGCCGTTTCTTTGGGGTTACAGCCGAGCCGGTGACGCTTGAGGCTGTGATGCACGCCATGGCCACCTATGCGGACCGCGAACTGGCCGCTGGCGCGCGCATCAACAATATCACCCGCCACATGCTGGGCCTGGCCGCCGGCTTGCCTGGCGCGCGCCAGTTCCGCCAGATCATGAGCGTGGACGCCTGCAAGCCCGGCGCCGATACCAGCGTACTGTTCCGTGCGCTCGATGCGGTCAATCGCCACCGCTTCGCCGAGGCCGGTTAGCCGCGGCTCGACCAGTAATCGGCCTGAAGCGCGCTGGCTTCATCCTCCAGCAGCGGGCTAACCACTTCAGTCGGGCCCTGTCCGGCGGCGAACACTGCCGCACAGAGCAGGTTCAGCGTCGGGTTCTCTGGATTGTCCCCGGTGATCATCTTCAGATTACGTTCGGTCTGGCCGAACACCACTCGCCCTATCCTAACCCAGTAGATCACCCTAGCACACATGGCGCAAGATTCGGCCAAGGTGTAGAGCGTACTTTCGGCCAGCATGGCCAGGCTATAGGCTTTGCCGGCACCCGCCGCCAGCAGCTTTTCGGCATGGGCTGTGCGGTCGTAGCCTTCCGCGCTAAAGCCATTGCCTTGTTCCATCAGGATCACGCCATTTCTTGTCGGCCAGTACCGAACCAAACGGGTGATTGCCGTCCAGCCGCGAGGCCTGCGCCACCGCAAAGGCATGTCGCAGATTGATTTCGTCATACGAGTGGGTATCGGATATGGCTGGTTCCGTCATTTGGCGGGTCTCGGTCAGGTTCGACCTTCGCTTATCATGACCGCACCAGCAAGCCGCTTGCGCGCTAGTTTTGTAGTTTGAGCGCGTTCTGCGTCACGCTGTAGCGGCTTAGTATTTCCAGAAACGTCATCCCCAAAAGGCTCATGTCCGGCGCATCGGCTTCGGCGACAAAGGCCGCAATGCCCTCGTGGCTAATCCCGCCCACTTCCATAAGGTCAAGCCTCACCCGAGCGGGCCCGTCCGAGGACGCTGAAATGGCAAAGCGCAGGCTCCCGATGTCGATCCACGCCGCCTCGGCATCGGCATTGGCAATGGTCAGCGCCACGGCGCTGGCACCGGTGTCGAAGATCATCGGCGTGGTATGTCCATTGATGGTGGCGTTGAGTTCGAAATGGCCGCTAATGCCGCGCTGGAAGGTGGTTGTGCCCTTCTTGGCGTCGATCATGGTCACCCCGGGCCGCAACTTGCCGGCCATTCCCGCCATGCCCGCGATTTCATCGCGATAGGCATAGGGCGCACCCGCCAAGGCAAAAATGCCGACCCATAGCATAGCACTAGGCTGGTCAGCAGCTCCCTAGCACGCCGCCGTGTGAGTAGGCCGCCGGCAAACGCGATCAGCAGCGCTAGTAATGGCATCAGCTGCACCGTCTGCATTTGGCTGAAGCCAAGAATATGGCCCACATTGGCGCTGATCAGCAGTGTCGGTCTCACCGAGATCAGAAGCGCAATTCCCATGAATATCATACTGGCGCACTTTCGTATTCTGGCAGGGTCATTGTCTCGATAACGGTATTCCGCCGACCAGTCGCTTGCTTAGGGCGGCTCAGCCGGCCATGGTGATCATTGCTGCCACAAGCGCAAAACCCAGCGCCAGTAGATTGGCTGCCGGCCCACCCAGCACGAACAGCAGTAGCACAGCAAACACTGCCCCCATCGCAAAGCTGCGGCTACTGACGGCACCTGCCGCTGCAGAAACCCCGTCCGCGCGCGCCGCCGGCAGCGCCACGGCTAGCCACAGCGCGCCTGAGCAGCCGGCTATGCTAGCAGCCAGCCAGATGACGCCGGCAGCCAGCGGGTTGGTCGCAGCCACCGCGCCCAGCCCCGTCGCCTTGAGCACGATGAACAGGCACAACGCCGCTACCACATAGATGTCGTGTTGGCTGTCCTTCATGATCTCTAGCCTCCAGGCCAGGTCCTGGCCGCCGAACAGCCCGTCGGCAGCGTCGGCCAGCGCGTCTTCCGTCATAGCGCCGCTGACAATCACCATCGCTGCCACGGCCAGCGTGGCGGAAAAATAGGGCGGCAGCCCGACGAGGGTCGTACCGATCAGCAACAGGGTCGGACCAAGACCAATGGCCAGGCTGGCCAGGGGCAGGGTCATGGCAATCCGGTTCAGATCTGGCTTCTGATGCGGGCTATTGCCGGTCGGCAAGGGCGAAAAATCGCATCGCCATCACGAAGTCGTCCGCTAGCTCAACCTTGCCGGGGCCGGCGTTTGGGTGGCTGGGGTCTATCGCCTCGGGGGAGCGATGGCGTCATTGGGCGGTTGGCTCACTGGTCAATTGCTTTTTGGGCCGATTCTAGGCAACAAAATACCCCCTTTTTATCATAGCATTTCGGACTCGCCATGCCTTCGCTGAATCCCGCCTATGCCGACGTTCTGGAGCTTCTGACCATTGTTCCCGATGGTGACGAGGCCGCAGTCGCCGCCGTTCGTGCGCGCAATTCGCAACTGACCAAGCCGCCCGGCTCGCTCGGGGCGCTTGAGGGCTTAGTGGAATTTCTGGCGCGCTGGCAGGGTAGGGCCCAGCCCCGCCTGGACAATCCCATGGTCGCCATCTTTGCCGGTAATCATGGTGTTACCGACCAGGGCATTTCGGCTTTTCCGCGCGCAGTCACCGCTCAGATGGTCGCCAATTTCACCAATGGCGGCGCGGCCATTTCTCAGATCTGCGCCTTGCACGAGATTAATCTGCGCGTCTTTGAACTGGCGCTGGAACTGCCCACTGGCGACATTACTCTGGAAGCCGCGCTCGACGACAAGATGTGCGTTGCCACCATCGCCTATGGCATGGAAGCTATCGCCGGCAAGCCAGATCTGATCGGCATCGGGGAAATGGGCATTGGCAATACCACGATCGCCGCCGCCATCTACGCTGCCCTTTACGGTGGCACTGGGGCGGACTGGGTTGGTCGCGGCACCGGTGTCGATGAAGCCGGGCTAAAGCGTAAGGTAGACGCGGTTGACCGCGCGCTAGCCCGTCATGCCGATGAACTCGATCACCCGCTGGCCATTCTCGCCCGCCTCGGTGGACGCGAGATTGCTGCCATGCTCGGTGCGCTGCTGGCAGCCCGCCATCAGAAGGTGCCCGTCATCATTGATGGTTTTGTGGCGACTTCGGCTGCTGCTATTGTCCATGCGGTTAACCCTGCCGCCATTGATCACTGCATCTTCGCTCATGTTTCCGCCGAATCAGGCCACGCCAGGGCGCTCGCGGCCATGGGCCAGATCGGCCTGCTCGATCTGGGCATGCGCCTAGGCGAGGGCAGTGGCGCGGCGCTGGCTGCGGCGCTCGCTAAGACCGCGTTGCATCTGCACAACAACATGGCGACCTTTGAAAGCGCCTCTGTTAGCGGCAGCGATCTTTAGTCGGCAGCAGGTGCTATGATCCGGTCCATTTCGCGGACCAGACGGCATTCTGCTTTGCCCCCCATTGCCATATCATGCAAAATGGCGATGGCTTGAGCGTGCGACTTGGGTTCCTTGTAGCTACGGCGCTCAATCAGGGCAACATAAACGTCGCAGACGGTGATGATGCGCGTCATACTGTCGATGCGGGCGCTCTTTAAGTTTGTCCGGATAACCGCTGCCATCTAGATATTCATGATAGTACTGCACAGCGCTGAGAATATCGGCCGCCACTGTGCTGTTCTGCATCAGATAGTCGTAGCCAGCGCTCGGGTACCTTCGAAGGATGTTGATTTCACGTAGGGTCAGTGCGCTGGGCTTGTCGAGGATTGCTGCTGGGACGTTGGCCTTGCCGATGTCGTGCAGCAAGCCCGCCATGGTTATCTTGACGATCTCTTCGTGCGACGTGCCGATCTTGGTAGTAAAGGTCGAAGCCAGGCCCGTGATCAGCATGCAATGCTCAAACGTGCCGGCATGGTGGGATCGAACCAGTTTCATCCAGTCCCACCAAGCTGTGCCATCGATCGAATCTGCGATCTCCTCGCAGGCCGCAATCGCACCGACCTCGTCCAGCGCGACGTCTTCCGTCAGAGTCTGGAAGCTGGTGTCTATGGAGCTCACGTCGGCACTAATTTATGACACCGCAATTTAAGTTGCTGTCAGGGCAGGCGGCTTAGCGACAGGTGGAAACGCTGTGATGCTAAAATTCTTGGTCGGCGCCGCGCGCAGTTCCGCCACTGTGCTTTGCCTTGGTAATAGAAGTTTGGCGCCCAGAACATTGGCGTGGACTGAGGTTAAGCGATTGCTGCGGTCGATCAGGAAAATGCGATGGGCTTCGTTGGAAGTGGTGAGAACCGATTTGAGTTATCGGACTTTGCGAACCTCGCTCAGATCGACATCGATGATCAGGTTGGGATCGTTGTCCAGATGTTCGACTGTCAGATCTTCGAGAAACACACATTTAGCGGCAAGGTGGCTGGCAGTTTGTGTCGATTCAATCGCTGAGGTGTGATCTTGTAACAGA
Source organism: Candidatus Devosia symbiotica (assembly GCA_025050575.1). Classification (GTDB taxonomy): domain Bacteria; phylum Pseudomonadota; class Alphaproteobacteria; order Rhizobiales; family Devosiaceae; genus Devosia; species Devosia symbiotica. The sequence goes on from JALBVE010000005.1 coordinate 11,512, forward strand.
AGTAACGCGCGGCGGCCCGATTGATCGTTCACGAAGTCCTTCCGCCCATGGAGGCAATCATAACACTGGAAGGATGATGCAATTCTAAATAAGTCTCCGGGCAGTATGTGTGCCGTGCCTCAGCCGGCTGCCGAGTAGATCTCGAGCCGGTTCTTGCGTTCCACCACCGGCGCCAATGCATCCAGCACCCGGGCGCGAGGGAAGGTGGCGATAACTTCGGTGCCAAGGCGCAGCTTGCTGAACAAGTCGAAGCGGCCCTGATGTAGATCCATGATCTTCTGCACGATAGGCAGGCCCAGGCCTGCGCCTTGCTCGGCCGTCTTCTGTGCCAGCGAGCCCTGGCCAAATGAGGACAATACAGTTTCGATTTCGTCCTCGGGAATGCCAGGACCATTGTCCTTAACCGAGACCAGTTGGCCACTATCGCTGCTGCGAGCGACCATCAGGGTGACCTTGCCATGCTGCGGCGTGAATTTGATGGCGTTGCTCAACAGGTTGAGCACCACCTGACGAATGGCGCGCTCATCGCCCCACAATTTGGGCAGATTATCGCCAACGCTGAACACTAGCTCGATATTCTTGGATTTGGCCCGCAGCTCCATCATCCGGCGGCAATCGGCGGCAATATCGACCAGCGACACCATCTCCTCATTGAGCTCATACTTGCCCGCCTCGATGCGGCTGAGGTCTAGCAATTCATTGATCAGATTGAGCAAATGCTGGCCGCTGCCGTGAATGTCACCCGCATATTCCTTGTATTGAGGCACCTGATGCGGTCCCAGAAGTTCGGAATGCAGTACTTCGGAAAACCCGATAATGGCATTCAGCGGCGTGCGCAGCTCGTGGCTCATCGTGGCCAGGAACTGTGACTTGGCAATATTGGCCTGCTCGGCGTGGCGGCGTGCCTCGTCCGACATCTGCCGGGCCTTTTCCAGCTCGCTGATCAGTGTGTCTTTTTCGGCCTGATGCGTGATCGTGTGCAGCTCAGAAGCATGCAATTGCCGCGCCAGATAGACAAAAAACACTTCGCCGCACATAGCAACGCCGGCCAGCGTATAGTTCAGCGTACCGCTTAACATGATCAGATTGGCCGATACCGTGGCGGCCACCGGCAGCGTGCTCATCAATGTAGCGGGAGGCAAGGTCCGAGTGGCGATGGCATTAGCGGCGATTGCTACTAGTACCATGGCAAACATCACCGGGGCCAGCGTATTGGCGCTGGTCACCAGGGTAAACAAGGCCAGCAACGACCAGGCGAGCCCCAGCAAGGTTTCTCCGGCGACAAATGTGGTGGTCCATTCCCCGGCGTTAAATTTGGCCGAATCGGCGGCTTTGAACCGTTGGGCCATCAGCACCACGATCAGCATGCTGAGCAGCACTAGCCCGGCCCACAGCGCGGTGAATAGCATTGGCACCCAGAAACTGGCGACAAACGCCAGTATGCCAACCAGCGCCGCCATGGGTAGCGCAGCGCTCAACCGGGAGTCGGCATAATCATGTATTAGTTCGAAATCGAAGGAAGAACGCGCGCCCGAACTCGAGGTCAGGCGCTGGCGGGCATCGAGCACGGTTCGCTGCGTCGCACGCTTGCCGTCAAGGCCCATCTGCGAACGGACATCATCAGTGACAGCTGGGTGCGATGTCATGGGAACTCGTTGCTCATTACTAAACCGGCGAACCGGTACGCGCTCACTACTTTTGGCTAAACTCTAGGCAGCGCGTAGTTAACGGCTGGTGAAATGCACGGCCGGCTGCTTGTTCGCTGCCAGATCGATGGTAAGGATCTTGGTGCCACCCTGGTCAGCGAAGGTTGGACGATTGCTACCGGTGACTATCTGGCCCAGCAGCCGCTGCTCGTGCCGCTGGTCGCAGAATCTCGGTTGGCAAATTCGACATGCCCGCTGATTGGCGTGCAGACCATGTGCAGTCGAACGATTTTTTTGGGCTAGCTGACGCTTTGGGTTAACAATGCGTTAACGCAGGTGGTCAACTTGAACGGCGCAAGTTTATTGCCAAGTTCGGCCGAACGTGGCACGTATTTGACAAAATTTTGGATAGAATTGACCATTCTTGAAAATCTGATTTCGCAAGGGGCGATATGGCGTTGGACAAGATTGACAGGAAAATCCTGACGTTCCTGCAAAAGGATGCAACCATACCCGTTGCCGAGATCGGTCGCAAAGTCGGTCTATCGACGACCCCATGCTGGCGCCGGATCCAGAAAATGGAGGAAGACGGCATTATTCAGCGGCGCGTCGCCGTTCTCGATCCGGTCAAGGTCAATGTCGGCGTTACCGTCTTTGTGTCGGTCAAGACCAATGAACACAACGATGTCTGGATGCGCAAATTCGCCGGCGTCATCGACGAATTCCCAGAGGTCGTTGAATTCTACCGGATGAGTGGCGACGTTGATTATCTGATGCGCGTTGTGGTGCCCGATATTGGTGCCTATGACGCCTTCTACAAACGGCTGATCGGCAAGATCAACCTGACCGATGTTAGTTCGGCCTTCGCCATGGGGCAGATCAAATATACCATGGCGCTGCCGCTCGACTTTGCCCTGATCGTCGATGACGACAAGTGAGCACGCTGCTGGGTTTTGAGCATGTCGGCATGACCACGTGCGATGCCGAGCGTACAATCGCCTTTTACTGCGATTTGCTGGGCCTGCGGCTTGCCCTGCGCAAATCCCAGTCCACGGGCGAATTGCTGTTTCTCGAGGAACGCTGTGCCGATCATGGCATCTCAGCGCTACATTGGCCTCGGCCCCGTCCAGCGTCTGTAGCTCAAGGTCGTGCTTCACGTCCTTGTGGATGGTATGAAAATCCTGCAAGGCACTGCCAATGCCGCGATCGCCACGCGCCGCTTCGTGTCGTATTAATTCGTCGAGCGGGCGGTGAATCGCGATAAAATACATGTCAAACGGCGTTAGCAGATCCGTCAGTTCGGCAGGCCAACCCGGCGTGTCCAGAATGTACTCGACAATCAGATTGTTGCCAGCGCCAGCATAAGCGGTCAGCGAGCGGTGAAACCCGGCAAAGAAAGGCGCGCGCATAGCGCGCCAGTTGAATTCGCCCGCCTTGATGCGGGCTGACGGCAAAAACCCTGCATCGCGCAAATGGTCGATGGAAATATGCCAGAATGGCAGCTCGATCCTGCTCTGCAGCGCCCGAGCAATGATCGATTTGCCGCTGCTCGATGCGTCATGCAGAAAGATGATCCTGCGAGCATTTATGTCTGGCTCTGGATTTAGTCCAGCGCTGAAATCGCGTCGGTCAACGTATCCAGCATGTCATGGCGGCGGCCATCCGCGCTCACCAGCTGCAGGCGCTGCACGCTGTGGTCGTTATAGAGGCTCACTATAAAGTTCTCCACTGACAGTCTATCATAGTTGCCGATCGGCACGGCCACTGCCTCGATCACCAGTCGCACGTCGTCGTTCTGGGGGCATAGGGCCAGAATCTATCCCAGCGGCGCGAAGCGCTGCACCAGTTCCGCCCGATATGCCAGAATATCGTCGCCACGGCCGCCGACGGCAAATAGTCGGTCGACAAAGGCGTCGATTAGCAAGGCGACCAGCAGCGCCTTGCGCCGGGCCAGCGGCGCCGCACGCGCCGCCTGCATCTCGGCGTCCAGATAGGCGCGATGGGTCGCCAGCTTAGCCAAGATGCTTGCGGAAAAAATCCAGCGTCCGCACCGATGTCTTGGTGCAGGCCGCTGCGTCAAAATTGCCGGGTCAGTCGCTATTGCAGAAGCCGTGCCCGACTGCAGTTAAGTATAGATCGGCACTTTGGGATGGTGCGCCTTAAGCGCCTCGATCTGATCGAGCGGAATCCCGGTGCCTCGCCCACCAAAGTGCATTTCGAGCCGAATAGTTGGCTCCAAGTCGATGTAGTTGGGTACGCCGCCGCTATAATAGCCCGATGCGGCACTCAGTCCATGCTGTAGAGCGCGCGCCCAGCGGATTGTCTGGGCCGCCTGGCATATAGGCTGGCAGATTCGGTACGCGCTGGCGCATTTGCGCCGGCGGCGTCCAACCGGGCCACTCGGCTTTGCGGGTAATGCGATGTGTGCCAGTCCAGGTAAAACCATCGCGGCCGCCGCTGACGCCGTATTTTATCGCTTTGCCGTCGTCAAGCACCAGATAGAGCCGGCGCTCGCTGGTCTCGATCACAATCATGGCTGGCTTGTAGTCCATCTTGTGGTTGACGATCTGCTTGTGGATGGCACTGCCGCCGCGCGCGCGATTGCAGCGCCGAGGCTTCCACCCAAATACCGTTCTCTGGATCATAGACGCGCGCCGCCATGCTTGGTATTGCGCTGGTGGCCGATAGAACGAGAGACAGCACGATCACCATCGCGGACTTAAACTTGATCATTTATTTAAAGACTTGGCCCCTGCAAGTAGTACGAAAGCTCGTTTCGCGCGTCGTACAATTGCCGTTGCCTATGCGCTTTGAACATCTGCGAAAAGAGGTGTTGACCGCAATTCCGCCATATTCTCACCAGCATGGTAAAATTGTTTTGCCAGCTGGTTACAGTTTTCATTCATCAAAGCGTGATCGGTCGGGCCTTGGGCCGTTGACATGTCTATGCCGCTCTGCAATTGCAGCATTTTGGCAGCAGCGAGGGCACAATGAGCGAACAACTCAAACGACAGGCGGCCGCCATGGCCCTGACGCAGGTTCAGCCGGGCATGCGCCTGGGTCTAGGCGCCGGCTCCACTGCCCGCCACTTCGTTGATCTGCTCGGTGAGAAGGTTGCAGCCGGATTTGCCTGTATTTGTGTGCCGACGTCCGAAGCCACAGCGCGCCAGGCGACAGCGCTTAATATTCCCCTATCAGATCTGGACGCACTCGACCGGCTCGACATCACCATTGATGGCGCCGATGAAATCGACCCGCAGATCAATCTAATCAAGGGCGGCGGGGGCGCACTGTTGCGCGAGAAGATTGTCGCCGCCACCTCTGACCAGATGATCGTCATTGCGGACTCCTCCAAACTGGTCGAAACGCTGGGTCGTTTCCCACTGCCCGTCGAGGTCAATCGCTTCGGTCTGGGGGCTACGCGCTGCGCTGTCGCCGCCATCTGTGCCAGCCATGGCTGCGAGGGCGAATTACGCCTGCGCCTGACCGAAAAAGGGGATAGCTTCGTCACCGATGGGGGGCATTTGATCCTGGATGCATTTTTTGGTCGCATTTCACGACCAGAAGCGCTGTCGATGGATTTGCTTAATATTGCCGGCGTGGTGCAGCACGGGCTGTTTCTGAATATGTGCAAAAAGGCTTATGTGGCGACTCCCGATGGCATAAGAACGCTCTCAAGCAGCAATTGATAATGGTATTTGACAGGATGGGTGGCTCGACAATGAGCGGTGTAATGATGCGCGTCAAAGCGCTGGTGGTAGTAAGTTTGAGCATTGGGATTCTGGCATTTGCCGTCCCCGCGATCGCCCAGGAACTGCCACCCGAGCAATTGGCGCTGGCCCGCAAATATATCGATCTGACCGATAGTGCATCCGTCTATGAAATTACCATGGTCGAAATCGGCATCGGCACGATGCGCCAGATTGTCCAGCAAAATCCTGAAATTGCCGACGCGACCGATACGATCGTGGGCAAGACCCTCGAAGAATACCGTGGCCGCAAGGGTGAACTACTCGACCAGTTCGCCCGGGTCTATGCCGCCCGGTTCAGCATTGCTGAGCTGCAGGAAATCGTCAGCTTCTATGAAACCGACACCGGCCAGAAATTGGCCAGTGCCAATACCGAAGTGAACGCAGATCTGCAGACGGTCCTGAAAGTCTTCACCAATAATATCCGCCAGGAATTTTACGCCAAAGTCCGCGCCGCTTTGCGTGAACAGGGCGTCAAGCTCTAGCCGTTTGCCGCGTTCTTCAATAACGGGCCTCGCCTTGTGCTGGGTCTGTTTTGTGCGGTCCACTACCATATCTGTAATCATCGGTAATTGCCGATAGAACCCTCATCCCCAGAGCTCTCGCATGAGCAATTCTTACGATCTGGTTGTCATTGGCGCGGGATCGGGTAGTGTGCAAGCAGCGCGCATGGCGGCCAGCTATGATGCCAGGGTTGGCATTATCGAAGAGTTCCGTGTTGGCGCCACTTGCGTCATTCGCGGTTGCGTTCCCAAAAAAAGCTCTATGTCTATGCGAGCTGATTCCATGATCTGTTCGACGTAGCCGCCAGTTTTGGCTGGTAGGTCGATGCTAGCTTTGATTGGTCCACACTGGTTGCCAACAAGGAAAAAGAGATCATCCGACTTAAGAGAGAGCCTATGTCGCCAACCTCGAAAAACCTGGCGTCGAGATTATCCGCGATCGCGGTCTGGTCGCTGGCTCCAATAGCGTGCATCTGGTGGGCCAGGATCGCGATCTGAACGCCAGATACATCCTGGTGGCCACTGGCGGTCGCCTCTTCGTTCCATCCATTCCGGGTGCCGAACTGGCCATCACCTCCAATCAGGCCTTCGACCTGCCGGCGCTGCCCGATTCGATACTGATCGAAGACGACGGCTATATTGCAGTGGAATTTGCCACTATCTTTGCCGATCTGGGTGTTCATACTACCATCATCTATCGCGGCGATTGCCTGCTGCGCAGCTTTGACGACGATATGCGGCAGGGCTTGGAGGTCGGGCTTATCGATCGCGGCATCAAGATCATTTACCAGACCACAATCGCTTCGCTTGCCCGCGATGTCGCCGATATCGCCACGATCTTTAGTGGCGGCGTCACTGCGCCCTATGGCGCGGTCATGTTCGCCACCGGTCGATTTGCCAATATCGAGGGCCTCGGTCTGGAACGGGCCGGCGTCGAGCTGCAGCCCAACGGAACTATCACTGTCGATGCCTTCTCGCAGACTTCCGTGCCGTCAATCTACGCTGTAGGCGATGTGACTGGCCGCGCGGCGCTGACGCCGGTCGCCATCCGAGATGGCTGATATTTTGCCGAGACCGTCTTCAACAATAACTCCATGGTAGCCGACCACTCCGAGATACCCACTGCCGTCTTTGCCGAGCCGTCAATCGGCGTCATCGGCCTGACCGAGGCCCAAGCGGCTACCCATGAGAATATTGACGTCTATCTGTCGCGCTTCCGGCCGATGATGAGCACGCTCTCCACCCACACGGAACGGATGATCATCAAACTGATTATCGAAAAGGACGGCGGCAAAGTGCTGGGCGTTCACATCCTGGAACACGCCGCCGAAATGATCCAGCTCGTGGCTATTCCCGTCAACATGGGCGCAACCAAGGCAGATTTTGATCGCGCCATGACCCTGCATTCCTCTGCGGCCAAAGAACTGGTGATCTTCAAGGCCCCCAGATACATCTATCGCGGCGGCAAGAAGATCGGCGGTTAGGATAGGGCGTCAGATCTTCTGCCCTCCCATTGCCCCACGTCCTCCCAACATCCCCCATGATGGGGGATGTTGGGAGGGGATGGCCGGTGAGTACCTGTTATCAGAGCTTATCCATCTAATCCCCGCCCCCGAAATTGAGCGCATAATGTCCCCATCACTTCACATGGGCAGCCTTTAGGCGAATAGTGGTGGGATGAGTTGGGTGTGGTCTTTGCCTGCCGCACAGGTTCCGAGATGACCGCACGGGGGCGACCCTCGCGCCGCCGAACAGTTCCAAAAACCTGCGCCCCGAGGCGAAAATCGTCTCACTATTTAATTCACTCAGGGGCGATTGCCGTCTCGGGGTCCGCTCAAGCCGTGATAACCGCGATCCAGGCGGCGCTTGCGCGTGGGCGTATCGCTGTGCCCAGTCCTACAAACCGGCGATTATCCTTGGCAGGGCCGCACGGCCTTGCTATTCCGCCCCGCAACAGCCTGCAACCCGCGTGAGCGAGACCAAACATGACCACCTGGACCCCCTGATAGCTGGCGCGCCAAGCCTATTCCCAGGTTCCGGCCTATCCCGACCAGGCTGTGCTTACCGACGCCGAGCGCCAGCTGGCCAGCTTCCCGCCTTTGGTGTTTGCCGGTGAAGCTCGCGAGCTCAAGAGCCGGCTGGCCGCCGTTGCCCGTGGTGAAGCTTTCCTGCTTCAGGGCGGCGACTGCGCCGAGAGCTTTGCCGAACATGGCGCCGACCACGTCCGCGATTTTTCCGCGTTTTCCTGCAAATGGCGGTAGTGCTGACTCACGGCGCCTCCAAGCCTGTGGTCAAAGTCGGTCGTGTTGCTGGTCAGTTCGCCAAGCCACGCTCGTCCGATACCGAAACCATTGATGGCGTTGAACTGCCCAGCTATCGCGGCGATATCATAAATGCCATCGACTTCAACAAAGGCGCGCGAATTCCCGATCCCGACCGCATGTTGCAGGCCTATCGCCAGTCCGCCGCGACGCTGAACCTGCTGCGCGCCTTCTCCATGGGCGGCTATGCCGAACTGATCCGCATCCACGAGTGGACGGTCGGTTTCATGAAGGACTCTAACTGGTATCCGCGCTACGAGGAAGTGGCGCGCAAGATCGATGATGCCATCACCTTCATGAGCGCCCTGGGCCTGACCCCGGAAAATACCCCCGTCCTCAGGCAGGTTAGCTTCTACACTAGCCACGAAGCGCTGTTGCTCGGCTATGAAGAGGCTCTCACCCGCCGCGACTCCATTTCCAATGACTGGTACGCCACCTCCGGCCACATGCTCTGGATTGGCGATCGCACCCGTCAGCCCGACGCGGCCTATGTCGAGTATTTTGCCGGTATTACGAATCCGATCGGCATCAAATGCGGTCCATCGCTGTCCAGCGATGATCTTCTGTGCCTGCTTGATCAGCTCAACCCCACCGATGAAGCCGGCCGCATCACGCTGATCGGCCGCTTCGGCGCCGACAAGGTGCGCGATCATCTATCGCGTCTGATCGAAACTGTGCAGAAGGCCGGCCGTACGGTCGTCTGGTGTTCCGATCCGATGCACGGCAACACCATCAAGGCTTCCACAGGCTATAAGACCCGCCCCCTTTGACCGGGTGTTGTCTGAAGTGAAGGCCTTCTTCGATGTCCACCGCGAAACGGGCACCTATGCTGGCGGCGTACATATCGAAATGACCGGCGATGACGTCACCGAATGCGTCGGCGGCGTCTCGGCTGTCACCGAGACCTCCTTGTCGGATCGCTATCACACCTATTGCGACCCGCGTCTGAACGCCAGCCAGGCGTTCGAGCTGGCTTTCCTGGTGGCCAAGGAAATCCACACCCAAAAGCCGGCTCAGCGCGGACTGGCCGCCGGCGAATAATTTGTCGGTTGGACGCGTCCCCATGACGGCGCGCCACCTCCCCCTTGCGGCGGGGGTGGGGAGGGCGGTATGCAGGCGCACATATTTGCAGCTCTTCCTGCTGACCCACGCATATAGGCCCGCCCGTGACAGACCGCCTCCGAATTGCGCTCGCCCAGCTCAATCCCAAGGTCGGCGACCTTCAGGGTAATCTGGCGCTGGCCCGCACCGCGCTTGCCGATGCTGTCGCGACCAAGGCCGACATCCTGATGTTCTCCGAGCTGTTCCTGAGCGGTTACTTCCCCGATGATTTGCTGTTCAAGCCGCAATTCATCAGGGATGCCATGCAGGCCGCCCGCGACTTGGTCGCCGACACGGCTGGCACCAATGTCGCCTTGGTCCTGCCCTCCATCTGGCGGGACAAGACCGGCCTGCGCAATGCGGCCATTGTCGCCGAAAATGGCGAAATCACCACCATCCGGCTCAAGCGCGAACTGCCCAATACCGACGTTTTTTACGAACAGCGCTATTTCACCGCTGGCCCGCTGGCCATGCCGGTGCTCGTCAAGGGCGTGCCCATTGGCATCCCGATCTGCGAGGATATCTGGCACGCTAGCGTCTGCGAACACCTGGCCATGCATGGCGCTGAAATCATGCTGTGCCCCAATGGCTCGCCCTATTGGACCGACAAGCAGCATATCCGCAAGGAGCTGGTGCGAGCCCGCGTGGCTGAGGACGACGTCCCCATGCTCTATCTTAACCAGGTCGGCGGTCAGGACGAGATCGTCTTCGACGGCGCCTCCTTCGCCATTGAACCGGGCAACAAGCTGGTCCTTCAGGGCAAGTCATTCGCTACCGATTTCATCGTCTCTGACTGGGTGCGTGGCGATGATGGCTGGACCTGTACCAATGGCGAAGTCACCGGACTGACCATCACCGACGAGGCACCCTGGCTCGCCTGTGTGCTGGGGTTGCGCGACTATGTGCACAAGAACGGCTTCCGTCAGGTCGTGCTTGGCCTGTCCGGCGGCATCGACAGTGCGGTGGTTGCCGCCATGGCCGTTGATGCCTTGGGCGCAGAAAACGTTCACTGTATCATGCTGCTCTATCGCTACACCTCGGAAGCCAGTCTGATCGACGCTAAGGCCTGCGCCGAAAACCTTGGCGTGCGCTACGACATCATCTCGATTGGCAATCCGGTTGACCAGGCTCTGGCCGAACTGGCGCCCATTTTTGCTGATTGCCCTGCCGATCTGGCCAAAGAAAACATCCAGTCCCGTATGCGCGGCGTCGTGCTGATGGCTGTCAGCAACAAGCTGGGCTCGATGCTGCTGACCACCGGCAACAAATCGGAAATGGGCGTTGGCTACGCCACCATCTATGGCGACATGAACGGCGGCTACAATCCGCTCAAGGACATGTTCAAGATGGAGGTCTATCGCCTGGCTGACTGGCGCAATACCCATGTTCCCGGGGGTTGTCTCGGGCCAGAGGGCGAAGTCATTCCCCGGGCCATCATCGACAAGGCACCCAGCGCCGAGCTGCGTCCCGATCAGACCGACCAGGATAGCCTGCCGCCCTATTCGGTGCTCGACGCCATTCTCAAGGGCATCGTCGAAGACGAATTGTCGCTGGCTGAGATCGTCGCCCAGGGTTACGAGCCCGCGCTCGTTCAGCGGGTAGAGCATCTCGTTAACATTGCTGAATATAAGCGCCGCCAGTCCGCCCCTGGGCCCAAGCTCACCCCAAAAGCCTTTGGCATGGGGCGCAAATATCCCATCACCAATGGCTACAAAGACCGGACCATTTGATGACTATCGTACGCTGGGCACCGTCCCCCACCGGTCGCATCCATCTGGGCAATGCCCGCCCGGCACTGCTCAACTGGTTCTTTGCCCGGCGCAGCGGCGGCAAATACGTGTTGCGCATGGACGACACCGATCTGGTCCGTTCTACAAGGGAATCGGCCGATAGCATTGAGGTCGACCTGGCCTGGCTTAGCGTCATCCCCGATCTGCTGGTGCGCCAGTCTGAGCGCACGGCACTCTATGATGCAGCCCGTGCCCGACTGGTCGCCGATGGCCGACTTTACCCCTGTTACGAAACGGCTGACGAGCTTGATCGCCGCCGCGCCAGGGCGCGCGCCCTGGGCAAGCCGCCTATCTATGATCGCGCAGCGCTTAAACTTACAGACCAAGATCGTGCTAGGCTCGAAGCCGAGGGCCGCAAGCCGCATTGGCGCTTCAAGCTCGACGGCCGCCTGGTGCAGTTCGAGGACCTAATTAAGGGCCCTCAGACCGTCAACACCGCTTCCATGTCCGATCCCGTGCTGATCCGCGAAGATGGCAGCTATCTCTACACCTTGCCCTCGGTTGTGGACGATATCGACCTGGCCATCACCCACGTTATCCGCGGTGAAGACCACGTCTCCAATACGGGTACGCAGATCGAGATCATCGAGGCGCTTGGGGGTTCGGTCCCGGTCTTTGCTCACCACAACCTGCTGACCGACGCTCAGGGTCAGGGCTTTTCAAAACGCCTGGAATCGCAATCAATCAGCGATTTCCGTGATGAGGGTTATGAGCCACTGGCTATCGCCATTATGGCCTCGATCACCGGCACTAGCCTGCCCATCGAGACCTATGCCTCGCTCGATGAGATCGCCGAAAAACTTGATTTCTTGATGATTTCACACGGCCCGGCGCGCTTTAACTCGGTCGAACTTGACAATCTCAATGCCCGTCTGCTGCATGCCATGAGCTATGATCAGGCGCTGCCCCGACTTACTAGCCTGGGTCTTGAGGGGGAAGCGATCTGGCTATCGCTGCGCGACAATCTTACCAAATTCGGTGACATTGTTGATCTGGCCAAACTAGTCACCGGCCCGATCGACCCCGTCATTGCCGAGGAAGACCGTGAATTTCTAGCGCTTGCCAAGGCTTTGCTGCCTGCTGAGCCCTGGACTATCGACATCTGGTCGGAATGGACAGGCGCACTCAAGGCAGCAACTGGACGCAAAGGCAAAGCGCTGTTTCTGCCATTGCGCCTGGCATTGACAGGGCGCCATGACGGGCCTGAGCTTAAGTCTCTGCTCCCACTGGTTGGGCGTATGGCGTGTCTGGACCGACTACCCTGACCACCTTGTCGCCGAACTGCACCAGCCGCAGCTCAGTTTCCATTGCTGATTGATTGATCGGTCGCGTCGCCGGCGTTTCGTCCGGGCTAACCGGTCGCGGGCGGAGTAGGGGAATGTCAAGCAGCCTGGCGGTCTGGACTGGTGCTGCCACCACGGCCATCACAGGGGTCACGCCGCGCGGATCGTGCAGCGGCATGGGGAAGCTCTCGCCATCTATGTCGATCATTGCCCGGCTGCTGCCATCAGTCCGCTCTGCCATTCGGATCGTGCCATCCGATTGCGGCCTGACCTTGCGGCTGGCACTCGGACTGGTATCGAGCACACTGCGGTAGGAAAATGCCATCGACAGGGCGATATAGGGCTTCTCCGAACGCGTTGTGCATCTGCTTGGGTTCCTGACCCGGATTATCATAGAAATACAGCGCTACCGGTGTCGTCGGGCAACTTGCCTGGCAGACACCGACATCATTGCTGACATAATCGGGCAGCGTGGCGTAACTGATGGGCCAGAAATAGCTATCGCTCAGGCGAACGCATACGGTCCGCACCGTCTAGAAACCCTGATTGCCCTAATAGTCATCGCTATCGATCATCTGCCCATTGGAAAAATCGCTATCCGAAGTAGTCCCGAAAATGCGGTCGAACAGGTTCTTGCGGTCATTGGTGAACGTGGCGCTGGAACCGTGTTCGCTGCCGCAGCCAAAACGTGCCATTTCCTGCAGGATTGCTTCGCGCTGACTCGCCACCGCATTGGCCGTTTCCATCTGCTGGGCAATACCGGCCGCCGCTTCCCGCAGGCGCAGCACTTCGTGGCCGATCCGCCGGCATGCCTGTGTCAGCTGTCGGCCGGCCTTGGCTGCGTCATTTGCACCCCATCGCGGACATAACGGCTTTCTATGCTCTGCACATCGCGCTGTGCTTGCCGAGCGGCTTGCGAATTGCTGCCCATCTGGCAAAAGTCACCATTGCGATCAAACTGCCGCAAAGCACTGTCGAGCCGTACGCATTGCGACGACTGCACATAGGCGAGATCGACGTCCAGAACGATGCATAGTGCGCTCAGCGCCAGGAGAAACAGGGCGCGCACGCCTTTATTACTAAAAACCATTGAAGTCCATCGATGCCCTGCGCGCCGCAATCGGATCTTAAGACAACGCTAGGACCCATGACAACATTATAGGGGCAGCGCCCGCGTCGTGGTAGCGCTGCGCAGACACACCAGCGAGAGAATGCGTCCCCATGAAGCTTGCAACGCTAAAAAATGGTCGCCCCGACGGTCAACTAGTCATTATCTCGGCTGATTTGGCCCGCTTTGTCTCGGCCGGTCGTGTCGCTTCCCATTTGCAAGCCGCCCTTGACGACTGGGCGAGTCTCGCGCCCCAGCTGTCAGCCCTTGCCGCGCAGCTTGATGCTGGCGCCATCGCTGGCCAACCCTTTGAATCATCTATGGCTTTGGCGCCGTTGCCGCGGGCCTACCAATGGATTGACGGGTCGGGCTATCTCAGCCACCTCGAGCGGATCCGTAGTTTCAAAGGTAGTAAGGACGACGAGTTACAGTTCGCCCGCCCGCTACTCTACCAGGGCGGCTCTGATTCGCTGTCGGCGCCAACCGACCCCATTCTGGTAAGCAATCCTGATCTGGCGATCGACTTCGAGGCCGAAGTGGCCGTAATCATCGGTGCGGTGCCTATGGCCGCGACTCGCAAAGAGGCCGCAGCTGCAATTCGGCTTATTACCGTTTGCAATGACGTTTCGCTGCGCCGCCTCGTGCTTGATGACCTGCAAAACGGCTTCGGATTCTTCCACTCCAAGCCGTCTACAGCCTTTGCCCCTATTGTGGTTACGCTCGATAGCCTTGATAGAGTTTGGCGCGATAATCGCCTACATCTGCCGGTGCGTGTTGAAGTCAACGGCACGCTGTTCGGTCAGCCCAATGCCGGCGCCGACATGCATTTCGACTTTGCCGACCTGATCGTTGAGGCCGCGCGCACCCGTAGTCTTGGCGCCGGCACCATTGTTGGCGGCGGCACCGTGTCCAATCGCCATAACGAGAGCTTGCCCACCAAGCGCAATGGCATTGGCTTTGCCTGCATTGCCGAGGCCCGCACCGTCGAAAAACTTAAATACGGCCGCGCCCGCACGCCTTTTCTTAAGCCTGGCGACAGAGTGCGGATCAGGGCCATGTTCAATGGCCGCTCGATCTTCGGCGATATCGACCAGACCGTCTCGCTTGCCTGACCGCCTAGTTGGTCGGATAACATTCCCGTGTGTTCATTGTGGTTGTCACAACTCCATGCAATTGTTGCCTCAATTGCACTGACCGCATTGAGGGTCATATATGCCGCTGAACAGATTCGCCGCCATCGCCGTTGCCGCTCTGCTGACGTCTGTCGTAGTCGACACCTTCGCCCAGGATGCCTTTGTCGCGCCGGCGACGCCCGAGGCGGCTGCTACCGCCCGGCAGGCGCTAATGAAGCAGAATGATGGCGCGCTGAAGGCAGCAAAGAGCCTTTCAGGCGCGGAAGCCGAGGCCGAGATCGCGATGCAGACCCTGGTCGACAATTTCACCCACACTGCCGCCTTGCTCCCCCAAAGGCTCTAATGTCGGCGACAGCAAGGCCCTGCCTGCCATCTGGCAGAATTGGGATGCCCTTCAATGCTGCAAGACCGCCGCCGATGGTCTGGCGGCCGCCAAGGCCGGTGATACCACAGCCTATCTTGCCGCCATCGATGCTGTGACTGATGCCTGTGGCACCTGCCATCTACAGCTCCGCGAGAGATAGTTTTCTATCGGCTCCAAAGCGATTTGGCGGTCCGCAAGAGTCGCCTTTTTCTTTCTGCTTGATTTCCGCGCAACTGGCGGCCAATCTCGCGTCATGAAGACCCAGATCATTCTGATTAACCGCTGCATTATTACCTGCTAACCCGCTCGTTAGCGGCGCGGTCTTCATTCATTCCGATTTTTGATATCTGAAGAACCGTTTGCCAGCGCACTTCCGCTTGGGCCAGGGACGGTACCGCATGACCACGCCACAGTTGACGCTCTACAATACGCTCACCCGCACCAAGGAAACCTTTGTTCCCATCGATGTCGGCAATGTGTGCATGTATGCCTGCGGTCCTACAGTCTATGACTTTGCCCATATCGGCAATGGCCGCATGGCGATCGTGTTCGACTTGCTTTTCCGACTGTTGCGACAGGTCTACGGGACCGATCACGTTACCTATGTCCGCAACATTACCGACGTCGATGATAAGATCAATGCCCGCGCTGCTCGCGATTTCCCGGGCCTGCCGCTGAACGACGCCATCCGCAGAGTGACTGAGGGCACCGCCGCTCAGTATCAGTCCGATGTGACCGCGCTCGGTTGCCTCGAACCAACCATCCAGCCGCGCGCGACCGACAATATCGCTGAAATGCAGGCCCTGATCGGGTTGCTGATCCGGCGTGGACACGCCTATGTGACCAACGGTGAGGTATTGTTCGCAGTGAGCTCCATGTCCGATTACGGCAAATTGTCGGGCCGCAATCTGGAGGATAATCTGGCCGGCGCCCGTATTGCCGTTGAAGCTCACAAGCGCAACCCCGCCGATTTCGTGCTCTGGAAACAGTCCTCCGATGATCAGTCCGGCTGGGACAGCCCCTGGGGTCGGGGCCGACCCGGCTGGCATATCGAATGTTCGGCGATGAGCGGACGCTATCTGGGTCAGCTTTTCGATATCCATGGCGGTGGGCTCGATCTGATCTTTCCTCACCATGAAAACGAAATTGCCCAGTCGCGCTGTGCCCATGGCACACCGGCCATGGCCAATGTCTGGATGCATAATAGCTTTCTGCAGGTGAAAGGTCAGAAGATGAGCAAGAGCCTGGGAAACTTCTTCACTATCGCCCAATTGCTTGAGACCAAAGATTTTGGTGGTCGCCAATGGCCGGGTGATGTCCTGCGCCTGGCCATGCTGATGACCCATTACCGTGAGCCGATCGACTTTACCGTCAAGCGCCTGGAAGAAGCCGAGACCAAACTCCGCGACTGGCAGCGTGCGGCTCAGGGCGCCACGCTTGCTGATGGCGATGGCCCTGATGCCTCGGTGGTCAGTGAACTGGCCGATGACCTCGGCTTTCACCGCGCCAATATCGCTTTGGACGTGATCGCTAAGAAGGCCAACCGGGAAGGCAACGAGGTCGCCAAGCATTGCCTAGCGGCTACCTTACGCTTCCTCGGTTTTGGCCTCGATACTCTGCTTGTCTCCGAGGGCGAAACAGCCGAACCCCCTCACCTTGCTGCGGCTATTGCCGAACGTCTGGATGCCTGCAACGCCAAGGATTTCGCCAAGGCCGACGCCATCCGCGCCCAATTGGCCGAACAGGGTATAACGCTGATGGATTACAAGGACGAAACCGGCGCGCGTCAGACCAGATGGGAGATCAGGCGGTGATAACAAATCCTGAAGTTCACACTGGCGGTTACCAGTGCGGCACTGTGCGCGTCCGGATCACCCGCCTAGGGTGCCCTTCGATCTGCTACTGCCGCATGTGCCAAAAAGCCTTCGGCGGTTTTTTGGATCTCTAGCCACCGCGTATAACGCCACCTGGACCCGGGGCACGCCAAAGTTGTTTCAGTCCTCCAATGCCGTCCGCCGTGCTTTCTGCGGCGATTGCGGCACGCCTCTGGCCTACGAGACCCGCTTTGGTCTCGAGCTAGTGATCGGCGCCTTTGACGATCTAGCCGTCTCCGCGCCGCAGATTCAGGTCAATCTCGTCGACAAATTGCTGTTCTTTGATAGGCTCACCAGCCTGCCTATTCGCCCAGAGGCCAATGATGAGTGGAGCGCTTTTCTCGCCGGCGTCCACTCTAATCAGCATCCCGATCATGATACCGACGATTGGCCACCTCAGGATAGCAAGTGATGAACCGCTATGCCATGGACTTTAGAGTCGGGTTGTAGTGCGACACTGTACGTTATCATACTACTGAAATGATGACAATTCCCATGTCTGCCATTGCAGCATGTGCCGGAAGGCCGTCGGTAATATCTTTGCGGCTCTGGTTGCGGCCCCGCGCGAGTCGCTGGTGTGGACACGCGGCGAACCCGCCCGTTTCCGCAGTTCAGGCCATGTCCCCGGGGGTTCTGTTGAGATTGCGGTACGCTACTGTTCTACGACGATACCACGGGCAATAGAGTCAATCTGACCATTGGCTCGCTGGATTATCCCGAGCTGTTCCCGCGCAGTGCCAATATTGGGCAGGAAGGGCAGGTGCCCTGGTTCGTCACCCTGACCACCATAGAAGACGGTGGCGCCACCGAAACAGATCAGGAGGCATGAGCGGCCGCCATCGCCGCCACCAACCATCAGTATACCGATCACAACACCGACCACTAGCCCGAACTTGCGGTTGGTCTGGGCCAAAGCGAAACAACAAAATAGTAGTTTTATGATCAAAGAACGCCTCTATGTCTTCGACACCACCCTGCGTTATGGCGCGCAGGCAGCCGGCATTAAGTTCTCGCTGGAGAGCAAGATTTCCATTTGCCCTCTGCTCGAGGATTTGGGCGTCGACTACATTGAGGGCGGCTATCCAGGCGCCAATCCGGTCGATACCGAATTCTTTCAGACTAAGCGCACCAAACGGGCAAAATTCACTGCCTTTGGCATGACTAAGCGGGCAGAGTGTTTGGCCACCAATGATCCGAGTGCGCAGAGTCTACTCAATTCGCAGGCTGAGGCGGTGTGCTTTGTGGCCAAGGCCTGGAATCACTAGGTCACGGTGGCTCTCGAAATCCCGCTTGACAACAATCTCGACAATCTGTGCGATAGCGTCCTTCCTGCGGTCGCGGCCAACAAGGAATCGTTGGTCGATTGCGAGCACTTCTTTGATGGCTTTAAGACCAAGCTTGATTACGCTCTGGCCTGCGTGCGCACCGCCCTCGACGCGGGCGCCAACTGGGTCGTGCTCTGCGACACCAATGGCGGGTACTATGCCGAGCGAAATCCGCTGTCGAGGCCGGCGTGCGCCAGATCTAGGGCATGCTCAACGGTATCGGCGAGCGCTGCGGCAACGTCAATCTGATCACACTGATCCCCACGCTAGTGCTTAAGCCCTTCTTTGCCGACCGTTTTGAGACATCCGTCGCGGCGGACAATCTGACCCGGCTCACCCAGTATTCTCACGCCTTCGATGATCGGCTCAACCGTTCCCTCTGCAAGCAGTTGCCCTATGTCGGCGCCACGGCCTTCGCTACAAAGGCGGGTATCCACGCCTCGGCGCTGCTCAAGGACTTTTCCAGCTACGAGCACGTGCCGCCCGAAAGTGTCGACAATGAACGCTCCATCATGAGCAGCCAGCAGGCCAGGAAATCCAATCTGCTGATCGCCCTGGCACAGAACGGCATTGCCCTGGCCAAGGATGATCCGCATCTTGAAAGACTGCTGACCACAGTCAAGGAGCGCGAATCGCGCGGATATTCTTATGACGGCGCCGGCGCCCCATTTGCTATTCTAGCTTGAACTGGTCGACTTCAAGGTACGTATCCTGTACGTGGCACGGGCGCGGTCACCCATGTATTGGTCAAAAGTCGCGATAGGAGTGGGAGAAGTAGTATACCATCGGCGTATTGCCCAACATTATTGATGCTGCCTTTGAAGTTCTGTATGAATCAATCAACTACAAGCTGCTCAAGACTGAAGCGCTTTAATACGCGACATCACAGCCGCTCACACCGGACAGCGTTGCCGTCACAACGGTCCGGGAGGACAAATTGGCCGATCCCGCTCCGAAACAATCCGCCCCAAAACAACCTCTGGCGCTCGCGCTCGGGGTCGCCGCTCTGACCGTTGTCCTTGGCCTTCTGGCCGGCCCCAATGTCGTTAATTGTTTTAATTTGGCCGATGGCATGAGCCAGTGCCTGCAAGGCAGGATGCGGGAGGCCGAGCTGCTTCCGGCTAGCACTGCCCAGGCGTAGTTTGATGCCGATACTGCGGCCCGCCGCTCCTTCTGCCACAGAAGCGTCTGCCGGACCGGATCTATCCTGGCCAGATCTTCAACCTGCCCGACGGCACAATCAACTGAGCATAACATGGCTCGCCAATTCAGCGGGCCATTGATTATTTCCCACGATGCTCCCATATATCGCAATATACCGATCAACGCAGTTGAGCCGATGCAAGACGATGATATTGCCACCATCATGCGAGCGCTGGGTCACCCGGTGCGCCTCAACATCCTGCGTATCATTGCTAGGCAGCAGCGTGGCGAGTGTTATTGCGCCGATATAACAGACTCTCTGACCTTGGCGCAGTCCACGGTCAGCCAGCACATCAAGGTGCTGCTTGACGCCGGTTTGATCGAGCGCAGGTCGCGCGGCACCCGCAATTGCTACATCGTTCACCATGAACGATTGGCCTCCCTGGGCTCGGCCTATTCTGGCATGCTTGTCGGCTTGGGCCCTGCTACCTCCAAATTGGAAGCGGAACTGGCTTGATGCCACCCGATATCGCCGAAAAGAAGCCGTCCGCTAGCGCGGACGAGGGCTCTGTATTCACGACTATCAGCAATCTGTGGACCTATATGTGGCGGCCGACCGGGCCGATCTGCGCCTGCGGGTCGTCCTGGCCATTGCCGCACTGCTGCTGAGCAACGTCGGCACGACCCTTATTCCATTTGTCTATAAGGGCATTATCGACAGCCTTGATAGCTCGGCGCCCAATAGTGCTATGGTCTTCGGGCTTGCGATCCCCATCGTGCTGGTCACAGCCTATGTGCTGGGCGATATCGTCGATGCCGATTTTCAGCAATTGCGCGACATGCTGTTCGTGAGCATGGGCCAGAATGCCGTGCGCAAGATCGCCCTGCGCACCTTCCACCTGGCGCGCTGCACCGGCGGCCTTAGTCGCGTGATCGAACGCGGCATCAAGGGCATCGAGACCATCGTGCGCTTCACGATGCTGAACATCCTGCCTACCGTGGTTGAATTCGCCATCACCGCGGTTATTTTCATCTCGATGTTCGGCGTCAGCTATCTGGGCGTGCTGATCGTGATGATCTGGGGCTATCTCTACTTTACCATCAAGGCCTCGAACTAGCGTATCGGCATTCGCTGGAACATGAAGAATTCCGACACCGATGCCAATGGCAAAGCCATCGACAGCCTACTCAACTTTGAGACAGTCAAATATTTCGCCAATGAGAAGATGGAGATCGATCGCTACGACGCCTCCATGGCGGGTTATGAGTGCTCTGCAATCCACATCTGAATCTCACTGAACTTCCTCAACTTCGGCTAGGCGGTCATCTTTACAGCGGCTTTCTGGTCATTGCTATCATGGCCATCAACGGCGTGATCGCCAAGACTCTGACGCTGGGCAATTTTATCCTGTTCAATACCTTCCTGATGCAGATCTACCACCCACCTGATTTCATCAGCTTTGTCTATCGCGAATTGCGGCAAGGTCTCACCGACATCGAAGAGATGTTTAAGATGCTCGATCAGAACTCAGAAATCGAGGACAAACCAGAGGCCTCCGCGCTGACCATTACTGGCCCGGTGATCCGCTTCGAAGGCGTCAACTTCCATTACGATCCCGAACGCGTCATTCTTAAAGGTGTCAGCTTTGAAGTGCTCACCGGCAAGACTGTGGCTATCGTTGGCTTCACCGGCACGGGCAATTCCGCTATCTCATGGCTTCTCTATTGCCTCTATGACGTTATTGGCGGCAGGATTACCATCGATGGTCAGGATCTGTGCGACGTGACCCAGAAGAGCTTGCGTTCGGCCATCGACATGGTTCCTCAGGACGCGGTGCTATTCAACGACACTATTGGCTACAATATCGAGTATGGCCGCCCAGGTGCTTCAGCTAAGGACGTCAGGGCCGCTGCTGCTATAACCCAGGTCGGTCCGTTCATCGAGACTCTGCCCAAGGCCTATAATACCCGGGTCGGTGAGTGTGGCCTCAAGCTTTCCGGCGGTGAGAAACAGCGCGTGGCCATCGCCCACACAATTCTCAAGGCATCCTCGATCCTGATCCTGGATAAAGATACGCCTGCGCTCGACACTAAGACCGAGCGTGATATCCAGTCCGCGCTAGATGTGGTCTCGTAGAACCGCACCACGGTCGTTATCGCCCATCGCCTGTCCACCGTGGTCAATGCCGACGAGATTCTGGTATTGCGCGAAGGCGTGGTGGCCGAGCGGGGTAGCCATCAGGATCTGCTGGCCCTCGATGGACTTCTACGACCAGATGTAGAATCGGCAGCGCGAGGCGACCGAGGCCGAGGAAAATTGCTCCAGACCGCCAACGATCCCGACGGCTTCGTCAAACGCGGTCTGCCTGCCGCCGAATAGGGTAAGGGAGCGTCATCGCTGTGGCCTGCTCGCTCAGCCGAGCGCTCCATTGAGTCTGCTCCGTGAGGCTCATTTGGCCTGATATTGGGTCGCTCCATGTTGGCGAAGCGCTTGCTGCTCGATTTGATTACTGAATTTATGCAAGCCTAACGACGGCGCTGTCTGCAGCACCTGAATTCCTCGACGTTTATGGCGCCCCGGCACAAATCGAGCTGCGCCAGTCCGCCTTGAGTTATTGAGTGCGGCTGACTGAAGTTGGTCGAGCACTGCGCTTGTCACAGGCCGAAATGATGGGTCGGGCTGCTGAGAGTTTCTATCGCATGACATCAGCATCGAACAACGACAACAGCATATTGGCCTGGACAGGACACAAAAAATGCCCGCACTACTGCGAGCCTTCTGCATTCAAGTTGGATCGATAGCGTTTGGCGCCATCTGCGTCGGCCGGGATTTCCACGGCCATGCCGTCGAACCCGCTGGGCGTTGCCATTGCTGGCTGGCCGCCGCGGCCTATGGCGAAGCGAGCCAGACGCGCAAGCTGCTCGCTGAGCCATTTGATGTGCTTCCACAGCGCGTTGGGTGCCACCACCATGACCGGCACCACCATAACCAATGTCAGGGCAGTGGATATGAACAGGCCTGAAACCAACGCTGCCGACAGATGCAAGAACCATGAGCCGGCAATGCCGCTCATCACGATTTTGCGGCGGATGAAATCGAACTCGACGTTGAGGGTCATCAGGATGACGTCTAGACCTCTCATCATGGCAGTGAGCAGAACCGGACACACATGCTGGCTGATAGTGATCAACACCGCCTTGACCAGTTCTACGCCTTCGTCACGATTGTAGTGGTTGTAGATGTTGATCAGCACGGTGCCGTTCTTCACAACGAAGCCGGCCAGTGCAACAATACTAAGGCCCGTCATGATGGCCGAGAAGCTCATCCCGGTGACCAGCATGCCCAGCAATATCCCGCCCAGTGACATGATCACCGTCGTGAGCGTTACCAGCACCTGGTAGAAGCTGTTGTACTCCAGTAGCAGGATCGGGAAGATCAGGAACATCGCGGCCCCAAAGGTTGATACGATGAAGGCATTGGTGTCGTCCACCTGCTCAGTCGCATCGCCATAGACGATCTCGACGCTTGAGAGAAATTCCTGTGTTGCCTCCGAGGCCTTGATCTCCTTAATCTTGTCGGCAGCGGTGATCTCTTGGCCATCCGCATTGGTTGGGTTGAGGTTGGCAGCTACGTCTATCGCATAGACGCCATTGCGCCGCGATATATTGGCGACCTTGGGTACAGCCTTTCGTTCGATGAAGTTGGACACCGACACCAGCCCCTGCGCTGTTACAATTCTTAGGGAATCCAGCGCATCAAAAGTCCGCTCGCTTTCGGGTAGACGGACGCGAATGTCGAGTTTATCACCACCATCGTCGGGACGATAGCTACCCAGCTTCATCCTCGAGATGACCAGCTGCACATACGGGCTCAACTCGCGCACGCCGATGCCGTATTTGGCAGCGCCCTCACGATCAATGGTCACCTGTCAGTCGATATTGGGGGCAGGGTGGCCATCTTCGACGTCGATCGTGTCGCCAAGATCATTCTCGATGAAGTCGCGGAGCTTGGCCACAGTTGGGCTGATATCGCCATAGACGGTACCTTCCACGCGTATATTGATGGCCTTACCGGCAGGCTGGCTGTCTTCCTGCGCAGGAATCTGCACATCCAGACCGGAAATATCGGCCACGCGGGTGCGGATGTCCTGGAAAATCTCCTCAGCCTTGACGCGTTTATTATAGGGCATCAGCTGCAGATTGAATGAACCAACCGTATCCGGTGAGGACCTGCTGCCCAGACCACCACTGCCGCCAAAGCTCATGATAACGTCCTGGATACCGTGCACCTGCAAGATTTCTTTTTCCATTTCGATCAACGGGTCACGAATTTCCACCGGCGAGTAATTGGCGCGGGTGATGACGTTGACGGTGCCAAATTCCGGCGCGGCCTTTTCGTCCTCGTCCACATGGCGCGAGGCGATGAAGGAACCGATAATCAGCATGAAGATCGGCGCTGAAACCAGCGAGGCGATCATCACCGTGATTACGATTGTTGGCGGATAGCTCATGAACTTGCCGATAATGCCCAGCTAAAATAATAGCGGCGCGAAGGCGTCCAATGTGGTGAAGGTTACCGAAACCACAGGGACGAACATCTTGCGAGCCGCCATGATGAAGGCTTCCTTTTTGGACACGCCTTCCTGCAGCTTGTGCTCGGCATATTCGACCACCACAATCGGGTCGTCTACCAGCACACCCACCGCCAGTACCAGACCGAATATGATCATCATGTTGATGGTCATACTCAGCATCTGCAGGACGAGGAACGCGATCATGAACGAGATCGGGATCAACATGCCGATCATGATGGCGGCGCGCTAGCCCAGCGTTGCGATACAGGTGATCAGCACCAGCGTCGCGGCGATCAACACAGCAGCCTCAAGCGAGCGGAACATGCCCTTGGTCGTGTCAGCCTGGTTAATCAGAAAGCTGGTTTTAATGGCTTGTGGCCAGTCCTCAGTGAATTTGGACGTGATGCTACGCACTTTGTCCGACACATTGATCACATTGATGCCCAGCTTCTTGGATGCGCCCAGCGTGATGGCCGGCTGTCTATTCACATAGGAAAACTGCTTTGCGTCTTCAAAGGTCCGTGTGATGTTGGCCACATCGCCAAAGGTTACGACCGTATCGCCGACCGTCTTGCGCGGCAGCGAATAGATGTCCTATGCGTTCTTGATCAGCCCGGGGACCTTAAACATTGAACGAGCCTTGGCTGGTGTCCAGTGTGCCGCCGGCCACAACCATGTTGTTCTTAGTCAGAGTGTCAAAAAGTTGCGCGGCCGTCAGATCATAGGCGTTGAGGCGATTGAAGTCGATCGTGATTTTGAGCACTTCGTCGCGCGAACCCGACAGCGAAACGCTCTGCACATCGGCTATGCTCTCAAGCTCTTCCTTGAGATCCTTGGCACGGCGCACCAGTTCGCGCTCTGGCACGGCACTATAGATGGTAACGGAAATGATCGGCATGTCGGTAAACGACAGCTCGGTGACCGTTGGCTCGTTGGCATCGTTGGGCAATTTGGATGAAACCCCGTTCATCGTCGCGCAGATATCGGCCAGAGCCTGGTCCTTGTTCGTATCGACGTTAAACTCGAGAAAGACCGAGGCGTGGCCGGTAGTGGAAGTTGAGGAGTAGTTCTCTAGCTCATCAATTTCCTTGACCCGGTCTTCAATAGGCTTGGCCAGCAATTTCTCAGCATCGCGTGGTGACACGCCTGATTGGCTAATCGACACGTAGAAATACGGAATGTCGATGGCCGAGAAGCTCTCCTTGGGCATGGTGTTGTAAGTCATCAGGCCCTCACCCAGCAGCAGTGCCATGACAGTTAGAACGACGCGCGGCATCCGCAGGATGCGTTCGATGAAATCCAGCATGAGATCAGCTCGCTGTTACGTTGGTGGCGTCGACCGATTGGCCGTCGGTTACGTACTCTTGACCGACAATAATGACGTCAACAGCTTACTGGTAGGCCGAGCACCCACACGCCTTCGCGTGTGTCGCTGGCTATTTGCATGGGCACAAATTTGGCCATACCATCTTCCACGGTCTGCACGCCCAGCACGCCATCGGCGTCCAGTGTTAGGGTGGATTGTGGCAGCAGGTGAGCAGGAGCCGAACCCATGTTCACTGTTGCACTTGCAATGATGCCGTCCCGAATGGCGCCATCAGTATTGGGCAGTTCGATTTCAGCGGGGAAAGAGCGTGTCGCTGCGTCGGTGGTTGCGGCGATGAATGTCACCTTGCCCGCAACATCATGATCGGTGACCGTCGTCACCATGGCTTCGAGCCCCAGGCGGGCGCGACCGATACGTGCTTCCGACACCTGGCCGACAAACAGCGTTGGGTCCAGCTGCACAATATTGGCGCAGGTTTGGCCCTAGGGCAGCATGGAACCAGCTACAGCCAGCGGCGCGTGTATCACACCGGCTACCTTGACGCGGATCTCGGTACGGTCCAGCTCTGTCTGGGCGTTTTCCACCAAGGCTTCGGCCGCAGTCACGCTTGCCTTGGACGCCGACAGAGCCACTTCGACATTTCGAGCTCTCTTTGCGGCCGCAAGTCCCTTGCTGCGTAGCTCGACATTGGTGTCGAAATCAGCCTGTGCCTGGGCCAGTCCGGCCTTCGCTTGGGCCACAGCGGCGCGTGTGCCCTGATCAAGCGTGCACAGCAGATCGCCAATGGCGATCTTGTCGCCATTGTTCATGTGCACTGTATCGATAATTCCAGCAGTGTCCGCCACTGCGCCGACGGATGCCTTGGCCTCGGTGTGTCCGCGTAGTATCACTACAATCGTAAAGGGCTCTGCCACATAGGTTATAGTGCGTACCGACTGTAGTGTGGTATTGGAGCCGTGTTCAGCTTCGTTGCGCTGGGCAATCATCAGGGTCGAATCCACGGTCTCGCCGGTATTATGCTCGGCCAGAACACCGGCCTCGGCTATGTGAATGGCGATTGGACCATACTCTTTTGCCTTTAATCACCGATATGATTGGCTTTTCGCCGTTGCTTGGACCATTGCCGCTAATCACTAGAATGCCTGTCGAGAGCCACAGCCCCGCCAGCACGAGTATCAGGAACGCAACACCGTAAGAAGAAATATACTCGCATCGAGAATTTACCCCTTTATTCTGCCGCGTCTTTTTCAGGCTCAGCTCGCGCTAATGTGATCAGTTCGTGCATATGGGTGCGCAGATTCTGTTCGGGAATCTCCATAATAGCACGACCGTAATTGATCACCCATGTGTCTGATGCATTGCTGCAACGCTCTTCTGCGGCCTCTTCCAGATGCTTGCGCTTGTCTATCGTCTGCTGCAGGAATTCATTGAACCTGGTTTCCACCAGGTCGCGCGGCAGGATATAGGCAAAACGAGCAAACGGCAGAAACGGGCTGCGGAACATGTCTTCGCTCAGCGGCATTGCCAATTGCTGCGCAAATTCGGCGCGGCCGGCCTTGGTGAGGGGGTATATTTTTTGCCGGCTTGCCATCTTGTTGTTCGGCGCGGCTGGTCAGCAGCTTTCTTCTTCAAGCTTTGCTAGGGCCGGATGGATCGATCCGAAGCTGGCTTCGATGAAGTACGAGCTCTCGCCTTCCACACAAAGACGCCGGATTTCATATCCGGTGGCTTTGCCTTCATAAAGGACTGACAAACACAAAGTTCTGACGTTCATGCATAGTGCTCCGTCGGCATGTGCCGAGCCGATATATGTTGGTGCATTATATGCACAGCATATATCGTGCAAGATATGCGCACCGATTGATGAAATAGATCAGTTAAGCCAAGGTTGCATGGCAGTCAAATTAACTGAGGATATTACTCATTTCCGCCGCTGCCTGGCGGGCCAGGCTGGAACTGGCCGCCGCAACGAAATAGGGGTTGAGGAATGCCAGTTCGCCCTTGCCATAGCGCAGGCGCTCCCCATCCAGGGTAACGACCGCTCCCCCTGCTGCCTCCAGAACCGCTTGACCGGCCGCGGTGTCCCACTCGCAGGTTGGGGTGAACCGGGGATATAGTTCGGCATCGCCGCGTGCCAACAGGCAGAATTTAAGCGAGGAGCCCATCGACACGTTGGGCTGTATATCCAGCACATCGCACAGCGTTGCCAGAGCGGCGTGCCCATGCGACCGACTCGCAACAATCCGCGTGGGGTGTGAAGACGTCACCCGGATCGGTCTGGCCTCTGCAACGGCGCCGGAGCGCGTATTGCAGGCATAGGCGCCGCGTACATCACCCACAAATGTCTCCCCGGTGGCCGGGGCTAGCACCACGCCCATCACCGGAATACCATGTTCAACCAGCGCAATATTGATCGTGAACTCGCCATTGCGCTTGATGAATTCCTTGGTGCCATCCAGCGGATCGACAACGAAATAGCGCTCGCCCAGCACCGGAATAATTAAAGCAGCCACGCTTTCTTCGCCCAGCACCGGAATGCCGGTTGGTCTGAGATGGTCTAGGATTACCGCCTCGGCTGCCGCGTCGGCTTCGGTGACGGGCGAGCCGTCCAACTTGGCCACTGCCGTGATTGGCCGCGCATAGATATCAAGGATGACGTGCGCCGCCGCCATTGCTGCATCGAGCATCAACAGCGTCAGCGTCTCGTTGGTCGGCGCCTGCATTGTTATGGCTATGCTACCTCTATCTCGACATCAAGCCCGAGATCGAGCGATTGTGCAGCCATGGTGATCTGGCTGGTGGAGATGTAGTCTACGCCGGTTTCGCCAATCGCACGCACCCCGTCCAGCTTCACATCGCCCGAAGCTTCTAGTCTTGCCCGTCCGGCATTGATCGCCACCGCCTGTCGCAATGTGTCATTGTCTATATTGTCCAGCAGCACCACGCGAGCGCCTGCGGACAGCGCCTCTTCCAGCTCGGTCAGTGTCTGCGCCTCAATCTCGATCGCCACCAGATGCCCGGCAAAGGCTTTGGCCGCGCCGGTGATGTACGCGCCACCACCGTCCGATGCAACCTAGTGATGCTGTTTGACTGTCTGATCTGCTTCGATGATCGCGACGGTCAGGCTGCCCGTAGCCGGATAAAGCTGGATCAGGCAGGCCTGCAGCGCATGATAGATGTCGGGCTTGCCAACAAACAGCCGGGAGGTCGGCTTAAGGTCTTCGATCAGTTCACTCAGCTGGCCACCCCTTGCATAGTCGATCATATGGTTCTCGGTATAGTCCCAGAGCTTGCGATATCAGATCTGGAAATAGTCTTCGCGGTCATAGGCGCTCAGGAACGAGGCGGCGCCGATCGCTTCGCTGATCGGCCACCACAGCTTCTCACGCATAATGAGCTTGTTGTCCCGGTCTAGCGTATAGAAAAATCCGCCACGTTTGTGCTCCCAGCCCAGTTCGATCGACTGCCGGAACAGATTGCGGGCAGCATCGGTCATCCAGCTGATCCGCTTGTCGCCCAGGATCTGCAATTACATCAGCAACTGGGCCGATTCCAGCCAGTGGCCCGGTGTGGCGCCGAAAGGACGGAACATTTCCGAGTCGACATATCCCTTGTCGAGCACCTAGTTCTCGTCGAAATGCTCAGCCATCCGATAGCTCAGTGGCACCGCATGCTTGGCAATGATCAGCGTGGCGATCCGCTCGGCTTTGGTGAGATAGGCGCGTTCGCTCGTCGCCTCATAGGCTGCCATCAGCGCCTCGGTCAGGTGCATATTGGAATGCTGACCGCGATAGATCGTAATCTGCGACCAGTCATTAGCGAATTCCTCGCGCACCGCGCCGGCCTTATCGTCCCAGAAGCGGTGCTCGATCACCTCGGTGACATCGGCCAGCATCTTGTCGGCCACAGCGGATGCCCGACTATCTTGGCGCTTGATGCCGC
The DNA here is from genome assembly GCA_025050575.1 of Candidatus Devosia symbiotica. Classification (GTDB taxonomy): domain Bacteria; phylum Pseudomonadota; class Alphaproteobacteria; order Rhizobiales; family Devosiaceae; genus Devosia; species Devosia symbiotica. The sequence goes on from JALBVE010000005.1 coordinate 40,695, forward strand.
CAGCAGCACAAATGCATGGCCATAGGCTTGTTTGCCGCCATCGGTGACGTCGTTGTCGTCTAGACCCCAGACATAGCCCACATGCTTCTGGTTGCGATGCTTGTCCCACAGATAGCGCATGCCGTGATCGACCATTTCGTCCGAGCCAGGACGGCCGATCAGGCTGCTAATGGCAAAGCAATGCACCATGCGCGTGGTGCTGCGCACCTGTCGCACCGCATTGGCCGCACTTAGCGCCTGGCCGTCATCGTCCAATTCGAAAACCCCCTTTTGGGGTTGAGCTAGGGCGCCTCGAAGAAATCGAACAGATTACTGGCTTGCCGCATCAGATATTGTCGGTGAAACGGCAGGATCGACCAGAGACTGGAATTGGTCTTGGGCAGGGTCATGCTGGCGTCAGTCATAATGGTTCCTGGCCGGCAAGTTCGACGCCGGCACCTCAATTTGACGGAGCTATAGCGTCCTTGTGAGAACGTTGCAATTTCCGTTCCCTGCGAAATTGCTTCAACCACGATAGCGCTTGTGGCTGATAGATAAGGAGAGACAGGGAGGGACTGGGATGCAGGATTTATCCAAAGGCGGGCTGGTGCCCGCCGCTTATTCTCTGCCGTACCAGGCCTCGACCCGCTTTACCTCGTCCGCCGATCCCAGCACCACCGGTACGCGCTGATGAATGTTAGTCGGCACCACATCGAGCACGCTCTGCCGTCCTGTCGTTGATCTGCCGCCCGCTGCCGCCACCAGCAGCGCCATCGGATTGCCTTCGTAGAGTAGTCGCAACCGGCCGCCCTTGGCCGCGTTCTCGCTGTCGAGCGGATACATGAATATGCCGCCCCGCATCAGAATGCGGTGCACATCGGCGACCATTGAGCCGACCCAACGCATATTGTAGCGTTTGCCGGCCGGCCCGGTTTCCCCGGCCACGTTCTCCGCGACATAGCCCATGGTGGCTGCATCCCAAAGCCGTTCCCGCGCCATGTTGATGGCGTATTCCGCTGATGCCACAGGTATATTCAGTTTCTCAGCGGTAAGCACAAATACGCCCTGATCATCCAGCGTGAATGCTGCGGCGCTTGGTCCGAAGGTGATGACAAGGCTGGTTGCGGGCCCGTAAGCCGCATAGCCCGCACCTAATTGTGCGCTGCCTGGCTGCAATAGTCCCTTGCGCGCGTCCAGAATCGAAAAAATTGTACCGACAGTGACATTTACGTCCAGATTTGAAGACCCATCCAAAGGATCGGTCGCTACCAGATAGGCGCCCTGATTCTTGATATGAACAGCTTCATTTAGTTCCTCGGAAACCAGAATCGAAATTTCCGGATTTTTCTCTATGTGGTTCGCAATAATATCGTTTGATATCACATCAAGCGCCTTTTGCGCCTCGCCCTGCACATTAGTGTGCCCAGCCAGTCTGGTCTGGCCGGTGATCGCGGCATGCCGCAGTACGGCGGCGATCTCGATGCTCGCATTAGCCATCGTCATCATCACCGAGGTCAGCTTTGGGTCAACGCTCTGGGCAGCAAGCCAGTCGGAGAGGATAGTCATGATCGCTCTGGGGTTATGGAAGGAGTTGCGTCCACTCTCGCTATACCACACCGCGACACAATCCGACTTTGGCATGAGGGGCGAGAAATCCATCGTGTGTGGTGGCAATACGCACCAAATTATCCCACCCATCGGTCTGCCCTCGGGCTTGACCCGAGGGCAGTAGCGTGAGCTTTAGGTGTAGGTTGTTGCTTGGCCGCTCCCCTCGAGGGGGGTTCGCCCCTTTCAAGACAAAGCGACTTGGTCATTCAAAACCCCTGCTTGCATATGCTCCGTATTTGCGCGCCGATATCCATGCACACTGGCGCGGGTGACAGGCCTTCGATATGCGTCGGGGCTCACCGGCAGCCACAAGATGTCTTCAAACAATCCTACCATGGCGCGCGGAATGAACCGTATTGAGCGCATGCATCAATTTCCACTCCTGCCCCTTGGCCGAGTGAATAGTCGAGAGGATCAGGTAGTCTTCGTCTAGCAGCGGCGTACCCGACTGGTCGCTGGTAGCGTCTGGCGAGTTCAGCGTCAGCTCGGTCAAAAACCGCTCGCGGCTCAGATAGTCACCAGCTATCTGCTCAAGCTGCACGATGTCCTGTACCCGCACCAAGGCATCGTCATAGGCCTGTTCCAGCAGCGGTTCGTTCCATAGCCGCGCATAGCCCAGTTCGGTCAGCCAGCCCGCGTCGCGTCGCGCCAACCGTCCGATTATCTCAACCATGCTGGTCCAGCTCTCACCCATGCGCAGGGGTTGCGGATATTCGCCGAGCGCCCGGATCGGGTCCGGCCTACTCGCCATGGCGTCGAGCACCTTGCCTGCCGTGCCTGGATCGACGCCAGGCAATAAATGCAACATCCGGAACCCGGCAACTCAGTCGCGTGGGTTTTCTGCCCAGCGCAAAATCGCCAGCAAATCCTTAATATGGGCCGCATCGATGAATTTCAGACCCCTGAATTTAACGAAGGAAATGTTCCGTCGCGTCAGCTCGATTTCCAGTGATCCCGAGTGGCTTTAGGTCTGGAATAGCACCGCCTGGCTCTTGAGCGCCGTGCCGCCCTCGCGCGCTTCGAGTACCTTGTGCACCACATAGCGCGCCTGATCGGCCTCATCGCCCATCGTCACCAGCAGCGGCTTGGCATCTGACTGACGCTCGGTCCACAAATTCTTTGTGAAGCGCTCCTGGGCTAGTTCGATCACCGCATTGGCCGCGCTCAGGATCCGTTGGGTCGAGCGATAGTTGCGATCCAGTATCACAATGGCAGCGAGCGGATTGAACGCATCCGGAAAGTCCAGAATATTGCGCACCGTTGCCGCCCGGAACGAATAGATATATTGCGACGTCGTCGCCCACTACCGTCAGCCTATGCCCTTGCGGCTTGAGCGCCAGCAGCACCGATGATTGCAGCTGGTTTGGTGTCCTGATACTCGTCCACCAGTACATGGTCGAACCGTGCCGCGATTACCGCCGTTATCGCCGGCTCGGTCATCATCCCGGCCTAGTACAACAGAAAATCATCGTAATCGATTACGTGCTGCGCCTGTTTGGTCGCAACATAGCCGCTGAACAGGCTGCGCAGTTCGGCGCTCCAATGGGCGCACCACGGAAAACTGGTCTTGAGCACATTATCTAGCTCGTCCTATGCATTGACCACCCGCGAATAGATCGATGGGCATGTCCGCTTTGTGGGGAATCGGCTCTTGGCTGCGGAAAATCCTAATTCGTGTCGCACCAGATTCATCAGATCGGCGGAGTCTTCGCGGTCGTGGATGGTAAAATCTGTACCCAGACCGATCTGGGCGGCGTGTTCGCGTAACAGCTGAGCGTCAATGCCGTGAAATGTCTCGGCCCAGACCAGCGCATCGGTCACCGCCCCGGCACTGGTGCTCAGCACCTGCACCGTGATCCGCTCCACCCGTCGGCTCATCTCGCTGGCCGTGCGGCGCGAAAATGTCATCAGCAGGATTCGCCGTGGATCTGCGCCATGAACGATGAGATGCGCCACCCGATGGGCCAGCGTATTGCTCTTTCCCGAGCCGGCGCCCGCAATTATCAGCAATGCCCTCGGCAAAGCTTCGCCCGTGCCATATTCGACGGCGCGGCGCTGTTTGGGGTTGAGCGTTTCGAGATAGCTGGGGCTGGCGAGCACGAATCGGGGTCTTCCAAACAAGCTCTCAAGGAACACGTTTCTTGTTTTGTTCGCAATGACTCCGGTCAGCGCTGCGTCAACACGGTCTGGCGACCCAACGGCCGCTGGACTGCAGATCGTTATTCCTGCACCAGATCGGCCATCAGACCGGCTGCTACCGACAGACGGGACACGGTTAGCGATCCAAGCGTCAATTCGGCTAGTGCTGCGGCTGTTCGGGCAATGCCCGCCTCACGCCGCACCTGCCAATCGGCTAGTTGCGCGTCGACGGACGAGCCCTCGGCCTTGAGCACATTAGCTGTCAGATCGCGTTGCGCACGCATCAGATTGGCCAAAGCGCGATCGAGTGCCATGCGATCGAACCGATCGTTCAGTAACAGCGCTCGGCTCTGGGCGATCACCGGCCATAGATTGAAGGTGGTGAACACACCAAAGAAGGCTGCCGCGCCGTCTGCCAGCGACACCCCGGCACGCTCGCTCACCAGCACGATATCGCTGGCATAGCCGATCACCGGCAGTTCAGCGATGCGTTGCGCCGTTGCCTCGGGCACGCCCTGGCTGTGCAGCGATTGCGCCATGTCGGCCACGTCCTGGGCCAGCGAAGCGGGCAGGCTGGTGCTAGCCAGACCGCGCAGCGCGGCCACGCCAGCCGCATGCCGGTCGACCAGCCCGCTCATGCCGTGTGTCACATCCGCATTACGTAGGAACCACAGGCTCTCCTGCCGCAGCAGCGCCATCACTTCGGCATATAGCGTCAACTGCACAGCGCCATCGACCGTGTTGTCGAGTGCGTCGATTGCCTGGTTCAAGTCGGTCAGCCCATAGACATCGCGCGTTGCGGCATAGGCCAGCGCCGCTTCGCCCGGACTGGCGCTGGTGGCCGCCGTCAGATTGGTGACAAAGGCCGGACCGCCACGATTGATCATCGCATTGGCCAGCACCGTGGCGATCACCTCGCGCTTCAGCCGGTGATTGGCCACTGTATCGGGATAGGTGTCGCGCAGGGTGGCCGGGAAATAGCGGTACAACTCGCTCGCCAGATAATCATCGTCGATAGCGTGCCCGTCGAGCAAGTCAGCGTAGAGTGTCAGTTTGGCATAGGCCAGGATCACCGCCAATTCAGGCCTCACCAGCGCCTTGCCTGTCGCCACGCGTGCATTAAGCACGTCGTCGGCCGGCAGAAATTCCACCGCCCGATCCAGCATGCCGCGCTGTTCCAGTCGCTCGATAAGTTCGCGATGATCTGGCAATTCGGCCAGCCCCGCCCGCTCGGCCAGCGAAAGGGCTAGTCCCTGTAGATAATTGTTGCGCAGGCACAGCGCCGCGACTTGGTCGGTCATGGTCACCAGAAACGCGTTGCGCGCCTCCAGATCCAGCGAACCCGACGCTAGCAGCGGCGCCATCGCGATCTTGATATTGACCTCTAGATCGCTCGAATTGACCCCGGCCGAATTGTCGATAGCGTCAGTATTGATACGTCCGCCGTTGAGCGCGTAGTCGACGCGGCCACGTTGCGTCACCCCAAGATTGGCGCCTTCGCCAATCACCTTGGCCCGCACCTCGCCACCGGTAATGCGGATCCCATCATTGGCGCGATCACCTACATCGGCATTGCTTTCTAGGCTTGAGCGCACATAGGTGCCGATGCCGCCAAACCACAACAGATCCACATCCGCCTTCAGAATCGCCGTCATCACCTGGCTCGGCGTAGCGTGGTTGACAGTAATCCCCAGCAGCGTCTTAATCTCAGGCGACAGCGGCACCGATTTGAGACTGCGCGAGAATACCCCGCCACCACGTGAGATCAGCGCAGTGTCATAATCCTGCCAGCTCGAGCGAGGCAGCGCGAACAGCCTGTGCCGCTCCGCCAGGCTCCTGGCCGCGTCCGGATTGGGGTCAATGAAGATGTCGCGGTGGTCAAAGGCGGCCACCAGTCGAGTCTGGGCACTCAGTAACATGCCATTGCCAAACACGTCGCCGCTCATATCCCCGACGCCCACCGTGGTGAACGGTTCGGCCTGAATGTCGCGGTCCATTTCGCGGAAATGGCGCCTTACCGCCTCCCAGCCGCCGCGCGCCGTAATGCCCATCTTCTTGTGGTCATAGCCGGCCGAGCCGCCCGAGGCGAAGGCGTCCCCTAGCCAGTAGCCACGGCTGGTGGCAATATCATTGGCCGTGTCTGAAAAGCTGGCCGTGCCCTTGTCGGCCGCGACCACCAGATAGGGATCATCGCCGTCGCGCCGCACCACGGCGCGTGGTGGCACCAAGGCGCCATCGACCAGATTGTCGGTCACATCGAGCAGCGCTCCGATAAAGATCTTATAGCTGGCCACGCCTTCGGCCTGGAATTCCTCGCGCGGCATACCCGCGACCAGCCGCTTGGGGACAAATCCGCCTTTGGCCCCGACCGGCACGATCACGGCATTCTTGACCTGCTGCGCCTTGACCAGCCCCAGCACTTCAGTGCGAAAATCTTCGGGTCGGTCCGACCAGCGCAGCCCACCACGGGCAATGGCACCAAACCGCATATGGATGCCTTCGACCCGCGGCGAATAGACCGAGATCTCGCGATAGGGGCGTGGCGCCACCATGCCGTCGACCGCACTGCTGTCGAATTTGATCGCCAGGGCCGGCATGCGATAGCCATCAGGATCGCGCTGGAAGGCGTTGGTGCGCACCGCACTGTCCATCAGATTAAGGAAGCGCTGGACAATGGTGTCCTCGTCCAGTGAGGTCATGGCGTCGAGCGCCGCCTCAATCTGAACTCGCGCCGCCGCCGCCTTTGCGTCGCGATCGGTCTCTTCGGGGTCGTGCAGTGCATTAAACAGCCCCACCAAGGCCGCCGCCGCTGCTGACTGGTTCACCAGCACCTGGGCGATGTAGCGCTGCGAATAGGAAATGCCGATCTGCCGCAGATAGCGCGATAGTGCCCGCAGCAGCGCCGCATCGTTCCAGCCCAGACCGGTCCGGGTTACCAGCGTGTTGAGTTGATCGCTTTCGGCCAACCCGTCCCACACTGCCATCAACCCTTCTTCGACTGCCGCGCCGCGTGCCGCCAGATCGAACGCGCCGCCATCGCTGGGGGCCAGCACCATGTCATGGATATAGCGCTCCACTCCGTCGCGCGGGGTGACCGTATCGGTGCGCTCGTCGATTACCCGGAACCCGAACGCCTCGATCATCGGCACACGATCGCTCAGCGGAATGGCGTGTTCGCGGTGATAGAATTTCAGCCCTAACGCCCCATCTGTGCCAACGCGATCGCGCAGCCGGATTGCCACCTTTCCGCTGTCGCCTAGCACGTCGAGCACGCCGATATCATTCAACCCGTCCTGTGCCGAATTATGCGACTGATAGGCAGCCGAAAACGCCGTGCGATAATCGCTGATCGCGGCCGGATCGGCTGCCGTCTCCATCAGCATATCGCCAAAATTGCTGGTCAAGGCGCCAACGCTAGCCTCAAGTTCTGTCCGGCTGGGTTGTGGCGTTTTGCCGGCTACCCGGCCGATGATCACATGCACCCGCGCCATATCCCCCTCGGGGAAATGCGGATAAAATGCCGACACCCGGCCGTCATAGACCTCGGCCAGATATTGGGTGATGCGCGCTCGCGTAGTGCCGTCATAGCGGTCGCGCGGTACATAGACGAGGATAGATACGAAATTGTCGAACCGGTCGATTCGCGGCAGCACCCGCACGCGTGGACGGTCATAGAGCGCGGCAATGGCAGTGGCGAACTCAAACAGCTGGGCGTCGCCGATCTGGAACAACTCGTCGCGCGGATAGCTGTCCAATGCACTCAGCAAGGCCCGTCCGTCATGACTGATCGGATCGATGCCTGATTTGTGCATGACCTCGGAGATCTTGCGCCGGATGATTGGCACATCAGTGTGCGGTGTCGCCATCGCCTGCGCGGTGAAGAGGCCAACAATGCGCAATTCGCCAACGGCCTTTCCGACTGCGCCGTAAATCTTGATGCCGACATAGTCCATGTGCTGGCGCCGATGCACCCGGGCCCGCAGATTAGCCTTGGTCACTAGCAGGGGTTCGCTCGACGCGATAAAGGCGGCGTGTTGCGGCGTTGACTCGACAAAGGTCGGCCCGCTGCGCAGCACCCGGACAGCCGGGTCGGTCAGAATACCCAGACCGCTATCGGCCACAGGCGCCAGCATGTCACCTTCGATTCGATAGTCCCGCATCCCCAGAAACGTGAAATTATGCTCCACCATCCAGTCGAGAAATTGCAGCGACTCATCGGTCTGACTTGCCTTTTGTCGGCCCAGATCGGTGACGGCTTTGCGTAATCGCTCCAACATGAGCTGCCAATCATGCACGGCCAGGCCAACTTCGGACATGGTTGCCTGGATTTCCGCCACCAGCGCAGGCAGGTCGCTGACCGGGTCGCTGTGGATGTGCAATACGCTGAGCGCGCGGTTATCGGCCTGGCATACCACCGGGTGGGCAAACAGCCGCACCGTGCCGCCGCCGGCGCGCAGGGCGGCCAGCGCACTGTCGACGATAAAGGGCATGTCGGGTGAAACGATATCTAGAACCAGCGGGTCACCGATCTGTGTCGGTTCCGTCGCGTTTAGCTTGCTGCCAACTCCGTCATAGTCCTGCAAATGCGCATAGGATTGCCGCAGAATGGCTTCGAACCGGTCGGGTGCCTGCCGCGCCAGATCTTCGCTGTCGGTCGCTAATATAGCCGAACGAAAGAACTGAGCAAAGCTCTTATCCTCGCTTGCTAGCGCCGAGGCGCGTTCCAGCAGGGCGGGACGGTTGGCACGTACCATATTCATCTAACGACTCCTCAATTCGCGATCCCATTCTAGGCACTACTCACGCTTCTGTCTGCCGTGCCTTTGGCCAATACCCGCCCAAGAATGGAGTGTGGGTGACAGGAGGGTCTGGCATTAGCATTTTGGAAATGTTCTGGAATGAGGTTGCGTTTGGCCACGCATTAGCATTCCTTTGACGGAATTTTTCCCGCTTATTGCGGAAATCTGGCAAAGAATTTCTCTTTGGGCCACCCTGAGGTCGTGCCGCACCTTATAATACCCCACTGATGTGATAATGTTTAATTCATGCGATCTTGGTGGGACCACACATGACCGACATATCCAAAATTTTTGCCCATGCCGCGCTAGTGGCTTCGCTCATCCTGGTCTTTTCGGTGACCGGTCATGCCTAGAAAGTGCCTAGACCATTCCTGGCAATGCAGCGACAAGCCAAGTCGTCAGCGAATTTGCTGCAATCCGGACCGCTGACTGGTTTGCAACACAAAGCCTAGTTCGCACTTGAGCGATTACGTCTCAACACCCCGGAAACAGTAGCATCGCCGGCTCATTCTGGCCGAACCAAACTACGCTTTGGTTGACGTCAATATTGACGCAAATTGCGACTGTGGTTGGCACTAGCTCCATTTGTGCTGCCCAAGCCACCGCCCCTGGACTGCCGACTCCAGGGCCGCAACTCGGGGCTCGGTCGGTGTACTGTGCTTGCTGGTATCCACTGGCGTCTCTGGGCCATCGTCCAGCTTCGGCCTAGCCCAGAACACCACATAGAGCAACTCTTCTCCGGCAGCATCGGTGATCTCGATCGAGCGCGGCACACGCGTATCGGCGCCCGCGCTGGCGGCGTGCTCGACAATCGCCTTGGCCAGGGCCACCGTGTTGTGTTTAGTCGCCTCCAGATAAGGCAGCTCGCTGCCGTCTGCGTCGCGGATCAATTCGTCATCAGTGCGGTAGTGTAAAGAACAACCGGGGCAAACGTGTCCCCCTTGGGGGGGGATTTGAGAGACCTGGTCAGCGGCTAGTTTTGCGCCACCGTGCCAAATCGTTCCGTCCAGCTTGCCATCATGCTGGCGTTCAGTCGAACCCACGCAGCCTGGCTCCGAACAGCATCGGATGCCCCGATGGCCAATGCGACCATTGTCCGACGCCGAACCGTTGCTCAGGCTCCTGCCCGCCGGCAAAGGCGTTGGCTACATCTTGCTGGTCGTCGGCCAGCAGGGCCGGTAAGAACCTATTGGTCTTGGCGATGATATCGGCCAGCCGGCTCATGATATCGATCGAAATTAGAATAGTCGGCGGGTTCATGGCCAGTGACAGCATCGAGGTAACCGTACGCCCGATGACCACATCGCCCTACCGCGCCGTGGCCACGCTAACAGCTAATGCTATCGCTGCCATGGCGGCCCGGAACTCGGCATTGCCCACCACCGGATTATGGGGCAGATGCAATTTCATAGTGTCTGATAATTCAAACTCGGCCATCGTCACAGTCATAATCCTTCTCCCAGCTGTTCATAGAGCAGGTCGCGGAGTTTGTGGACCTGCACGCCATGGCCTCAGCATTCGCCAGCGGCACACCCATTTCACTAATCGTCGGCTACCGCCATATGGTCTGTTCAGTGCAGCCCACCGTGCCGGCTCTGTTTCATGTTAGCCATCATGGCGTCAATCGGATATTCCGGCTCCTAGTGTTGAGCAATCTACTCATTTGCCTGGCTTACTGACCAACATGTTTTCGCGTCTGTGGCACCAGTCGTCGGCCCGTCATATCCACCGGCAAGTCGTCATTCTGGCCTGAGCCGAGGGCTCATCCTCAAATCGGAGGACCGCCCCAGGCCGAACTATATCGCTAGCCTTGGCGCCAGAGCTTAGCCGAGATTGGCTTCGGCAAATTCGTAATTGGCCAGCGTATCGAGAAAGTTGCTCACATAGTCGGGGCGGCGATTGCGAAAATCGAGGTAATAGCTGTGTTCCCATACATCCAGCCCCAGTAATGGCTTGCCCTCGCCTGTGGCCAGCGGATTGCTGCCATTGGCCGTCTTGGTCGTTTTCAGCTTGCCGTCCGTGCCCAGCACCAGCCAAGCCCAGCCAGACCCAAACTGTGTCGCCGCCGCCGTTTTGAAACTATCCTTGAATGCCGTGACGGAGCCGAAATCGGCGATGATCTTGGTTTCCAGTCGCCCGCCTGGCCGGCCGCCGTTCGGCGATAGCGCATTCCAGAAATGGATGTGATTCCAGTGCTGTCCGGCATTGTTGAACACCGGCGCGAGATCGGCCTTGTCCTTGGCAAAGGCCACGATTTCTTCGAGTGTCTTGCCTTGCAGATCGGCGTTCTTCTCAACAAAGCCGTTCAACATCGTCACATAGGCCTGGTGATGCTTGCCGTGATGCAGCTCCAGCGTTTCCTGACTCATCCCGACCTCCGCGAGGGCGGCATGGGCATAGGGCAGGGCGGGAAGGGTAAAAGCCATGATCGGGTCTCCTAATTGGGGGTGCGCCGCACTTGCGTTTTGTCGTCGCGCCGCTTAATCTCCAATTTATGACTTTATTTCCAATTTATGATTTTGAAAACCCTTGCATCCAATATGTCAAGCGATGGCTTGGAAAATATTGGCTGGTCGCCCCGCAACTCGGCTGAGCGCGTTCTCATGGCCCTTAAAATGCATGGCGCTATGTCGGCCTCTGCCATTGGCGAGGCCATGGGCGCCACGGGCGAGGCCACCCGCCAGCAATTGGCACGGTTGGCCGAAGAAGGTCTAGTCGCTGCCACCAGCCAGGCCAATGGCGTCGGCCGCCCTACTCAAAGCTGGGCGCTGACCGCTGCAGCCCAGGCTCGTTTTCCTGGCACTCATGCGACGCTGATCGTGCAATTGCTCGAGGTCGTCCGCAGCTCGCTAGGCGAGGGGGGTTCTGGACAAGATCATCGCCGCCCGCGAAGCCGACACCAGAACCGCCTATGAGGCAGCGATGGCCCCGCACACCCGCCTGCGCGACAAGGTCGCTACTCTAGCCGGTCTGCGCTCTCAGGAAGGCTATATGGCCGAGTGGCATGAACAGGCCGACGGCGCATTGGTCTTGCTCGAAAACCACTGCCCGATCTGCGCTGCGGCGACGGCCTGCAAGGGCTTCTGCCGCGCCGAGCTCGAGGTGTTACGCGCCATCCTTGGACCGCGAGCCATCGTCACCCGCGACGAACACATCGCCTCGGGCGGTCGGCGCTGCAGCTACGCCATTCGTGAGGACTGAATGATTAACAATCCCCGTCCGCCTATCGGCACCCGGCATCAGCGGGTCGGCTGGGAAACGCCCGTCGGGCTCGATGAAACTATGATCCGCATGGTGGTTGATCGATTCTATGCGGACACCCGCCGGGATCCGCTGATCGGTTCGGTCTTCAACCGTATCATCGCGCCTGAGGCCTGGCCCCGCCATCTCAGCGTCATCGCCGATTTTTGGAGCTCCATGCTCCTCGGCACCGGCCGTTATGTCGGCCGCCCAATGCCCAAACATATGGGCATCCCCGAGCTCTCTGACGCCCATTTCCAGCGTTGGCTTGCCCTGTTTCGCTGCACCGTAGATGAGCTCTGCCCGCCCGATATCGCCGCCTTGTTCATCGAGCGCTCCGAGCGCATCGGCAATAGTTTTCGCATGAACATTGCCATCCGCCGAGGCGATGACATCACGTCCATGGCCCCGCTCGACCGCGAAACCCTTCTCTGGTCTCCGCTGCGCGACTGACCGACATTGCCGTATGCCGTCTATGATCAGACGGGTTTGGCTTTCGTCTTCGGTTTCATCGGCGAATCCAGCCAACTGCCGGTCAACTGCGCCAGCGGTGAACTGCATTTCGACGGCTAACCCATCGGTATTTCGGCCGCTGCCGCCCCCCCCGATGTTCTTTTGTTTTCCGCTTGCACGACATTGAGCTAGTGCAATCTGGCCCCGCTCTGGCGGGCATTATCACTGCCAACCACTGTGTCGGCGGCACGCGGCGCGTCGAACTGGCATTGGGCGCCGCCCATCATGTCGAAATCGATCTGCCGCTGGATCACCCCGCTGCCGAGCAAACTCGCATCGCTTTTCGGCTGCGCTGCTGGCAGCTGTTTGCTGCAGGCTGACCCCATTCCTGCGCACAGTCTAATTTTTTATTCCATGGCATTAGGGGCTTGACTAGAGAATCTAGCTATGCTGCCGCGACTAACACACAGAGCGTCCATGCAAGCTCCTGGAGCCGCCATCACTGATGCCTTTGTCTCCGGGGCCCAGCTTTTTTCGGGCCGGGCGCAACGATGAACCGTTGCTTGCGTTTCGTGCCGTCTATGCCAGCGCTGAAGAGGCTGGCATCCGGCAATGCCGAAGCAACCGTCACAGCGCCCATCCTGACCTATTGGCAGGATGCCCGCCGTCGCCTATGGGCCAAGAGGCCTGCAATGGTCGCGCTGGGCTTCATCAGCGCGCTGATCTTGTCCGCCATTTTGGCCCACTGTTCAGCCCGTTCAGCTGTTTCGATCAGAACCTCAAGCTAGCCAATATTCCGCCGGCCTTTGAAACCTATGCCGTCGATGATGGGCAGGGGGCATGACTCGCTGCTTCCTTAACGCCTTTAATTTCAATCTCTATGCGGTCGACGGGGAGGGCATGTGCTTAGCCTCATCCGCGGTGGCCGCAAGGATATGATCAACAAGGTTCAGTCCTTCATCTTCGATATCATCGACATCAGGCCCGATTATTCTAGTCGGCCAGTTTCGCCGGCTTCCTGATGCCCGCGCTCAACGTCGACAGTTCGCGCCGGCACACCGATCTATCCTTCTTTCCCTGGGCCGATGCTGACGGTCTGGCCGCCGCCCTTGACGAACTGCTGACCGCCACCAGCATCGACCGCATTGCACCTTCAATCGTGCTCGATGAAGCCATGCGCGCCGATTTCGCGCTGCTGGTACTCGATGCGATCTCCGGCGCCACCCGACATTTTACCGGTGATTAGGCTATTTCGGCTCGGCGCCGGAAGGCTATGGCTAGATCCATTCCATCGTTGATCGCACCGTCGAGGCCACCCTTGCTGCAGCCATCCCCGGCGCCCTGGCCTGCGATGTCGACAAGGCCGCCCGCGATGTCATCACTGCCGCCGGTTATAGCCCCAATTTCACGCACCGGACCAGTCATAGCCTGAGCATCGATATTCACGAAACGCCGTATATCATCGCCACTTTCAACACCGTTCTCGAAGAGGGCATGGTATTCTCCATCGAGCCGGGGATTTACCTCCAAGGCCAGTTCGGCCTGCGTCTCGAAGAGATCGTCATCACCCGCAACGGCGTCGCCGAAATCTTCTCGGAGATGCCGCGTAGCGCTGTCGCTGTCGGCTGAAGCCTGATCCGGCATGACGCAGCATTGGCGCGGCTTCTCCTCCCCCTTCAGAGAGGGGAAGCGGGAAGGGACATCCAGCTCTTGAGCTTGCCATATTGGCTGCCCTGCAATTTCCACCAGTCGAGGGTATAAACCCCACACTTTTCCCTGAAATCCTCTGGGCTCATCCAGGTGCCGATTTCCGTGCCATTGACCGAAAGGGTGATGTCGCTGGGCCAGTCCAACGAGATGTCTGGCACCTCTGAACTGAGCTCCATAGAAAACTCCATCGCCTCAATTCTATGCTGGCTGAGCTTGGCATTGTTGAGAAACTCGTACTCAAGATATCCCTGCGTAAATCAGATCAGCCCAGCCTTCATCCGGTCCGGATCCGGAAATGTATCAGGCACGTCCAGCAGCCCGATAATGCCGTCGACCGAGCACAGCCCGCACGGCGCCGACACGTCGCAACTGGTATAAAGCCCAAGCGGCATGGTCACTTCAATGGTGTTGGAGGCCAATGGCTTGATATCTTCTTTGAACATCACCATCACCTCGCCAAACATCGAGTGGCAGATCTTCTGATTGCCCTTGCGTGCCTTCTTCGTCTCGGTGCGGATCAGCCCCGCACTTTCCAGGATCTGAATATTGGTCGAGACAGTCGACTGCGGCAGGCTGAGCTTGTCGGCAATGTCATTTGCCGTTCATCGCCCCCTCGACATGCAGCAACTTGAGGATTTTCACTCGGATCGGCGACGCCAATCCCTTAAGGACCTCCATATCCTCTTCAGGATCAATGACCAGGAAATTTCGGCTTATTGAGGCACTTTCGGGGCAGATCGCGGCGGGAACCATAACTATCACGAAATCTGATACAATCAACTATGTCGCCCGTATTGCGCTTTTTGTCATCAGCGCTGAGCCGCATCCAGTCGCGCTGCGCCGCCGCCAATATCCAACTTGTCCGCATTAGGGCAGGGCGCGTGCAAAATAGCGCGCAGGCGCTTGCAATTGCATTCTGCATTATTTATGCATGCCCCGCGTTGGGATGATCCGTCTCCCCTACGCCAGTTGGTCGCGGCCTGCTGGGGAATAGTTCAATGGTAGAATAGCGGACTCTGACTCCGTCGATCTTGGTTCGAATCCAGGTTCCCCAGCCAAATTTCTCCTAATCCTTTGAAATTTCAGGCTAATTATTGGCCGATGCCAGATTCTGGTTCAGCCTTGCGCGCACGCCGTGCTAGAAAATATCGGTTTTGGCACCCAATGCCGCCTTTCATCCGGCGTGTGGTCTCCCAAGGGCGCTGCCGCCAGACCCGCCAGCACCGGTCGGCTTGCCAGTGATATTCCCAACACGTTACACGAAATCTATCTGGTGCTAGCTGCTGTGGGCGAATCGGAAACGCAA
>JALBVE010000050.1 GCA_025050575.1 Candidatus Devosia symbiotica
TAAAACCCTCCGCCAACACACCTTCAAAAGCCGGATTAAGCCCCTGCGACAGCGCCGCGACGCTCTTGGCGATCTCATCGCGCTGATCTTCGGTTGCCACCATCTGGCTATCGGTATCGGCAAGCTGTTGCTGGACACTCATAATGAGGTAATGAATCGGCTTGCCGCCCGCCGCGTCGATAGCTTCGGTCTCAAGGCTGTCGAGTTCGGCTTCGGCGGTTTTGGCAATCGCAATCTACCTCTCGGTATGTTCGCACAACCACAAAGGGATCTCGTTGAGCATGGCAAAATTCGGCCGGGACTTTTGAAAGTCTACCAAATTGGCTACCAGACCGTCGAGATAGCGCACCTGATTGTTAGCGCGATAATTCGCCGTGCCGTAGCCGGCCTCCCAAAGATACATGAACAGTGGATCGTCGCGATAGGGCTTGCCCTTGACCTCCTGGTCGGCCTCGGCCTGCTCGGTCTTGCGCATCGATTGCGTGGCCACTTCCGCTAGTGCCGTCGCCTGCTCTCGCTTGGCGGCAAAGGCCGGGTCGCGGGCAGAGGCGCCCAGCTTGTTGGCCAGGGCCTTCAGATCTGCCTGATAGGTCTCGAATTGCCTCAGTGCGCCCGCCCGTTCGGCAGTCAATTGGCTGAGCCGAGCATCAATTTCGGCCACCGCGCTTTCGGCCTTGCTCAGGTCCTCGGCATGCGCCTTGAGCTGCACCCGCGCCTTGGTTTCGGCCGCCGAAATGGCGCCATCCAGTTCGCCCTGCACCGAACGATCAAGCCGCAGCCGGGCCAGTGCATGGAACAGTTCCGCCTCACTCTCGCGAATCTTGCTTACACGATCAGCCGATCGGGCTAGCCGCTTGGAAATCTCGTCTTCCTCGCCGCGTATATCCCGCATCGCCTCATCTAGGCTCGCCAGTGCCTCTGGGCCGTGGATGCTCATGACCTTACCACCGCGTTACCATCTCGCCGGAGATCGGCACGTTGTATTCAACATCGAGGAATCCATAGGATTTCCGGCCGAGCCCTGGATAATGCCGTCGTCGCGCTTGTCCGCGACTACTGCATTATAGACCCCCTCGGGCACACGCACGCCCCAGATATTGACCGTTTCGGTCACACCACTCTCCTCGTTGAGAATGGGCAGGCCTAGCGTCTGACCGTCAGCATCAAATGCTTCGACCACCAGATAGTAGGTGGTAGCCTCGGTGTTAATCTCCGGAAAAGTCTAGAAGCCCGACTGCTGGTCCGGATGGTTGATCACGCGCAGTGTGTATTCCTGACGGATCAGATCGCGCAGTGCCGTCAGATCCGCTACGGCATGTTCGGCCGCTGTGCCATTGCCTTCAGCCGCGAAAGTTTGGCCGTGCGTGCAGATCGCCTCGGCATCCAAAACCGCCTGTTGCACTTTGGTTTCTTCGAAGATAGAATCGTAAAGCGTGTCCATATGCGCTGGCAGGTCTTCGGCTAGTTCGATCCGCGCCTGTTCGGCCTGATCCGACTGATAAGGTTGCCAAACGCCGAAATAGCCAATCAGGGCCAACAATGTTGCGGCGATCAGCAGGACCGGCTTGCCCCAGCGCTTGCGCCCGACATAGAGCCGGGCCAACGTCACCGCATTTCTGGGCAGCGGCGGATCATAGGTAAATCGGCTTTCCTGCAGCGCTGCTACGCCCTCTTTGAGGATGTGATCGGGCACCTTGATGCCTTGTTGCTGATAGATGCCACGCAGCCTGTCGATCAGTTGCGCTTCTTTGACATCGGTGTCGAGCTCGTGCGTAGCCAAGCCCTGCTGGTGATGCAGCGTATCTACTACGTCCATGGCCAGCATGACTTCGTCCAGGGGAGGAGCAGCGGACTTCGCTATCACGTCACTCATTGTTGCCGTCCACCCTTGCGCGTCCGTCTTCTCAGTGCTTGCCCGCAAGCAGTAACGCATTGCCCTCGGCCGCCAGCGCGGCCAGGCGACGCTTGCCGTCTTCGACGGCATCGCGAATTTCTTCGGAGTTCTTGGTCGAGGCCATGCGCATTTCATTGATGATGGTGCGGCTCTTTATCCTGGAAGTTGACCACCGAATCCACTAGCTTTTTGACCGCGTCGGCGCGCATGGTGGGGCCATAACTGGCACGCACAGCTTCCTCGGTCACCTTGTCGCCCATTTCCGAAAGAGTCTCCAGGCTCTTGCTCATCCCTTCCTTCATCGCGTTTAGCGTCTCGGTCGATTCGTGCAGGCCGAACATGCCGGTGAACGAAGCCGATAGCGCAGTCAGCACCGTTTCATTGGTTGAAAAGAATGAGATTGACTGCTGATAGATCCATTCCTTGGCATTTGTGGTCTGCATCAACCGCTCCATCACCACTTCTGAGGTGTTGTAGGAAATGGTCAGATTGTCCGATAGGTCCTTGGCGATCTGATAGCGCGCTTCTTCGTTCCGCATGTTGCGCAGCTTTTCATCGCGATCCATCTCCAGTCGCGCACGATCGGCCGGCACGCTGCCAGCATAGCCCGAGACCGTCCCCGACGCAGCCTCCAGGATATTCTTCTTGTCAGTCAGGCGCTGCTCGGCGATCTGCAGCACTTTTAGAGCCATCATTTCGGAATGCTTGAGTGCGCCACGAAAGTCGCGATAGGCCATCCAGGATGGTATGCTCGCGATCGATCTGGTCCTTGGTATCGGCGATCACCGACAGGTAATGTCGCGGATTTTGTCAAAGCGCGTGGCAATATCGCCGCGGCTGACCTTCATCCAGGCATTGGATGCACGTTCAAGCAGGTCGAGCTTGTTGTCGGACAATTGGCCAACCATGGCTTTGGCGTCATCACGGATCGAATCAAAGCCCTTGGCGATGTCTTCAATATAACGCTCGCGGATCTTCATGGGGGCGATCTGCTCGCGCATCCCTTCATTGAAGGGGCTGGCCTGACTTCAGGTTCGGTGATCTGCTGGAGCAGGCCGGTAATCGGCGCTTTACCCCGCTATTCGGGCCAGATTCCCAGGTCCCGAATGGCGTTAATCGCCTTGTCCAAATACTGCAAGGGCTTTTCAACCATTGTGGCGAATGGCGCAACCTTAGTTGTTGGTGTCGTGGACACATCATTTATTATCGCCCCCTGAAATATGATGCCGAGCCGGCAATGTGTCTGTCGTCGCGCTATTGATCGCCGCTGCACCGCCGCCTGACAATTGCAACTGCCCGCCCCGGGAACTATTTAGACCATATTGGTGCGAAAAAGCCGCACGTAAAGAGCGGGACTCCAACTATGGAAAGCAAGTGTTTCTATTGGCATCGCGGCCATAATAGGGCCGGGGCACACCGCCGGCGCCAAGGTGGCCACTAATGGATTTTGGTGGATGCTATATTGTTGCTGCGCCACGAGTCGTCGTCTGGGCCGCGCTCAACGACGCCGCCATGCTCAAAGCCGCAATTCCGGGTTGTCACAAGATAGCCTGGTCGGGGGCCGAGACGCTTGATCTTGAGATCAAGATCAATCTTGGCGTGGTGCATCCCGTGTTCAAGGGCGATCTGGCGCTGACCGATATCGTGCCTGCAGAACGCTATACGCTCACCGGTAGAGGCAAGGGCGGCCTGCTGGGTCTGGCTGAAGGCGCTGCCGACATCATTCTGTCCGATCATGGCGAGGACACGTTGTTGGTCTTTGCCGCACAGGGCGGGGCGTCTGGTCAAATCATGAAGCTGGGCAAGGCCATTATCGGTCATTCCGTGCAGAAGGTGATTGATGGCTTCTTTGAGCGCTTTGGTACGGCCATGGGCGCCCAGGTCACCCCCTTGAGCGATGGACAGGACAGTCAAACGACGACTTAGCAATACCTTAACCACGGCGTCATCCGCCGCAAAATCATCACAATCGGAAGGCTGAAGCTGGGTTAGTCAATAGCGCTAGTAACCGTTTAACTTTGAAGAAAATTGTCATGACTGCTCGTACAAGAGACGTCATTGCTCTGTTCGCCATCAGCTCGCTGGCCATTCCTGTCGTATTGTTTCCCGATATCGGTCTGGAGACCTTGTTCCGGTTTGCTCTTGCGTGCCTATAGTCCAGTGCCGTCAGCATGGACAGAACGCTGCCTTGGTTGTGGGCTTCTTGGCCATTTTTTGACCAAACGGAAAAATTTCCGCAACTGCATCTTGCAAGCAGCTCATTTGCACGATTGTATCGGCTGCTAGTGCACGCCGAGTATCCGTTGAAGCCAACTGTTGGCGCGAGCGTGCGAGACAGAGAGACGAACTCGATGACATTTTCCACCCTTACCAAGGCTATTGCCGGCGGCGTTCCGCTGACCGCTTTCAGAATCTAACGCTGCCCTTCGCCAACGAACTGTCGGGCATTCCCATTGTCGACCCCATCTATGTCGAGCTAATTTCCGAGCATAACCTGCTGGTCTATATGGCCTTCCTGGTAGTGCCTGTCACCTGGTTCGTGCTGTATCATACCCGCTTCGGCCTGCGCCTCCGCGCCGTGGGCGGAAATCCCAAGGCCGTCGATATCGAAGGCATTTCGGTCACCCGACTGCGCTATCAGGTGTTGCTTATCACGGACCTGCTCTGCGAGTTGGCGGGCGCCTTTTTCGATCGCGCAAGGGTCGATCTTTAGCAAGAACATGACGGCCGGTAAGGGCTTTATCGCATTTGCCGCGCTGATCTTCGCCAAGTGGAAGCCGGCGCCAGCCATGCTGACGTGCCTGCTCTTCGGCTTTCTCGATGCGCTGCAAATCCGGCTGGAGGATACTGACATCCTCGGCGTGCAGATCCCGGTCCAGGCCATTCAGGCGCTGCCCTATGTGCTGACCGTCGTTTTGTTCGCCGGCTTCATCGACAAGGCCGGCGGCGTCCCTAATATCAAGGAGCGCTAGCGGCAGCGCTGGCGTCAGAAAATGTCACATACTGCAATCGACAAGGTCTTGTTCGAGGCCGCCTCAGCCATTCGCGCCAGGTCCTATTCGCTCTATTCCAATTTTGTCGTGGGCGCGGCCATTTTGGCTGACCATGGCCAGGTTTACGCCGGCTGCAACATTGAAAATGCTGCCTTTCCTCAACGCAATTGCGCCGAGGTCTTGGCTATTTTAGGCATGATCTCGGCGGACACCAAGCGCATCAAGCGCATCTATGTGGTGGGCAATGGCGCGGCCCCGGTCATCTTTTGCGGTGGTTGCCGCCAGCGCATCCGCGAATTCGCCGACCTCGACATCGAAGTCATTTCGCACGGCGTTGATGGTGAGCCGCTCACCTGCACGCTCGAGCATCTGTTGCCGCATAGTTTCGGCCCAGATTATCTGTCCAAATGAGCAAGGCCGCCAAGACCATCCAAAAGATTGCTAGAAAGGAGCTCGTTGACGCTGCAATCGTCCTCGGTTTGGGCCTGTATGCCATCAGCGAACTGCTGTCCGACAAGGTCACCATTCCCTTATTCTGAGCTGAAGAGCTTTCCCGGCGGCGGAGTGTCTGGCCACGGTCGCGATCTGGTGATCGGGGCCATGGGTGGTAAGAGCATTGCCATTCTGACCGGCCGCGAACACTGTTACGAACACGGCAATGCCGCCGCCATGCGCCCGGCGCTCGAAGCCATGGCAGAGCTGGGCGCCAAGACCTTGATGCTGACCAATTCGGCTGGCTCAGCGAGCTGATGGGGGCTGTCCGATCACATCAACTATGCCAGCATGAATGAGTTGATTGGTGAACCAACCGACCGCCGTTTTATGAACATGATTAATTGCTACGATCCAGATCTGCGGGCCAAGATGTAGGGCTTGGCCGAAAGCATGGATATCAAGTTCGATGAAGGCGTCTATCTCTGGTACTCTGGCCCCAGCTTCGAGACGGTCGCAGAAATCCAGATGGCTGTGCGCCTGGGTGCCAATGCCGTCGGTATGTCGATGGCATCCGAGGTCATACTCGGGCGTTTCCTAGGCATGAAGATCTGGGCCTGCTCGTCTATCACCAAATGTGGGCGCAGGCCTGTCGAGCGAAAACATCAGCCGTGAATATACCAAAACCATGGCCGTACAGGGCGCCCAGAAGCTGAAAAGCTCATTCTGGGGCTGGTGGAAGAGCTATGAGTCTGCGCGTCGTCGATAACAGCCAGCTGCATACCCCGCACAAGCGCAACCCCGGCTTTCTGCTCGATCTTGATTGGATGGAACGCGTCCGCATGAACTGTTCGGCGCTCAAACGCGGGGCGGACTCGATCGGCGCGCGCCGCACCGTCAAGAAGGACTATCGGCTCACCTGGCTGCTCAAGACCATCACGCTGATCGATCTGACGACGCTCAATTCCGATGATACCGACGGTCGCGTTGAACGGCTCTGCGCGAAGGCGCTGCACCCACTGCTTCAGGATATTCTCGATCAGCTCGACGTGTCTGACCTGTGCATTCTTCCCGGCGCGGTCTGCGTCTATCATAGTTTTGTCAAAACAGCTGTTGATATGCTGGATGGCTCGGGCATTCCGGTGGCCGTCGCCTCAACCATCTTCTCTCATGGTTTGGCGTCCCTCGAAACCAAGCTGAAGGAGATCGAGATGTTGGTCGCCGACGGCACGGCCGAGATCGATATCGTCATCGAGCGCGGCATGGTGCTGCGTAATGACTGGCAGGCGCTCTACGAGCAGGTCAAATCCTTCTGCAAGGCCTGCGGCAACGCCCATATCAAGACTATCCTGGACACGGGCGAATTGGCCACTCAAACCAATGAGGCTAAGGCTAACCTAGTCTGCATGATGGCCGGCGCCGATTTCATCAAGAAATCCACTAGCAAGGAAAAGGTCAGCGCCAATCTGGTGACCGGCCTCACTATGATCTGGATGATCCGCTGGTTTGCCGAGGAGACCGACATTGAAATTGGCTACAAGCCGGCCAGCGGGATTGCTAAGACCAAGGACGCGCTGACCTATATGGCGCTGATGAAAGAAGAGCTCGGGACACACTGGCTGCAAGCGCAGCTGTTCCGCTTCGGTGCGAGAAGTCTGTTAACTGATATCGAGCGTCAGGTGGAACATGGCCTGACCGGGCATTATGCCGTCGACTATCGCCAGCCGATGGTCTAGCGGCCTTGATATCACTCCCTCCCTAGCTCTCCCCGCAAGGGAGGGAGTGATATCGGGGACAGGACGATATGGCGCCAAAGCCACCGAATTCACCCCCCTATGCAGGGAAAGAAGGGGAGGGGGTCTACCGGCACTCTAGAAGAGGTCACACATGAACAAGATCGCGCAAATCTTCCAATCCCTCGATTACGGCCCGGTGTCCGAAGACCCCGAGCAGGCTAATGCGTGGCTCGATGCCCATGACCGCAAGTTCGGCCATTTCATCGATGGCGCGTGGACCAAGCCGGGCAAAACCTTCTCCTCGGACAATTCGGCGACGAGCGAGAGTCTAGCCCAGATCACCAATGGCACGCCTGAAGATGTCGACGCAGCGGTCAAGGCGGCCCGAGCGGCCTTTAAGGGTTGGAGTGCACTATCGGGCTATGAGTGCGGCAAATATCTCTATGCCATCGCCTGCGCTGTCCAGAAGCACAGCTAGCTGTTTACCATGCTCGAAAGCAATGGCAAGCCCATCCGCGAAAGCCGAGATATCGACATTCCGCTGGTGGCCCGTCATTTCTATCACCACGCCCGCTAGGCCCGGCATCTAAGCCGCGAGTTTCCGGACGCAATGCCCTATGGCGTCTGCGGCCAGATCATTCCATGGAATTTCCCGCTGCTGATGCTGGCCTGGAAGATCACCCCGGCGCTTGCCGCTGGCAATACCGTGATCCTCAAGACTGATCGCGCGCCTGTTCGCTGAAATCTGCGAGCGTGTCGGCCTGTTCAAGAGTGTGGTCAATATCGTGACCGGAGAGGGTGGCGCCGTCTAGGCCATCATCCCGTTATCGCCGGCTCTAGAAAGGGGCTCAGCCTCGAGCTGGGCGGCAAGTCGCCCTATATCGTGTTTGAAGATGCCGATATCGACAGCGCCATCGAAGGGCTGATCGACGCGATTTGCTTCAATCAGGGCCAGGTCTGCTGCGCCGGTTCGCGGCTGCTGGTCCAGGAGAGCATTGAGACCCGCTTCGTCACCAAGCTCAAAAAGCGCATGGAAAGCCTGCGCGTCGGCGATCCGCTCGACAAATCCGTCGACATCGGCGCCATGACCGCCCCGGTGCAGGTGGAGCGCATCCGCGATCTGATGAAGCGCGGCTTTGCCGAAGGTGCGGTGATCTATGAGTCCGATGGACAACTGCCGGCCAAGAGCTATTTCCTCAAACCGGCGCTGGTGACCAATGTCTCGCCCGCGAATACTCTGGTGGCCGAAGAGATCTTTTGGCTTGTGCTGGTCGCCATGAGCTTTCGCACGCCAGAAGAAGCTGTATAACTGACCAACACACCAAAGATGGCCTCGCCGCCACGATCTGGAGCGAGAATATCAATCTGGCGCTTGACATCGCGCCGCAGATCAAAGCCGGAGTGGTTTGGATCAATGGCACCAATAATTTCGACGCGGCCGTCGGTTTTGGTAGCTATAAGGAATCCGGCCTTGGCCGCGAGGATAGCCGCGAGAGCATGAGCGCCTATCTCAAGCCGGCCTAAAAGATGGTTGAAGCCAAGACGATAAACCCGCTCGATGGCAGCCATCTCGACCAGACTGCCAAGCTGTATGTCGGTGGTAAGCAGTCGCGCCCCGGTAGCGGCTATTCCCGCCCGGCGCTCGATCCATCGGGCAAGCTAATCGGCGAAGTCGGCGACGGCAATCGCAAGGACATCCGTAACGCGGTGGAGGCCGCGCGCCGCGCTTGGCTGATTCACCATGCCAGCCTATACTCGCGCCCAGATCCTTTAATTTCCTGGCCAAGAATCTCGACTATCGTCGCGACGAATTTGCCGCCTGCATCAAGCTACAGACTGGCCATGACGGCACCGAAGAGATCGCGCTGTTGGTTGAGCGCCTGTTTGCCTTTGCCGATTAGGCCAACAAATATGATGGCGCGGTGCACAATCCTCCGTTACGGGTTGTTGCCGCCATGATCGAGCCGCTCGGCGTGATGGGCATTGTCGCATCGCCCTTGCGGCCGCTGTTGGGCTCGATTGCGCTGATCGCCCCAGCCCTGGCCATGGGCAGCACGGTGGTGCTAGTCCCCCTCGAGCCAGTCGCCGCTGTCGCTGATCGATCTCTACCAGGTTATCGAGACGTCAGAAGTCCCCAATGGCGTGATCAACATCGTCACCGGCGACAGCCTGGCGCTGGCCAAGATGCTGGCGGAGCACGATGGCATCGATGGGCTGTGGTTTGCCGGCAACGCCGAAGCCTCGACCATGGTGGAGAAGGCCTCGATCAGTAATCTCAAGCAGATCTGGACCACCCGCGGACTCTACATACGATTTGGCCGATCATCGCTTTGAAAGCAGCTATTTCCTCGCCAAAGCCACCCAAGTCAAGAACGTCTGGATTCCCTATAGAGCGTGATCATGGACGACAAGATCGAGGCTGAAAACGTCGGCCAACCCGGAAAGACCTATCGTGTTGACGCTGCCAAATATGAGGCCATGCGCGACGCGATGCTAAAGGTCCTGCCCGAGGTGTCACCGGGCATGCCCGTTGCCGTCGCGATCGACGCAGTCACATCGCATCTGCCCCAGGACCTGTTCCTCGGTGGCGACATTGCTGGCTGGCGGGTCAAGTGCGCGCAACTCGACCTTAAAGCCAAGCAGATTATCGCCTGCACACCTTTGTCCGTTCGTCTGTACCGTCTCTCGTCAGGAAATTGAAAGATCTTTACTTTCCCAAGAGGTTATCGCGCGTAAACGCGATGGCAATGCTCTAACCAATGAGGAAATAGCCGCTTTTATATCGGGCTGCGCCACTGGCACCGTGTCGCACGCCATAGGCGGCAGTCTTCGTCATGGCGATGTATTTCCAGGACATGACCATGCCCGAGCGCGTCGCGCTGACGCTTGCCATGCGCGATAGCGGCACAGTGCTTGATTGGTCCGATCTTGATGGTCCGATGGCCGACAAGCATTCCACCGGCAGCGTTGGAGGCAATGTCAGCCTGATGCTAGCGCCGATCATGGCCACCATGAGCATCTATGTGTCGATGATCTTCGGTCGGGGCCTAGGCCATACTGGCGGCACGCTCGACAAGTTCGACGCCATCCCCGGCTATCAGACCCAGTCCGACAATGACCTGTTCCGTCGCGTTGTGCGTCATGCAGGTTGTGCCATCATCAGCTAGACCAGCCGATCTGGCGCCTGCCGACAGGGCACTTTACGCCATTCGCGATGTTACTGGCACAGTTGAATCCATTCCGCTCATCACCGCCTCGATCCTCTCCAAGAAGCTAGCCGCCGGGCTGGATGCGCTGATCCTGTACGTCAAAACCGGCTCGGGCGTCTTTAATGTCTACGCTGGAGCACTCGCGCGAGCTGGCGCAAAGCCTAGTTGCCGTTGCCAATGGCGCCAGCCTGAAGACCGATGCGTTATAACCGACATGAGCGAGCCCCTGGCCATCGCAGCCGGCAATGGACTAGAAGTGCACAATGCCGTTAATTTCCTCACTGGTTACCATCAGGATCCATGTCTTAAGGAAATCACTCTGTCGCTGTGCGCCGCCGTTGCCGAAATGACCGGTGTGGCCGCAACCATTGAAGCTGGCTGCATATTAGAAGAAGTGGCGCTGGACATTAGCCGCGCCACCAAGCGCTTCGCCGTTATGGTCCATGCGCTGGGCGGACCGGGCGACTTTATCGACAGGCTGGACAGCTATTGGCGACCAGGCCGATTATCCGCGTCGTCTTTGCCGACGGTGCAGGCACGGTCTCGCATATCGATACACGCCACGTCGGCATGACAGTCGTGGCGCTGGGTGGTGGCCGCACAACGCCCAGCGACGAGATTGACCATCGGGTTAAGTTTGACCGTCTGGAGGGCCTGGAAACGCGAATTGGACAGTCAGACGCCCATCGCTTGCATTCATGCCCATGATGAAACTACGGCTATGGAGGCTGAGCGTCGGCTCAAGATAGCCTGTCGCCTGGGAGGGCGTCTCCCGGTGCACGTTCTGATTCCCGAGGCCGTGCCGCACTTGACGTCCCAGGAGGTCTGACCATGCCCCGTGCCATCCTCTGCATTCTTGATAGCGTCGGCATAGGCGGCGTCCCGGACGCTGACAAGTATGGCGATGTTGGCGCGAATATCTTCGGCCATATCGCCGAATGGGCCGCAGTTGGCAAGGCCGATCGTGCCGGCCTGCGGTCTGGGCCGCTGCACGTGCCCAATCTGGACGCGTTGGGTATCGGCGCAGCCATCCAGCTCTCAACCGGCATTCTGCCGCCAGGCCTGCCAGTATCCGCCAAAGGCGGCCGCTTCGGCGTCAGTCGCGAAGTCAGCAATAGCAAAGACACGCCCTCGGGAGCATTGGGAAATCGCCGGCGTATCGGTGCTATTTGACTGGGTCTATTTCGCAAAATCGAGCCGACTTTCCCGCCTGATCTGATTGAAGAAATCGTCAAGCGCGCCAGACTCTCGGGCATTTTGGGTGACAAGCCCGCCTCGGGCATCACCATCATCGCCGAGCTGGGCGAAGAGAGCATCCGCATCGGCAAGTCCATTTGCTACACCTCGATTAACTCGGTGTTCCAGATCGCGGCTCACGAGACTCATTTCGGTCTTGAGCGGCTCTATGAGATTTGCCAGATCGCGTTCGAATTTACTGCTCCGCTGATGATCGGTCGCGTCATCGCTCATCCTTTTATCGGGAAAGATGCTGCTGCTCATGGCTGATCACGGCAATGATCCAATCTGGCCCAGTACCGATCACACGCGTGAGCAGATACCCATCTGGTCTTTTCCCCAAGCCTAACACAGGCAGAGATTGGCATTCGCTCTACGTTCGCCGATATTGGCGAAAGTATTGCCCATTGGCTTGGCTTGGCGCCCGGCGTGCACGGCAAGAACTTCCTCTAAACAACAACAGACTAGGTAATCCCATGAATCCAGCGCACGGCAATGTTACGGTCATCCTCTGATCCAGCACAAGTTGACCATCGTGCGGAACAAGGAAATCTCTATCGCCGGTTTCCGTCGCCTGCTGCGCGAGATCGTCCATCTGATGTTCTACGAGGCGACGCGCGATCTTGAGCTAGAAATGATTTCCATCGAGACGCCAATGGCGCGGATGGATTCGCCCACTATCAAGGGCAAGAAGCTGGTCTTCGCCTCGATCTTGCGCGCCGGCAACGGCCTGCTCGATGGCATGCTTGATCTGGTGCCGGCAGCCCGTGTCGCCCACATCGGGCTGTATCGCGACCATGAGATGCTGCAGTCTATAGAATATTACTTCAAGGAGCTGTCCAATCTCGAAGATCGGCTGATCATTGTGGTCGATCCCATGCTGGCTACCGCCAACTCGGCAACGGCCGCCATCGAAAAATTTAAGGAGCGTGGGGCTAACAATATCCGCTTCCTGTGCCTGTTGGCTGCCCCTGAACGCGTCAAGCACTTCACCGAAGCACATCCCGACGTGCCCATTTTTCACGGCCTCGATCGACAACCATCTCAATGAAAAGAGTTACATCATCCCCGGTCTCGGCGATGCCGGGGATAAGACGCTACTTAGCTTTGAGCGGCAGACCTAAAGCAATCAATTCCTTGCGCAGGATGATGGGTTCCTTGAAGTGGATGCCATGCATGCCGAATTTGCGCGCCGAGATGATGTTAGTTTCGCTGTCGTCGATGAACGCGCAGTTTTCTGCAGCGATTCCGTAACGTTCGCTGAAGACCCGATAGAGGCGCTGATCGGGTTTTACCAGCCCCTCAAGACCGGACACGACCACCCCGTCGAATTTTTCCAGGAACGGCCAGTCAGGCAAACAACTGATCCATTTCTCCCAGGAGAAATTGGTAATCGCGAAGGTCGGGATTTTCTGCTCGATCAATTCGTCATGGATGTCGATCGTGCCCTGAATGAAACCGCCCAGCGTTTCCTTCCAGCGCAGGTCATACGCCTGAATTTCGCGCCAGTATTTGGGAAAGCGCGTGATCAGCTTGGCGGCGCCCTCGGAGTAGATTTCGCCGGCATCGAATTCCAGATTCCAGTCAAGCGTGCAGATGTTCTGGTGAAACCATAGCGCATCCTTTTCGGTCTTGAAGAGCTTGCGGAACAGGTACATCGGATTCCAGTCGATAAAAACGCCGCCAAGGTCGAATACGGGTACGAGCGTATCGGTCATACTGAATTTACCGGAATGAGGGATCTTGCGCCGGCTTGTGGCACGCGGTTCAAGGCGGTGCAAGCCTGCTAGTCCAGGATGATCCGATCATGAAATCGGGGTATGTAGAAGTTTTCGCGGTTTCGACGGTGGTGCCGTCCTTATTCACGTACACCTGCCAAACAATTTGCGTTAGACTATCGCACGCGTAGGGGGTCGCGCTTGTCGTGCCAGATCGCCCACCGCGCCTGACACGGTATCGAAATCAGAGTGCTTCCCTCCACTATGCCGATATATAGCATAGCATGAGTGGACAGGATCATCGCGAATTCGACGCTAGCCACACCAGCCTCAGCGCGCTAAAACCGGCCAATCTAGCTGGCAATTTGTGCTCGCGCGCGCATTAT
>JALBVE010000051.1 GCA_025050575.1 Candidatus Devosia symbiotica
GAACACAAAAACCTGCTCAACCACTCCTCGGGCCCGACCCGAGGGGTGCAGCTGTCGGACCACAAATTGAGATACCCTCGGAGAAAGTCCAAGGGTGTTCGCATTCTCAGCAACGACCATCTACTGCTGCGGGGCGCATTCCCCGGTAATTTCCATGATGCAGTCCTGGGCCGGAATAGGGCTGCCTGACACAGGCTTGTCCGCAGCATCCAGGTTCAACACCGAGGCCGATTTGATCAGTTGGATGAACTTTGCTCAATAACCGCCTTTAATCTTCGTCGCGCCCGGAGCGGGCCAGCGCGGCAATATCGCTCCAGCTCATGTTGGAGCCGAAGTCAGACCCGCGCAGCTTCTGCCCGAATGCAGCAACCTCCGCCGCAAATCGCATTTCAGGGCCGACTTCATCGATATTGCGATACGCCAATCTAGCGTGACCGGCTGTTCGATCAACTGGCTGACATCGCTCCCTGGCAGCTTGTAGCGCATCTTAAAAAAAAAGCCATTTCGCTCGGCGCATTCATTGTCGCCACGAGGGCAATGTCGGGGCCCGGCTGCCCCCGCCGGCGCATAGTCATAGGGGAAATAGTTGATCATCTCCTCGATGCGCACAGTATCGGATTCGGGCACGATGCCATCCTCCAATATACGCCGCACATAGGAACAGCTCGCCGTATCCACATCGATCGAAAAGGCCGATACCGGATCTGCTGCTGCCTTGAGCTACTGCTCGTCAAAGCTGGTGAATTCATCGCCACTCGGCTGCGTCAGTTGACCGCCGATGACGCTACCCGCCTTCGTCAAGGCGGCGGGTGTCGGCATCGCCACGGATTCGCTACGCATCTGCAGATTATTCTGGGACGGCGACCGTATGGGCGCGCTGGCCCCGGCAAGGCCGGTAGTCATCATGGTATCATCGGCCAATCCGAGCACTATATCGGCGTCAATTGCTGCTGGTTTGGGCGCTGCTGCCACTTTGTCAGCGCTGGTAATGACCTGCTCGCTCTCTGCGACGATATCGGCCTGCTCGGCGACCGGCCGGTTGGCGACGACCGGCGGCTGCAGCACGGTGCTGGCCGGCGTCAAAACTGTCGAGTTGAGCAGCTGGTAACTCAACGGCAGAACCAGCAGGGGTAATGGCAAAGATGCCGACTGGCAGACGCATGTCCATGATTGTTTTCCCGTTCAAGAAAGGGATGATGGACATAAGACGCTAGCCCTGGCGCTTTCCTTTGGATGCGGACGCGGATTGTTGCTGGGCGCCGGCAAACGCCGCCCTGCCCGCTGCCAACGCCTGGTCTTTGGCCTGGGCATGTGGGGACGGCGTCGTGACATCCTTGAGTGTTTCGAAGGGATCGCTCATCTCGTTATCGCTCATAGCAGCCCCCTCAGGGTCTTGCACGCCGCATACACATGAAAGGACGCAGCGGCCTCCCTTATGCCCATGATCTCCGCCGCCGCGTGGCTCAGCTCCTCGGCATAGACCAGTAGAACGGCGTCACGCTGTTTTCCGGCAACGCCCGCACCGCTGCCCAGAGCTGGCGGCTGGTGGCCGCCGCTTCCTGATCGGCAGGCTGGGTGTTGGGCGTTATCTCGGCATCGGCATTCCTGCCGCGTCGGCCGCTGGCCCGCTGCAGGTCGCGCATCGCATTGATAGTGATGCGATAGACCCAGCTGGCGAAGGCCGAACGTCCGTCAAAACCGGCAATGGCCCCGCCCAGCTTGACGCAGACATCCTGGGCAATGTCCTCGGCGTCACTCCGATTGTCGCACCACTTCCAGGCGGTCCGATGGATCAAATCGTAATGGGCTTTGATCGATTCGCCGAAGGCCTCGGCATCGCCGTGTTGCGCGCGCATCACCAGAGCCCGCGTCAATGCGCTGGCGGTGTCAATTTGGAGATGCGGCAGTCAGCCCCATCACCGGAGCGTGCACTCGTGCCTACCTTTGATCTCACCTTGATGGTAAGATGCCGCAGTATGGCCGATCCTCTGGGTCGTGCATGCATATTTATTGTGAGGCTTTCCGATGGACGAACCCAAGCAAAAACCCTTCGCCCTCAACAATAGCCGCGTGATTATGCTCATCCTGGGCGCCTTGCTAGTGCTGATTGCCATCTCGACCGCCATGGGCGGCCTTGGCTTTTACCAGCAGCTCAAGGAAGCCGCAGCAGCGGCCACGACGGAGACCACTGAAACTCTAGCCCAATAATTTGCCTAGGCGGCTGCAAACACCTGCGGCACTGCTTCGGCAATGAACCCACCGCCCCAGACTTCCGAGGTGGCGCTGTCATCGGCATAGAACACGCAGGCCTGCCCCGGAGACACCCCGTATTCGCCGCTGGCTAGCGTCACGAACACCTCGCCATCCCTGCTTTGGATCACTGCCGACTGTGGCCCTGTCGTCGAGCGGATCTTGACTTCGATCGGCGCGCTATTGCCGCCGCTGAGCTCAGCCAGCGGCATGCTGCCCAGCCAGTTCACGTCACGCAGCCGCACTGTATGGGTCTTGAGCGCCTCCCGCGGCCCGACAATGACCCGGCGCGTCTTCTGCTCAAGCTTGATAACATAGAGCGGCTCGGCCGCAGCGATCCTCAGGCCCTTGCGCTGCCCGATGGTGTAATTGATGATCCCCTCATGGTTGCCCAATACCCGGCCATCGAGATGCACGATCTCGCCGCTGGCCATGGCTTCGGGGTGCATCTTGCGGATGATGTCGGCATATTTGCCCTGCGGCACGAAGCAGATGTCCTGGCTGTCGTGCTTTTCGGCAATCTCCAGGCCCATCTCGCGCGCCATCTCGCGCACCTTGGCCTTGCCCATGCCGCCGAGCGGGAAGCGCAGATAGTCGAGCTGCTCCTGCTTGGTGGCGAACAGGAAATAGGTCTGGTCGCGCTCGCCATCGACCGGGCGGAATAGCTGCCGTCGCCCATTCGCGCCCAGCCGCGATTGGACATAATGGCCCGTCGCCAGCACATCAGCGCCCAGATTGCGGGCCATCGTCATCAGGTCAACGAACTTGACCGACTGGTTGCAGGCGATGCACGGCACTGGCGTTTCGCTCTGCTGATACGCATTGACGAAGGGCGCAATCACACTTTGCTTGAAGCGCTCTTCATAGTCGAGCACGTAGTGGGGAATGCTCAGAGTCGCCGCCACGCGGCGCGCATCATGGATATCCTGGCCAGCGCAGCAGGCGCCTTTGCGATGGATGGCCTCACCATGGTCATAGAGCTGCAGCGTAACGCCAACAACATCGTAGCCCTGCCGGGCCAGTAGGCCTGCCACGACCGAGGAATCTACGCCGCCGGACATCGCGACAACAACGCGCGTGTCTTTGGGGCACTTGGCAATATCAAGCGAGTTCATTTTGTCCTGTATCCGGTTGGGTTCAAGGGCCAGCGGACCAAATTTTGGTGGCCGCTAGATACCTCTTTGCACCGCACGCTCGCAACATTTGCCGCGCGTCCCCATCCAGTCAACCAGCCGGCGTCAACGACTTCACTTAAATATCTATCAGATAACGATCTTAACGAACAACCCCGACTTAGCAAGCCGCTTGCATTGATCTGAGCGGACAAGTCTCTATTTTTGCGAGCCCCCACTGTGGCATCTCATCTGACCGTCACTGCCAAGGCCCCGCTGGGCGCATCGACCACCAAGGGGTTCAACGCCCAGGGTGGTTCAGATGCCGACAATGGCGTGATGAGAGCATTTGCGGCCATGCTTAGTGGTGCCTAGCAGACCGCTGACGCCAAGGGCTCTTCCACCTCCAAGCTGGAATTGAACCTGGGTAAACTCGCGATCCTGGCCCTTGGGCCCGATAAGGATAGCGCAACCGGCAAGGACAGCAACAATCCGGACGCTGTAGCTGCGGTCATCGATGCCATCCAGCCCATCAAGACAAGTGACGAAGCCAAGGCAATGTTGCCCGACCTGGTCAACGGCCTGGTTGCCCTCAGGCAGGCACTTAACGCCGGCGAGGCAGTCGATTCCGACTTAATTCGGCCGCATTAACACCGCATTGGATGGTCTAGCAGGCAATTTCAATATAGATCTGTCCGCTCAGCCCTCCCTTAACGATCTGAGCGCGCTCACAGCTGCGCTGGCGTCCGATCAGGGCGCCGCCGCCACACAATTGACCACGGCGCTGGCCCTTTTGGCGCAGACCCTGCTAGCCGGCGATGCGGGCCCTTTGGCAAGTGCTGAGCTGTCTGCCGCCGTCAAGACGGTGGGCGAAAAGCTAGTCGCGCTTCTACAATCGCTCAATAGCGGCAAGATCAGCCCGGATGACATGGCCAAATTGGGCTTAAAGGCCGACAAGGTCTTTGACGCCGATCTCTAGGCCGCACTGGCCAAATTGCTCAATCCTGCACCTAACCTGAAAACCAGCGCCAGCGTAACGGTGCTGGCCACGCCAACCCTCAAGCTGACCGAACCATCTCTGATGGGCAAGGCCGAGCCGGGCACCACGAGCGCACCAGCTATTGCGCCTGCCAACAACGACAATACTGATCAAGGCATTGCCAGCAGCAGCATCGATTCCGGCGATAGCAGCAAACCTGACAATAGGCTGGTCAAGCTCGTCGCCACCTGCGACAATGCCGACGACAGGCCGACCGGTGACAGGAAGCGCGATGACAAGACGCTCGTCGTCACAGCCGCCGCGGCCAGTGACGCCCGCACCGACGCCCCAGCGGCGACCGCGATCCCACCGCAGGCGGCCCGGGTCGACGCCGTCGCGCCGCGCGTGGTTCAGGCCGGCTATCAGACCAGCCAGCAGCAACTCAACCTGCCACAACTCGCTTTCGAACTGGCGCGTCAAGTCACCGACGGCAATACTCTTTTCCATATGCGCCTTGATCCACCCGAGCTTGACCGTATCGACGTCAAACTCAACATCGACAATTCTGGGCAGATCAATGCCAGGCTGGTTGTCGAAAAATCCGAAATCCTGGACCTGATGCAGCGCGATTAGCACGCCCTGGAATGGGCAGAGCTCGATGCCAGAAAGACTAACCTGCAATTCTCGCTCAAGCAGAGCCCCTTCAGTGGCGGTCAACAACAGCATCGGGCTGATCAAGACCAGCAATTCCGTCTTGACGGATCGGACAGCGCCGAGCTTGAGAAAGCCTCACCTATCGTCAACCTATATCGCGGCAGCCTCACGGCTCGCGGCGTTAACATCATCGCGTAAGGAGTAGATGTCATCATAGTCAGCGGCGTATCAGGATCCAGAAACACGTCTGCCACATCGTCGGCGCGCGCTGGCATTGCCGACAATTTCGACACTTTTTCTGAGAATCCTGACTATTCAGCTCAAGGAGCAGAATCCGCTCGACACCAATCAGTTCACCCAGAAATTAGTGTAATTCTCTGATGTCGAGCAGCAACTCAAGACCAATGAATTTCTCGAAACTCTGATGCTGGCTGGCCAGAATATCGCCAAGTCCGATGCTGTTTCCTATATAGGCAAGGATAGTGACCCCCTCGGGCAAGACCGGCGAACTCACCGACAGTGACGCCGTGTTCTGGACTTATAGCGCAGCGGCCAACGCAACCAACGACACTGTGACCATCAAGGATTCCAACGGCCAGGTGGCCTACACCGAAACCGGCCCGCTAAGCAGCGGCTCAGGCACCTCCCGCTGGGGCGATATCGGCGGCGATGACAACGCCAAGCCGAACGGCGTCTATTCGATCAAGATCAAGGGCAGCGACGCAACGGACGGGCCGTCAACATCAGCATGGTCTCGATTGGGGTTGTTACAGCCGTCGATTTCATCGGCGGCGTATCGATTCTTAGCGTGGGAAGCCGCAGGATCGCTATTATCGAGGTGACCGATGTGCGCATTCCGGACGTGACCAAGCCAACGGACTCCAGCGCCTAGATCCACCTGTCGAGATCGAATTCATCAGCACCCTAAGGCAATGTCTGAGGGTGTTTTGCTGGCGGAAATCCTGCCAAATCAGCATTGCACCAGTGCGCCGGAAATTACCGCTGACCTTAACCTGTTGTAAGCTTTGCCTTAGTCGAATTTTAAGGCAGTTGCCCTAGTCTACTCATCATATGGTCAGGTTTTAGTAGAGAGTAAAATGACCGTACAGATACGACCTCGCGTTAAGTACGTTATCGGGCCGGACGGAAGTCCGCTCACGATTGTAGATCTTCCCCCCGCCAATACGCAGCGGTGGGTCATACGCCGTAAAGCCGAAGTCGTCGCTGCTGTGCGCGGCGGTTTGCTCAGCCTTGAAGAGGCCTGCGACCGCTACACACTAAGCGTCGATGAATTTCTGAATTGGCAAGCGGCCATCGATAGGCATGGGCTTGCTGGATTGCGGACGACCTGGATCCAGCACTATCGCGAAGGCTGAGCCGAAACGCT
Organism: Candidatus Devosia symbiotica; assembly: GCA_025050575.1. Lineage (GTDB taxonomy): Bacteria > Pseudomonadota > Alphaproteobacteria > Rhizobiales > Devosiaceae > Devosia > Devosia symbiotica. Next base: position 6,383 of record JALBVE010000051.1, read on the forward strand.
CATAGCTCAGATATTCAAAGCCCGCCCGGTCTGCCGGGCGGGCTTTGCTGTTGCTATTATGGCGCTTCCTTGCGCAGTCAGGCATCGGCAGCCGGGCGTTGCGCCATACGGTTGTAATAGGCTTCTGCCGCAGGCATCGCAGCATGCTCGAAGGGGATCGCGAACCAGCGGTGCAATCCCCAGGGTGATCGCGATATCGGCCAGTGAGAAGCTGGCGCCGGCGACATAGGCACCACCCCTAGCCAAGTGCGCCTCGACGATACCCATCTTGCCGATCCAGACCAAAATATTCTGCGCTAGCTTGTCTGGGTCATCAAAGCCCGGCTCCTTGCGGATGATCGACCGCAAGGGGGTAGCTCCAATGGCTGCCCAATTCGTTGTTCTGCCACAGTACCCACTGCATCGCGCGCGCCTGCTCGCGAGCATCGCTCGGCATCAGCGCTCCCTTGTCGTGGGCCTGGTTGATATAGCTCGTGATAGCAATGCTCTCCTAGAGCACGAAGTCATCATCGATAAGCACGGCACCTGTCCATTGGAATTGAGCGCCAGGAAGGCCGGGACCTTGGGATCGTGCAGCGGCATGCTCCAATCCTCACGCTCATAGGCAATGCCCAGTTCGTCCAGTGCCCAAAGCATCTTTCGCACGTTGATCGACGTCACCCAACCGAGAATTTTGAGCATGCGCGAGAACCCTTCATTCATTTAGACCGGCATTATCTGTCGGAAATTGCATTCTGCAACAATTCGTTAAGACTCTGTTTACCATCAACTAGGTAATTTTTGCCCAGCGATCACCGTGCAATTTTGCATTTGCATAAGCCCAGTTTGAATCGAGTGGCGGCTTGGATGATTTCGCACAGTTGATGAACTGCATAGGGTTGCCGCGCTTGGCTGCCATGGCGACGGTCGCTGTGCTCATGCTTGGCTTTTTTGCCTTTTTGATCATGCGGGCCAGACATCGAACTTGACACCGCTCTATACTAGGCTCAGCCTGGAATACTCCTCGGCCATCATGAGTGAGTTGCAGACACAGAATGTAGCGTATGAGCTCGCGTGGCGCGGGTGACACCATTCTGGTGCCACGCAATCAGATCACCACGCTGCGCATGACTCTGGCCGGTTCCAGCCTGCCCCTCAGCGTGGCTAGGTCGACTACCAGATCTTCGACTAGCAGTCCACGCTGGATGCCACCAGCTTTGTTCAGAACATCAACAATGTGCACGCGCTTGAAGGCGAACTGGCCCGCACCATTAAGTCACTGACTCGAATCAAGTCGGAACATGTCCATTTCGTCCTGCCGGAATGCGAACTTTTCCGTCGCGAACGCAAGGATTTCAGCGCTTCTATCGTGCTTTCGGTCCGCGATGAATTGTCATCCGGTGAAGTCCGCGCCATTCAATACCTGGTGGCCGCGGCGATCTAGGGCATGTCCCCACCCATGTCTCCATCGTTGATGATCAGGGCAATCTCCTGGCTTCGAGAATTGGCGACGATGCTGCCGGCGCTCTGTCGGGTCAGACCACCGAGCGGACCCTAAACTACGAGAACCTCATGCGCACCCGTATTGAGGACATGCTGGCCAATGTTGTCGGCGCTGGCCGTGCCCGCGTTAAAGTCAGTGCCGAACTCGACTTCAATGGAGCGGAAAACCAGGTCGTGCTCCGCACGAGCCATCTGCGCTTGAAGATCTGGTCGCCTAACCTGTCGCCCGGGCACGCGAGGATGCCTATTCAGAGGGCTTGGCCGCCGGCGAGCGCGGCGCCCCGGCGATGGCCGTCCAGACCCTGGCATCAGCCGCAGGCACTCTGGCTATCCACAGCGCGGAAATGTCCGCTGCACTGGACGACGCAATCGCCCAGGCTCAGCACGACGCCATCGAACTCGCGGCCACGATTGGTCGCAAGCTTGCCCTGCATTTGATGGCCATGCAGGGTGGCGCCAAGGTCGCGCATACCCCATCGGTGGAGATCGCGCTGGCAGCCCTGCGCGCTGGGCGTGGCGCCGACCTGTTGCTGATCGATGTGGTCATGGACATTGCCGGGCTCAGCGCCGGGCTGGAGGCAGAACGTATTGCCATTCCCGTGGTTGCTTGTGGCGTCGAGGCCAATGCTGCTGCAGCTGTCAACGCCATTCGCGCCGGCGCCAAAGAATACATCCCCGTGCCGCCCGATGCCGAACTGGTCGCAGCGGTAATCGCCGCCATCGCGCGCGACAGTGCCGATTTCCTGTCGGACGCTGCGCAACAAGCTTAACCAATATGCCGACGAGGATAGCAATGTACCCGACCTCGATGAACGGCACTCCGTCGTTTAAGAACTAGATGACCGACCTGCCCACCGGCCGCCAGGCCGCCGGCCACGTGATCGAGGCCTTCGGCAATTTCGTCATTGGGGTAGCGGTGTTCGCCACTCTGATGCTGGTCAATTTCATCCTCATCACCAAGGGTTTGGGCCGCATCGCTGAAGTAGCCGCCTGCTTCAGCCTCGACGCCATGCCGGGCAAGGAGATGGCTATCGACGCCGATCTCAGCGCTAGCTTAATTGACGAAGATTTTGTCAAGAAGCGTCGTGCCGAACGCGAGAGCGAAAGCGCCTTCTTCGGTAACATGGATGGCGCGTCCAAATTCGTTCGCGGCGACGCCATTGCTGGCCTGATCATTACCTTTATCAACATCATCGCTGGCATCTTCATCGGCATGATGCAGGAAGGCCTCTCCATTCAGGAGGCTGGCAATGTCTGTACCCCGCTCACTATCGGTGACGGTCTGGTCTCCCAGATCCCCGCGCTGATCGTGTCGACGGCTGCTGGTATCTTGGTGTCCAAGTCCGGTGTTATCGGCTCGGCCAACAAGACTCTTTCAGCTCAGTTCACCGGCTATCCCCGCGCCCTGGGCATGTCATCGGCCGTCATCGGCATCTTGGCATTCCTGCTCGGCATGCCCATTGTGCCGTTCCTCAGCATTGCCGACTTCGTTGGTTATGTCGCCTGGCGTTCGGCCTGGACCAAGGATGAGCGTACCACCGGCGCTGCCATCACCACGGCCACCAAAGCGCCAGCCCTGCCCGGGCGGGCAGCAGGCGCAGACCGACGAACAACCCATTACCGACAGTCTCAAGATCGATGAACTCAAGCTCGAGCTCGGCTATGGTCTGCTCAGCCCGGTCAAGGAAGACGAAAACGGTTCCGATCGCCTCACCGAGCAGATCAAAGCCCTGCGCCGCTAGCTGGCGACCGAACTCGGCTTCGTCATGCCCCCGGTACGCATTCTCGACAACATATGGCAACCAAATCGACCTGCCGGGCCATCATGCCACCGAACCCACCTTTGGTCTGCCTGCCACCTGGATCAAGCCAATCCTTCGCTGCTCTCGGGCTTGCCCAAGGAACAGCAGAAACTGGTCGAGGACATCGTGCCCGGCCCCATCACCGTCTCGGGCGTCCAGCGCGTGCTGCAGACGCTGCTCAACGAGCGCATTTCCATCCGCGATCTGTCGACCCTTCTCGAAGGCATTGCCGAAATCGCTGGTAATGGCCGATCGGTGCAGATGATTGCTGAACATGTCCGCTGCCGCCTGGCTCGCCAGCTTTGCGCCGCCGATCTCGGCCCCGACGGCAATCTGCCGCTGCTAACGCTCGGGCCACAATGGGAACGAGACTTTGCCAACGCCATGGTCGGCGACGGCGATAATCGCCATCTGGCCATGGCTCCCTCGCGCCTGCAGCAATTCATCGGTGCCATTCAGTCCGCCTATGAGCGGGCGGGCCCAAGGCCGGGGAAATCCTGGTCCTGATCACCTCTCTCGGCATTCATTCCCATGTCCGCAGACCATGGTGATGAGCCAGAACGAGGTGCACCCGCGCATTCGGTTCAAGACAGTCGGGAGCGTCTAGCCATGGGCAAGGTGCGACTTGAGGGATATCTCGAAGTCCCGCCTGACCGCATCGCCCAGGTTGCGGCCGCCCTGCCTGCCCACATCGGCCTGACCCTTATCGAGTGAGGCTGCATCAGCTTTGAGGTTAGCCAGAGTCAGACCAGGCCGGAGCACTTTCTGGTCTCGGAAGACTTTGTGGATCAAGCGGCTTTCGACCACCACCAGGCTCGCACCAACACATCGGCCTGGGCCACCGTTACGGTAGGTCTGGACCGTCATTACAAGATCACAGTTGACGATGACCGCCAGAGCAATGCGGCTACTGCCGCGCCATCGTCCCCGAATCAGGGCGAACCTACGGGGAGGCGCTTCCACATACCTGATAGAGTGCAACGCCGTGCCATCTCCGAAGGTGAGCCCGGCTTGGCTTGGTTGGCTACCCTCGACGAGGTACTTGCTGGCATTGAGCAGGATACTGCTCAGTGGAACTGCCGCCTTCCTCGCTGAGGTGACCACCGCCAGCGGCGACACAGCCATCCTCAAGGTCAGTACCCCGGCCGCCGATACCGACCTGGCACGAAGCTCTGGTTCTGGGTCACGCGGCAGGCAAGGGCTATGCGCAGCTGCTCCGTCACGATCCCGCTCGCGGCGCCATGCTGCTTGAACGTCTGCGCGACAGTCTTGAATCGCTGGCTCTGCCCAGTGAGCGACAGGCGGACATCATGTGTGCCACCCTGCTCAAGGCCTGGATGTCTGTATCGGCAGATTTCCCTGACAGCACCGGCGCGGACAAGGCCAATGATCTGGCGCAATCCATCTTGGCGCTGTGATCGGCGACAGGCCCGCCCTGTGCTCAGAACGTGATCGACATCGTTTTGATGTATTGCCGCGATTGGGCTGCTGCCTATCGACCGCAAAACGCCATTCTGGCCCATGGCGATCCACAAGCGGCCAATATTTTGCTCGTGTCGGAAAGCGAAGATCCCCAGTTCAAATTCATCGAACCGGACGGTTTGGCCATCGAACCGACTTATGATCTAGGTTTATTCTGCGCGTCTGGCATGATGGCATCGCCGGCCGCAATGCGCATACCATCGCCCGCGGCCATGTCCACTATCTGACCACCCGCACCAAGATTCCTGCCGAAGCAATCTGGCAGTGGGATTATATCGAGCGCGTCTCAACGGGCCTGCGTCTGCTCCAGATCGGTAGACCGAACAAGGTCGGCAATATCTTATCATCGCCAAAAATCTGAACAGCACCGCCCGCTGATCGCGCCGGCGCAGGTGGGTCTGCAATAGCAGTGTCCTGCCCTTCATCGCGCACGCCCTACATGCTTTTGTACAGTGCCCATTTGCCGCAGGGCTAGTCTGGTCGTCTAGGGATTTCCAGCCCGTGCTGCACGCTTGGCCGCGCCAGACCTCGTTCCAGCCAGGCCGGAACATGCTGCAACCTGGCATAGTCCACCAACTCGCCAGCCCTATAAAAGCCAACCAGATTGCGCACCGAGCCCAATGTCGCGATATCGGCGATGGAATAGTCATCCATCAGCCATTCGCGGTCGGCAAGCCGGGTTTCCAGAACGCCAAGCAGTCTTTTGGATTCGGCGGTGTATCGGTCGCGTGGCCGTTTGTCTTCATAGTCCCGACCAGCAAATTTGTGGAAGAAGCCGAGTTGGCCAAACAGCGGCCCTATGGCCGCCATCTGGAACATCACCCATCGGAAGACAGAAACTGACCGGTCTTCTCAGCAAGGTAGAGCAGGATGGCGCCCGACTCGAACAGAGCCAGTGGCTCGCCGCCCGGCCCATCTGGATCGATGATCGCCGGGATCTTGCCATTGGGATTCAGCGACAGATATTCAGCGCTCCAGGTCTCGTTCTTGCCGATATCAATCAGATACGCCTCATAAGCCAGTCCGGTCTCCTCCAGCATGATCGATGCCTTGACCTCATTAGGCGTCGGCAGCGAATAGAGCTGGATAACGTCCGGATTAGCGGCAGGCCATATCTGCGTGATCGGAAAATTTGAAAGGTCGGCCAAAGGCATTCACTCCATCAAAGCTTGGCGTGTGCCGTACCGACACCCACAAGCACATGATTCAACGTCTGCGCTCATAGTGAAATTCGTCCGACGACGCACAATCAAAGAAGTCAGCATTCCTCTGGAACCA
>JALBVE010000052.1 GCA_025050575.1 Candidatus Devosia symbiotica
GTAAAGAATTTCAGTGTTGTCGAGCACGGCAGCCGAGGAGGATTCGTGGATCTGCGCGGCGTCAGGCGAAAGAATTTGCCGTCATAGCTGGGCCCAGATGGGTCAGGGTGAGCAGGCAGCGTCGGGCGGTGGCCTGCTCAAGATTAGCGCGCCGGGCAACATCGGTGATCGATAGACTGGCACGTTCCTCATCAAAACAGGCAATGACCGCTAGGCCGTTGACCAAGCTATTGATGATGTCGCCGTCGCGCATGATTATCCTGTCAGATTGGGCGCTCTGCGAACGCAGAGCGGATGGCGCGCGAGATAGACGGAGCAACGGCACAGAGCAGTGTGGTCACTTTTTGATCGTGCGAGCGCCACGCCGGGGCGCGGGTCCGGAGTTTGTCGGGCAGGAAGGAGAGAAAATCCAATTGCCTCTTGCCAGTCGCTGTGACCCTGCTATGAGGCGAATGGGGGCCTATAGCTCAATGGTTAGAGCTGATCGCTCATAACGGTCTGGTTCCAGGTTCGAGTCCTGGTGGGCCCACCAATTTCCTTTTGGCGAATGGTCTTAGATATACGGCAGTCAGTCCTCGGACAGGGGCTTGTCGTCCAGCAGGATGCGTTGGGCGGCGCCCTCGAGATCGTCATATTGCCCGCTGCGCAGGGCCCAGAAAAATCCGAGCAGCGCTAATATGCCCAGGCCAATGGCGCAGGGGATAAGGAATATCAGGCCATTCATGACGTCACCTCGGCGCGTATTGGTTGATCGGCAGATCCCGTTCCCAGACGCAAGCGGAGGGCGTTCAGTACCACGATTATGGACGAGGCTGACATGGCAATGGCCGCGACCAACGGGGTGACATGTCCAGTAATGGCCAGTGGCAGCACCACGGCATTATAGAGCATGGCAAATGCCAGATTCTGTCTGACCAGCGCATCGGTCCGCCGTGCCATCGCGAGCACAAAGGGAACGCCAGTGAGCCGGTCATTGGTGAGCAGGAAATCAGCGGCCGCGCGGCCAATATCGGCGGCATTGGCCGGGGCAATCGAGACATCGGCCGCGCGCAGGGCCGGTGCGTCATTAATGCCATCGCCAACCATCAATACCGCGCCATGGGCTGCCCGCAGCGCGGCGATGGCGGCCTGCTTATCCTCGGGCGCTAGGCTGGCGGACCAGGAAGCGGCGTCGATGGCGGTGGCCACGGATTTTACGGCGCTCTCCCGATCTCCGGACAGGATATGGGCGGGCACGTGCAGGGCGTGCATTGCGGCTATTGTGGGCGCGGCATCACTTCGTAGCCGGTCCTCGAAGGCGAATAGCGCAACCGGCTGACCATTGCGCGCCAGCCAGACATGGCTGGATGCGTCCGGCCCCTTGTCGTCGGCGGCGCAAAAGGCTGCACTGCCCAGGCGCCAATAGATTCCGTCGATCTTGGTCTCCACTCCCTGACCGGCGATTTCTGTCACGTCTAGCCTAGCATCCGTAGTTGTGCCATTTGTCTCGGCGATGGCGCGAGACAGGGGATGATTGCTTTGCGCGGCCAGGCGCGCGGCGATGGTCCGCAGTGTAGGGTCGGGCGGGGACTGTTCCACCAAACGGGGCTTGCCCCGGGTCAGGGTGCCGGTCTTGTCGAAAGCGGCGATCCTGACAGCGGCCATGCGTTCAAGGGCCGAGCCGTCGCGCATTACCACGCCATTGGCAAACAGCCGACCGGCGGCAACCACATGCACAATCGGCACGGCCAGGGCCATGGCGCAGGGGCAGGTGATGATCAGTACGGCCACAGCATTGAGCAGGGCAGTGTGCCAATCTACGCCAAGCAGTATCCACAGGACAAAGGTAGCGGCAGCGGTCAGGTGTACGACGGGGGCATAAAGTTGCGCGGCGCGGTCGGCAAGGCGTCGGTATCGGGTGCGAGTGTCCTCGGCGGCGGCGACATAGGCGGCCATGCGCGCTAGAAAAGACTCGCTGGAGGGCTTGTTGGCGCTGATCTCAATGGTGCCCAGCAGGTTGATGGCGCCAGCTGGAAGTACCACGCCGGGCAGGGCGGATAGAGGGATAGATTCGCCATTAACCATGGCCATGTCGATCTGGCCGCTATCCGATACGACGATAGCGTCAACCGGCACCCGGTCGCCAGCGCGCAGAACAAAGCGCATGCCGGGCACGATATCGGCTAGTCGCACGAAGGCGCGTTTGCCATCGTCGAGAATTTGATAAGCGCCGCGCGGTGAGAGATGGGCGAGATTGTCGACTGCGCTGCGCGCCTGCTTGCGCATCAGGTGATCGAGCGTGCGACCGGCTAGCAGGAAGAACAGTAGCATGGTTGAGGCATCGAAATAGGCCTGCTCGCCCCCAGTGATGGTCTCGAACAGACTCAGTGCCGTGGTCAGTACCACACCGATGCTGATGGGAACATCCATATTGGTATGACCAACGCGCAGCGCGGCCCAGGCCGAATGGAAGAACGGCCGGCCAGCATAGACAATAGCCGGCAATGCCAGCAGCGCCGAGAGCCAGTGAAACAGTATCCGCGTCGACTCGTCGGCGCCGGCCCAGACCGAGACCGAAAACAACATGATATTACCGGCGGCAAAGCCGGCGACTGCCATGGCGCGAACCAGTTCAGACAGTGCCGCATCCTGGCCAGAGTCTACAGCGGCATCGACGGGGAAATTGCGATAGCCGCTGCGAGTAATGCGAGTGGGGAGAGCACCGAGTTCGGTATCGGCACCATAGCGGATGGTTACGCGGCGCTGCGACAGATTTACTCGGGCGGCCATAACACCCGGGGTTTGCCGTAGCGCGGTTTCGATGGTGTCGATGCAGGCAGCGCAATAGGCGTCAGGCACGGCAAAGCAGATTTCATCCACTCCTTCAGCACCACGCGTGACAAAGGCGCCGAGATCGGCCTGATCATCTATCGAGCCTAGTGCGATGGCACTCACCTGGCCGTGACCCGGTGTTCATAGCTGATGGCGCCTAATGGCGTGTCGTCAGTGGTGACGGTGATATCCCAGACGCCGGTCGGCAGATCAATGGCGGCGACATATTGGTTGTCGTGCAATTGCATGGGTAAGGTGGTGTCGTCATACCCCCCCACGGGCCGGCGCACAAAGGCACTGACGCCGGTCAGGGCCAGCGGTGCGCCAGCGCCATCAATGGCGGCGAAGCGTACCAATTCTCCATCATAGCTGATGGTCAGTTTCCAACCGGCTGCGATCTGGCGAGCGATGGTGTCGTGCACGGTCTGGAAGTTCTGGCTGGAGATATAGCTGTTTGTCACAACCAGGCCGGTCCAGGTCCGGGCCGAGGAAATCGCCATGGTCAGGTTTGCGGCCAGCACCACGACAAAGAAACAGACGCTGAGCAGAAGCATGTGACGGCCGGTGAATGGCTTAGATGTGGTGGAGGCCATGGCTCAATCCTGTGGGGTTTCAAAGCGCACCTGGGCGCTGACGCTATCGCTGCCATCGGCATTAGCGACTGTCATAGTGAAATTGACCTGCCCGTCCCGTTCGATGGCTGGCGCCCTGACATAGACACGGAGTGGCAAAACCAGATCGGGCTCGACGATCAATTGCAGTTGCGTGGTTGGGTTGTTGGTCGCGCCTGGTGTCGTCAGCGTAGCGCCTGGCAGCCCGGCAATGGAAAATACCATGTCCTGCGGCTGAGTTGTCATATTGATGATCTTGACGTCATAGCCATTCTGGATCGAGCCGTCCGACAGCAAGACGAATACCGGGTTGCGATCATGCAGCACATTAATGCCGATCGGCGCGCGCAGGGATAGCGCAGTCAGCATGGCCAGGCCGATACTGGCCCAGACCACGAAATAGATCGCCGTGCGCGGGCGCAGGATTGATCGCCAATTGGTGTGCCGGACCTTGCTGACAAAGCCGCCCGTGGCCGCGTCGCGCACCCGAATAGGGTCGATATGCCCCTCGGTTACGGCCAGATTCATATTGGCATTATAGTCGGCTAAGGTAGCGTAAGAGATGAGACCCCGCTCGCGGCCTAGTTTGTCCATGACATTGTTGCAAGCGTCGATGCACAGGGCACAGGTAATGCATTCTAGCTGCTGGCCTTCGCGGATGTCGATGCCCATGGGGCACACCGCGACGCAGGCGTTGCAATCGACGCAATCGCCCTGCGGCACGCCGGCTATGATAGCCTTTTTGGAATGGCGGCCACGCGGTTCGCCGCGCCAGTCATTATAGGTGACGGTCAGCGAGTGTTCGTCGAGCATGGCCGCCTGGATGCGTGGCCAGGGGCACATATAGGTGCAGACCTGCTCGCGCATCAGGCCACCGAAAGTATAGGTTGTGGCGGTCAGAACGGCGACGGTGATATAGGCGACCATGGGCGCCTGGAAATGAATCGCGTCATTGAGCAAGGTAGGGGCATCGGCGAAATAAAAGATCCAGGCGCCGCCAGTAGCCACGCCGATCAACAGCCAGAGCGCGTGCTTGCTGACGCGTTTGACGAGTTTGGTCGGCTCCCAGGGTGCGGCATCGAGCTTGATGCGGGCATTGCGGTCCCCTTCGATGGCACATTCCACGACCAGGAACAGATCGACCCAGACCGTTTGCGGACAGGCATAGCCGCACCAGGCGCGGCCGACGGTGGAGGTGATCAGGAACAGTCCGACGCCGGCCATGACCAGGAGACTGGCGACATAGTAGAATTCTTGTGGCCAGATCTCGATGAAGAAGAAGTAGAAGCGTCGATTGGCCAGGTCGAGTAGCACCGCCTGATCGGGCGCATAGATGCCACGATCCCAGCGCAGCCAGGGGGTTACGTAATAAATTGTCAGGGTGACGGCCATAGCCAGCCATTTGAAGCGACGGAATGCGCCCTCGGCGCGCTTGGGAAAGATTTTGCGTCGCGCCGCATAAAGCGGCTGTCGCAGTTTGGCCGAGTTGACAGCCTCGACGTCGTGCTGGTCCAGGGTGCCAAGCGGACTGTCGTCAGATGTGGTCATAATATTACGCTTTCCTCAACATCTTGTCGCATGTCCAGACAGACTAACATTGATCTGGGTCAACGGACCGATTGGTGCCGCTCGTCCATAGCGAAAAAAGGGGGGGTGTCGCGACGCCCCCCCGCTAATTCTCCAACAATATGGATGCATGTTGTCGATGACAGGCTATTGGCCGCCGCCCAAGGCGTGGACATAGACTGCCAGTTCCTTGACAGTGACGTCATTGAGCTTTTCCGACCAGGATGGCATCATCCCATGGCGCGGCTTTTGCAATTGGGCTTGGATGGATTCAAGCGATCTCTGATAGAGCCAGATCGCGTCTGTTAAGTCAGGCCCACCCAGTTCGGCGACACCCTTGGCATTCTCGCCGTGGCAGACGGCACAATTGTCGGCGAATATCACAGCGCCTTCCGGCGAATTGATGCCGCCCTCGAGCCCTGACAGGCTTGCAACATAGCGCGCCACCGTGTCGATCGAATCCTTGTCGAGCAGTTCGTCTGCACCGAAGCTGGGCATGGTGTTGATACGGGTATCCGGATCGGTAGGCGAGCGCACCCCATGCGAGATAGTGGTGTAAATATCGTCAATGGTGCCGCCCCAGATCCAGGAATCATCGTTCAGATTGGGGTAACCGGGGCCGCCTGAGGCGCCGGTGCCGTGGCACTGGATGCAATTGACCTTGAAGGCTGATGCCCCCGCCGCCATGGCGAAACGTGCCAGTTCTGGATCGGCGATGATGTCGGTGATCGGCGCGTCAGCGATCGTGCTCAGCATTGACTGATTGCTAATTTGTACGGCGTCTATGGTGGCGGCGAGTTCGGCGCGGCTGGAATAGCCCAACAGGCCGGGTGTCGCTGCAGATCCGATCGGCCAGGCGGGGTAGAACACCGAGTAGACCGCCGCGAAAGCGATGCAGGCATAGAAGGTCCATAGCCACCAACGTGGCAGGGGATTGTTGAGCTCCTTGATTCCATCCCACTCGTGGCCGGTGGTGTCGATGCCGCTGAATTCATCGACTTCTCTATTGGGCGTATGCTTATCAAGGTTTTTGTGCATGCTCATTTGGAGTCAGCTCCCTCATCAGAATCCCGTAGCGGAATCATGGCTGCTTCAACCGCCTGCTGTTTAGCGCCGGGACGGAACAGGAAGATCACCACACCAAGAAAAATGATAAATAAGTAGAGCAGCCCCCAGGAGTCGGCGAAGTGTCGAAGATTGTCATAATCCATCTCGGGACCCCTAGCGGAAGTTGGCCTGGGTATCGTAGCTGTCGAAATCGACCAGCGTCCCCAGCATCTGCAAATAGGCGACTAGTGCATCCATCTCGGTGATGCGGCTGGCGGCGCCGTCGAAGTTACCGAACACGGCTTTGGGATAGCGTTCGGTAACGGCCGCGTTGTCTGAATCGGGCGTTGCTTGGGCCACCAGGTCGGCCGCGGCATTGTCGATCATCTCCTGGCTATAGGGCGCGCCTACATGGGCATTGGCCTGCAGCTTGCCGTCAATCGTGCGATAGTCGAGCGTGGCCTTAGCTAGGAAGGCGTAGCTCGGCATGATGGATTCGGGCACAACCGAGCGCGGGTCAGTCAGATGCTGAACTTGCCACTCATTGGAGTAGCGCCCCCCGACCCGGGCCAGATCGGGGCCGGTGCGCTTGGAACCCCACTGGAACGGGTGGTCATACATAGACTCGGCGGCCAGCGAGTAATTGCCGTAGCGCTCGACTTCGTCGCGGAACGGGCGGATCATCTGGCTATGGCAGACATAGCAGCCTTCGCGGATGTAGATATCGCGTCCGGCCAGTTCGAGAGGGGTATATGGCCGCATCCCCTCGACCTTTTCGATAGTGTTCTGGAAGAAGAAAAGCGGGGTGACTTCAACCAGACCGCCGATGCAGACCACTACCAGTGATCCCATTAGTAGGAGCGAAGCGTTGCGTTCAATGATGTCATGCTTGGCGAGAAATGACATGGAATACTCCTACTGGGCCGGTTGCAGTTGGGCGGGGGCGGGCATTGGTTTTTCGGTCCGGGTTCGCCCGGCAATTGTCATGCCGATATTGACTGCCATCACCACACTACCGGCCAGATAGAGCAAGCCGCCAGCTGCGCGCATCACATAATATGGGTGAAGCGCGGCGACGCTTTCGGCGAAGGAATAGACCAGAAAACCCTGGCTATCGTATTCGCGCCACATCAAGCCCTGCATGATACCGGATACCCACATAACCGCCGCGTAGACAACAATGCCAAGCGTGGCGAGCCAGAAGTGCCAGTTGACCATGCGCAGGGAATAGAGGCGTTCGCGCTTCCACAGGCGCGGCACCATAAAGTAGACGGCGCCGAACGAGATCATACCAACCCAGCCCAGAGCACCCGAATGCACGTGACCGATGGTCCAGTCGGTATAGTGGCTAAGCGCATTGACCGACTTGATCGACATGACCGGCCCTTCAAAGGTCGACATGCCATAGAAGGCGACCGCGAGAACCATCATGCGAATGATGGGGTCGGTGCGCATCTTGTCCCAGGCGCCACGCAGCGTCATCAGACCGTTGATCATGCCGCCCCAGCTAGGCATCCACAGCATGATGGAAAACACCATGCCCAGAGTCTGTGCCCAGTCAGGCAGCGCTGTGTAGTAGAGGTGATGCGGACCGGCCCAGATGTAGAGGAAAATCAGGGCCCAGAAGTGGATGATCGACAGTCGGTATGAATAGACCGGCCGCTCGGCCTGCTTGGGCAGGAAGTAGTACATCATGCCCAGGAAACCGGCGGTCAGGAAGAAGCCAACAGCGTTGTGGCCATACCACCACTGAGTCATCGCGTCCTGGACGCCAGAGAACAGCGAATAGCTTCTCGAGCCGAAGAACGACATTGGCACGGCCAGATTGTTGACGACGTGCAGCAGCGCCACCGTGACGATGAAGGCCAAATAGAACCAATTGGCCACATAGATATGGGGTTCCTTGCGCTTGAGCAGCGTCCCTAAGAAAAGTATGAGATAGGCGACCCAGACAATGGTCAGCCAGATGTCGACATACCATTCGGGCTCGGCATATTCGCGGCTCTGGGTGATACCCAACAGATAGCCAGTGGCCGCCATGGCGATGAACAGTTGATAGCCCCAGAACACGAACCAGGCCAGATCGCCGCCGAACAGGCGGGCGCGCGTGGTGCGCTGCACCGCATAGAAGCTGGTCGTTATAAGTGCTGTGCCGCCAAACGCGAAAATCACCGCGGAGGTGTGCAGCGGCCGGATGCGACCAAAATTGAACCAGGGCCCAAAATTGAGTTCGGGAAAGGCTAGTTGGAGGGCTGCAACCAGGCCCACCGTAAAGCCGATAACACCCCAGAACACGGTTAGGATGGAGCCGATGCGAACAGGGCCATCCATATAGCCGGTTGTATCTTCCGCGTCTGCAGCGGGCTGTGGTAACCGGATCGCGATGATCGCGCCAAGACCCAGAATAAAGGTCAGGATGCCCATATGGATGCGAAAAGCATCATCGACGGCTAGACCGGAAAACATGATCGCCCCTAAGGCGCCTGCTCCAAGTCCTATTGCCCAACCTGAATATCTCACCGGTGCCCCCTAGTGTTACGATGGTCGCAAAATTTGCCACATTCGGTCTCTTGATAGTGATTGGGCTGGGGAGCCTCATTGATCTGGATCAATGTCTAAGCCGCATTTATCGACAAGTCTGGGGCGCCGATAAGCTCTGTGCTGAGACAGGGGAGTAGGCGATGGCCGCGTGTATTGATCAGGCTTGTTGGGACAATAGGGTAACCAATGTGCCGGACATGGCGAGTGACCGATGCTGTTGACTGTCATCATCTGGGGGCTGACGCTAGGCTTTGCATCAAGCTTACATTGCGTGGGCATGTGCGGCCCGATCGGCTGTTCGCTGATGCTGCTTGGTCCGAATCCCGCCGATCGCGGCACTATCGTGCGCCGGCTGGCGCTGTTGCAGACAGGGCGCATTACGGCCTATGGTCTGAGTGGGCTGGCCTTTAGTCTATTTGGCGTCGGACTTTATAGTAGTCTGAATTTTGCGGGTACTCATGCGGTATTGCAATGGGTGGCGGCGCTGGTGGTCATCTGGACCGGGCTGGCTACGGCCGGCGTGGTGCCCAGTCTGGCACTGGCGGACCGGATGCTGGCGCCGCTGGCCAGCGCGGTCGGTCGCTGGCGCGGTTCGCCTGTGCTGAACATGCCCGAGATGGCGCTGATCGCCGGCTTTGCTTGGGGCGCGACGCCTTGCGCGATGGTCTATGCGGCGCTGTTCAATTCGGTTCTGACGGGCAATCCGCTGCTGGGTGGCCTGTTGATGGTGTCATTTGGCGTCGGCACCATTCCGGGGGTAGTAGTGAGTACGCTGGCGCTTTATGGTTCCAGCCGCGGCCGACATCGACCAGGTCGGCGACTTGCTGGAGCGGCGCTGGTTATTGGTGGCGTTGTCGGCCTATTGCTGACTGCGCCAGGCAGCCCGTTCTGCATTACCGGCGCCTGACGCGAGCAGGCGCTCGTTGAGCTGATCGAAGGCCAGTAGCAGGTCGCCAAGGCTGCTTATAGACCGTTCAGGCACGCCACATTTGTTGCGGTTCCGCCAGTGTCTGCAGGCTGGTGATCTCAGCGCCGTCGATCCGCTGTAGCAGAAGCCGGATCAGCTCGCCGTTGGCGGCGAAGACATCTTCACGAATGCTGTCGAGTGCCGGAAACAGGGTGGGCAGAATGCCTAAGATCTGCAGAATATCAGGCCGATCCCTACCTGGCTGCTGCTACCAAGCTTGCGGCAGATATCATGGATCGCAACACCTATCCTGGCTATCAACGGGTTTCGGCTTTGGTCTAGAATATGACGGCAACCATTCTTGATGGTGCTTCGGTCGATGACGCCATTGCCGGGTATCACGCCGGTTTAGTGGACGAGTTCGGGGAAGAGAACATCATCACCTACCAATAGTCGGTTTCTTCCAGGTCCTTCCCGGGCAATGCCCGAATTGCCCACCTTTCCCCGTTCCTACGGATGTGTTGCTATGCAACGCCAGATTCGTTCCTGGTTGACGGCTAATTATGGATTACTCCTGCTGGGCGTCCTGCCGGCAATATTGCTCTTGGGGGCGCTGCTCTATTTTATCGCCTGGGCGTTCGCCTATTCCTTTACTAATCTTGAGCTGGTCGAGATCACATCGGTCAATTGGAGTTGGGTGGGGCTTGATAACTACCGGCGCCTGTTAACCCGCCGGGCGTTTCTAGAAGCGCTCTGGACCGCGGTCAATTTCATTTTCTTTTCGGCAATTGTCGGGCAGCCGGTCCTTGGTTTCCTGCTGGCGCTCGCGTTGCGTGGATCGCGCGGCAGGCTCAGGAGGGGTGCGTTATAGAAGTCGCCATCATGCTTGGCTGGCTGCTGCCCGACATTGTTGCGGCGTTCCTGCGCCGTGCGCAATACGCACACCGAAAAGCTCTATTACGAGCTAATGATCCTGCTGGAGATGGTAAGACGGCTGCAACAATAGGATCTGCGCCGCCACGCCATCCTGGCTATTGTCGAGCGAGCGCTGCGGGTGCTTGATCGCCGCGACGGTCATACCGAGGCCTTTGTGGCTTCGCTGGACGCTACCGAAATGATTGCCGCCGAAGTCTACACCCTGGTCGATAGCCAGAACTAGCCGCAGATCACTGCGGCCGGCTCCATCCATCTCGATGTTGGCTAGCTCTGGCGGATGATGCATACGCGCGACAAGACCGCGCGATCCTTCGCCACGGTGCTCAACCTGATGAAGGAGTACCCTGAATTTATCTTCATGTATAACCAGTTGGTGCTGTTCGACTGCCTCAAGCAGGATTATCTTGAGCTATCGACTTGCCTATTGGAACAAGTGCAGGCGGGCCAGTTCGAGATCGAAGGCGCCATATGGGTGGAGCCAGACGTCAACATCGTTTCCGGCGAGTCCCTGGTACGCTAGATCATACGCGGCCGTCGCTTCCATCTGGAAAATTTTGGTGTCGATCCCAAGATGGTCTGGCTGCCTGACACTTTTGGCTATTCGGCTAATCTGCCGCAGATCATGGACAAGTCAGGCTAAAATATTTTGTTACTAGCAAACTGAGCTGGAACGATACCGATCGCTTCCCCTATGATAGCTTTCACTGGCGCGGCATTGACGGCACGATGACCAAGGCCCAGCTGATCACTGCCCAGCGCCATTGAGAGCTGAAGAGATCTTCACTATTTATAATAGGGATCTGTCTGTGTCCGAGATTATGGGTGCATGGAAGCGCTATGAGCCCAAAGCCGCCCAAGATGAAGTGGTGATGAACTATGGCTATGGCGACGGCGGTCCGACCCGCGCCATGATCGAGTGCGGCATCCGGCTAAGAGTGCGGCATCTCGGGTACTCCAAAGTCAAGCTAGAAGGCATTGTGCCATTCCTGGATCGGCTGGGCGCCGCTATGAATGCCCCGAACAGCAAATTTCCGACCTGGAATGGCGAGCTTTGTCTGCAATATTACCGCAGTACACTGACCTAGGTGATCAAGAACAAAGATAACAATCGCAAGGCCGAGCGCCTGCTACGCGAGCTCGAATTCCTCGGCACCATGGCCTTGACCCAAGCCGGGGCAGACTATCCGAGTACGATACTCGCCGAGTTCTAGAAATTGATGTCGATCAACAAGTTCCACGACATTCTGCCCAACATTTCGATCCCGGAGGTCTATGTCGACAGCAACAATGAATATGGCCAGATCTTCTCTATGCTCGGTTCGCGTAATGGTCCCTGGCATTCGGCGGCGCAAACTTTAGCCATGCTGGGCGCTGACCAGTTGCGACTGGTCAATTTTACGGGCCAGAGCCGTTCGGACTTCGTGCAATTTGATGGCGAACTCGAAAACGATCTGTTCAGGATTAGCTTTGATGCGACGGGCAAAATTACGTTTATATTTGACAAGAAGCGGCAGCGCGAAACCGTGGCTGCCGGGGCAAAGGCCAACCGGCTGATCGCCTATGAAGACAAGCCGATGGAGTGGGATGCCTGGAATATCGATCACTATTCGAGGAACAATTCTGGCCGCTGACGGATAGCAAATGCCTGGTGTCTATAGTGGAAACCGATCCGCACCGGTCCGCTCTCCGCGTTGAGCACAATTATTCAGAGCTCCAGGATCATTCAGATCATTTTGTTAACCACCAAGGCGCGTCAGGTCGAGTTCGATACCTTCATCGACTGGCAGGAACGTCACACGATGCTCAAGGCCTAGTTTCCCTTCGATTTAAATACTTCGGAAATCCGTTCTGAGATCCAGTTCGGCCATGTGAC